>SXIE01000282.1 GCA_005772945.1 Pseudomonadota bacterium
ATTCGGGCTCGGACTCGGATTCGGGCTCGGACTCGACCTCGGACGCGACCCCGACGCCCGTCACGTTCACCGACACGGTCGCGATGTTCCACCTGAACGTCCAGGAATACGGCTACCTCGACGACTCCGCCGCGCTCCTGGCGCGCGTGATGGACCTCTTCGATCGCCTCGACCTCCGGCTCGACATCTCCCTGACGACCTGGATGGTCGACGCGTTCGACGCGCAGCACCACGACCTGCTGACCCGCATCCTCACGACGCCGAACGTCAGCGTCAGCTACCACACGCGCCCGCCGAAACCGTACCGCGCGAACTTCGTCAACGCCCAGGGCCACGACTGGTATGGGCTCGACACCATGACCGAAGACGAGATGGTCGCCGAGATCAAAGCCTTCGAGTCCTTCGGCGTCGACCTCGTGACCGGCCAGCGCACGACCGTCGAGGGCGGGTTCGTCAAGCTCACGCGCCTCTACGGACGCGCCCCCTACGTCGGCGGCATCGAGGCGAGCGGCCAGACGATGCAGCGCGCCGTCGACCGCGCCTTCAAGGATCTCGGCGTGACCTTTGTCATCCAACACGCCGCGAACGGGACGTTCGAGGGCGACCGACGCAACGGGCTCCCGATCAAGCCCGAGTATATCGACGCCAAGGTCTTCAACTCGGACCCCACCCTCGACGGCGACACGTGCGTCGCGATGGCCGACGGCAAGGAGATCTACGACTGCGAGATGGCGCGCTGCGCGGGCTCCGCCAAGACCCCCTGCACGGTCGCCTTCAAGATGCACGACAACGACTTCCTGGCCGAGGACTCGTGGTGGCTCACGGTCTACGCCAAGAAGGTCCCGGACTGGAATCCGACCTTGCTCGCAACGCCGCTCGGCGACACCGCGAAAGCCGCGATGTGGACGCGCTACGAGCAGATCGTCGAGCGCGCCGCCGCTCAACGCGGGACCTATTCGGTCGTCGGCGCCCGCGACTGGGCCGAGCGTCTGGCCCCCTGAAGCAGGAATCGCCCCTTCGGAGGCGCGTGACCTTCCGTGACACGATCGCTGGGATGCGATGACGCCGATCGCGCGTTGCGCGCCGCGCTTTGCTGTCGTAGGGGAGCATCATGCATCGCTTTTCGTTTCGTCCATGGCTCGGTTCCTTCGTAAGTCTCACGGCTTGCGCAGTTCTCGCGTTCGCCTCCGACGCGGCGCGCGCCGCCGGACCGGCAAGGCCCGTCAGCGCCGAGGAGGCCACGCTGCCGACCTGCTTCGGCTACGTCGGCAGCGGCGACGCCGTCTACGCCGTGCGACTCAAGTCGTCGTGTGAGGCCGCGACCGGAAAATGCGAGGTCGCGAGCTACCTCGCGCGCGTGACGCCCGATGGCCTCACCAAGACGGTCGCCTATCTCACCTATTGGAAGGGCGACGGGATGCCGAGCCCGAGCCAGGTCGCAGCGACCGCCAAGCCGGCAAACCTCGAGAAGGCGCTCGCCGAGATGGGCGACGCGACGATGGCCTGCGATGCGGTCCAGCCGGGCAAGCGCTTCAGCTACGACGAGGGTCGTCGGAGCGGCTCGCTCGAGAAGCTGAGCGACGGCACCTGGGTCGTGCGCAGCGACAATCTGCGGTCGCAGGTGCTCCCCCCGGGCATCGATGCGCTCTTCGTCGCACCACGCGGAGGCGCCTGGTTTGTGCATCGCACCACGACCGACGGGGCCGCGGCCGACGCAACGTTCGAGCGCATCTCGGTCGACCTGCTGATGCGGCCGGCACCCCGCGCGGCCGCTCCCAAGGCGGTCGCCGTGGCCTCCCACAACGTCGCGACCGAGGCCTGCCTCGGCTGGCAGAGCGGCGACGACACGATGGTGTACCTCTCCCCCGAGGTCGCGTCGGGCCAGGCGTACTCGCGCCTTTACACCGTACGCGCTGCGAGTGCGACGATGACCGAGGTCGCGAAGCGGCCGCTGCTCCCGGGCCTCAGCAGCCCGCAGGTCGCGCTGGCGACCGTGGTTCCGAGCGAGCTCGCGCTGGCCAACGATCTCTTGGCCGAGGTCGACACGGGGTGCCTCGCCACGCCGCTCGCGGCGGGCAAGACCGCGACGATTCCCGCGCGCGGGACGACCGTCGAGGTCACGCGCCAGGGCTCGGAGGTGATGCTGCTGGGGCCCGACGGCGCACGCGTGTCGGTGTCGATCGGAGGCGGAGGCGCGAGCGAGGTGACGCTGGTGCGCGCCGACGGCAAGGACGCGCGCTGGTACCTCGCGGCCAAGGACGGCGGGCGCCTCCGCTTCGTGCCGATCGCGCTCGATCCGGTGTTCGTCAAACCGACGCTCTTCGCGCTGCCCGCGACGGTCGGCGCGCCGGTGTGCGTCGAGACCGCTTACGGCGAGATGTACATCCTGATGTACACGCGAACGCCAGGCGCGGCGGGCGACGAGGCGGTGCTGACGCTCGAGTCGCTCGGGGCGCGCCCGAGCGTAGTCCCGTTGGCCAAGGCGACGCTGGCGGCGACGGATCCGGACGACGCGATCCTCGCGAAGATCGCGCGCGATCGACGCATCGAGGTGGCCGCCAAGCTCGGTGACACGAAGGCCTGCGCGCTGACGGCGCTCGGGGCGGACGCGGCATTCACCGCCGACGGCGTGGGCTACACGCTGAAGCAGGACGGTGGGCGCTGGGCGGTCGCGCGGGCGGACCACGCGGCGCTGCTGCCGCTCGCGTCGGCGCGCGGGACCCCGCGTTGGGCGATGGGGACGACGCTCTTCTTTGCGACCGAGAGCGGCCACGGCTGGACGCGCACGACGTTCGATCCGCGCGGCTGGGACCGCCTGCCGGATCCGCCCGAGGCGGCGGCCAAGGCGCCCAAGCTCCTCGACGGCAAGGTGCCCGGGCACGTCCCGGCGCAGCGGCGGTGCCTTGCGTGGAACAGCAAGGATCGCGCGGTGTGGATCGTGCGCATGGCCGGCGACTGCACGACGGCCGACGGCAGCCCGTGCACGCCGAGCACGATCCTGACCGAGGTCCGCAAGGAGGCCTCGTACAAGCGCGTGACGCTGGCGAAGAACGGCGCGAGCACGCCGGCCGCGCACGCCGGCCGCGCTGGCCCAGGCCGACACGCTGGTCGCCAAGGCGGACCTGGGGTGCGTGGACGGCATGGACGCGACGGTCCTCGGGGTGCCGGTCAAGGTGTCGCTCGAGGTCGATCAGGTGATGGTCGAGGCGAACGGCAAGAAGCAGCGTGTCGACTGGATCATCGATCGGCACGACGACGGCAACGACCTCACCGAGGCGCTCGAGAACGTGTTCTGGCACCCGGACGTGAACGTGCTCGTGCTGGAGATCCGGCAGGACAGCGCGAACTGGCGCGACCGACGCTATGCGTGGGTCGATCTGGGGCGCTTCGGGATCAAGCCGACGAAGTGAGGCTCGCGGTTTCAGGGCCACCGCCGATGTGTTTTTCGCTTGGGACGCGCTCGCGTGTCGAAGGCACAGCACAACGAGGAGCGTGGTCATGCGGCGTATCGGAATGTTCGTGGCGTTCGTGGTCGGGGTCGGCGCCTGCAGCGAGGAGGACGGAACGTCTCAACCGACGTCCGATGTGGAGGTGAACGAGACGACCGGCGGCGAGACCGCTGGAGCGGTCACCACGGCGTCCGACAGCTCCGCCGCCACCGAGGTCACGGCGGCCACCGAGGTCACGGAAGGGACCGCCGCGGATGCCGCGACCGCGCCCGACGACACGGCTGGCGCGACGGGACTTCCCGAGACCGCGGAGGACGTCGCGACGGCAGAGGTCGCGCCGGGGGACACGACGACGCCCGAGACCGAGGACACCGCCCCCGACACCACCGACCCCTTCGACTACAACATGTTCTCGCAAGAGGTCTCGATCGGCTACGACATGAGCGGCGCCGAGCCGAATCACTGCGCCATCGCGCTCGCAGGCACCTCGGTCGGCGAGTTTCTGCAGGCGATGACCGGTGCGACCTCGGTCGAGTCCGAGGTCGCCGATTGCGGTGGCGATGGGATCTCGTGCCCGAACCTCTTCCTCCACGATGTGCTCGGGCGCGACGGGGTGCTGGCGGAGGTGCTCGGCCCGCTCGCCGCGAGGATCGGCGACCTGACGAAGACCAGGGTCGAGCACTACGTCGTCCACGCGAAGTCGGTGGACTATTACGCCGTCGTGCTCGCGGGGACCTGGGAGGGGCAGCTCGTCGGCATCGCGTTCGTGCCAGATCTACCCTATTGCGGCGTCGAGTGACTCCCCGAAAGGAAGCCGGCGCTCAGTGCGCGGCCGAGAAGTCGCGCACCAGCTCGTAGAGGACGCGTTGGCCCCAGAGGTAGCCGGCGCGCGGGATCCGCTCGTTGTGGCCGTGGTACATCTTCGTGAACGACATCCCGGGCTCGAGGCGCACCGGCGAAAAGCCGTAGCAGGTCGCGCCGAGACGCCCGTAGGCGAACGAATCGGTGAAGCCCGGGATCATATACGGGACCGGCACGCCCTCGGGGTCGTGACGCCCGAGGGCCGCTGTAATGGCGGTGTAGAGCGGTGTTTCGCGGTTGAAGGTGGTCCCGTCGTGGTGGTCGATGACGCGGATCCCGAGGCCCTCGCCGATGACCGTGCGCACCTCGGCGAGGAACCCCTCGAGCGTCTGGCCCGGCAGGATCCGACCGTCGATCGTGGCGGTCGCGCGCGACGGGATGACGTTCACCTTCGAGCCGGCCGCGAGCATCGTCGGCGAGGTCGTGTTGCGCAGCATCGCGTTGATGCCCTTGCGTTGCTCGGGATCGACGCGCTGCATGATCTTCAGGATCTGCCCGGCCAGCGTCGGCTGCAGCAGCATCGGGATCATCAGGCTGCGCGGAAACGGCGCGCCCTTGGCGATGGTCTTCAGGAACTCGGCGACGACCGGCACCGCGTGCTGCGGGAGCGCGACGGTTCCCAAGCGCTCGACGGCGCGCGCGAGGGTCACGACGGCGTTGCCCGGATGCGGCATCGAGCCGTGCCCGGGCTCGCCCTCGGCGGTCAGCTCGAACCAGCAGATCCCTTTTTCGGCGACCTGCACCGGGTAGTACCTCGTTGTTCGATGTTTTGGGCCGATATGCAGCGTGTGGCCGCCGACCTCGTTCAAGACGTACTCGGCGCGCACCAGCTCGGGGTGCTTCTCGACCAGATACACGGCGCCGTTGTGCGAGCCGGCCTCTTCGTCGGCGACGGTCGCGAGGATGACGTCGCGCCCGAGCTGAACGCCCGCGCGCTTGAGTCCGATGAGCGTCATGAGGCTCATCGTGACCATGTTCTTCATGTCGATGGCGCCGCGTCCCCAGATGCATCCGTCGGCTTCGACGGCCCCGAAGGGGTCGTGGGTCCAGTGCTCGGGGTCGACCGGCACCACGTCGAGGTGCCCATTCAAAAGGAGCGGCCCGCGCCCGTCGGGACGGTCGGCGACGAGGCGCGCGACGAGGCTCGTGCGGCCGGGCGCGGCCTCGACCAGCGTGAAGGGGATCCCTTCGGCGCTGAGCACCTGCGCGATGTACTCGGCCGCTGGCTTCTCGTTGCCGGGCGGGTTGATGGTCGGGATCCGGAGCAGCGCCTTGAAGTGCGCGATCGATTCCTCGCCGAATGTGTCCCACGCGAGCTCGGCCATGGTCATCCCTTCTTGCGCGCGAGAAGGAGCCCGTCGCGCACGGTGAGCAGCATCGTCTCGACGCGCGCGTCCGCGGCGGCGTGGCGGTTGAACGCGACGATCGCGTCGGCGTCCTCGGTGGCCGGCGCGAGCACGGAGCCGCTCCAGAGGACATTATCGACCGCGACGAGCCCGCCGGGGCGGAGGCGCGCGACGATGAGATCCCAATACGTCTGATAGCCGGTCTTGTCGGCGTCGATGAACGCGAAGTCGATCGGATAGGGCACAGCCGGCTGCGCGAGCGCATCGATGACGCTCGGCAGGAGCGTGCGTGCGTCGCCGAGATGCAGCTGGATCTTGCCCGCGGCCCACGGGGCCTCGTCCCAATAGCGGCGGGCGATGGCCGTCGCGACCGGATCGATGTCGAAGGTATGGAGCACGCCGCCCTGCCCCAATCCCTCGGCGATACACAGACCCGAGTAACCGGTGAAGGTCCCGACCTCGACCGCGCAGCGGGCCCCGGTCAGCTGTGTGAGCATCTTCAGCAGCCGGCCTTCGAGGTGCCCGACCTGCATCTGCGGCAGCGCCGTCGCCCGGAACGTCTCTTCGCGGAGCCGCTCATAGAGCGGCGCAGGCGCGCTCGTGTGGGCACGGGCATAGTCTTCGAGGCCATCCAAAACGAGTGACTTCACCGTTCGCGTTCCTTGCTTGGGGAGACAATGGTTGCAGACGTCTGCAAGCAAGCGTTAGGCGCGCGCGGCTGCCCGCGTCGCCCACCACGCACGAACCCTTCGGACGATCCGCACGATTGCCGGCACCAACACACCGAGGAAACACAGCATCGCGAACAGGTTCCCGACCGCCCCGAAGAGCGTGCCGCCGGCCATCATCGGCGCCTCGCTGACGAGCGTCTCCGCCCCGTCGATACGCGTCTGCCCGGTGATGCGTCCCGTCGGATCGATGAACGCCGAGATCCCAGTGTTGGTCGAGCGCACGAGCATCAGGCGATTCTCGATCGCGCGGAAGACCGACAGCGCCAGGTGATGGTGGGGCTCGGCCGTCCGGCCGAACCACGCATCGTTGGTGACGTTGATGATGATGTTGGGCTCGAGGTCGGCCAGCTTGCCCGTGAAGTTGGGCATGATGTCCTCGTAGCAGATCATGATCCCGATCTTGAAGCCGCGCCAACCGAAGACCCGGACCTCGCTGCCGGCCGTGAAGCGTCCGGCCTGCTTGAAGACCTTGTAGAGCCCCGGGAACAGCGACCCGAACGGCATGAACTCCCCGAACGCCAAGAGGAAATTCTTGTCGTAGGTCCCGCGCACGTGCCCCTCCTCGTCGAGGAGAATGGCCGTATTGAACATGCGCACCCCGTCCCCATCCGGGTCCTCGCCGGGCGGCGCGTCCTCCCACGTCAGCCCGCCGAGCAGCAGCGGCGCGCGGAACCCGCGCTGAATAGCGTTCAGGTCGCGCTCCGCCACGCCGTCAAGCTCGATCGCCGGCTTGGCGTCGTAGGCCTCGAGGGCCGGCAGCGGCGCGTCCCCCTGCCAGACCCAACGGATCGTCCGCGGCAGCGGGAAGGTCGACGCGAACCCCAGCGGCGCCAGCGCGACCATCGCCGCGGGTGGCACCGGCAGCGCTTCCCAGGCGGCCGCGCCGCGCGCAATTCGATAGACCTTGCCGTCCGCGGTCGCAGCGAGCGGCTGCCCGAGCCCGTCAGAGGCCATCGCCACGATGTCCGACTTCGTCGGCAGCGGCTGCGCGGCCCAACCGCCGTCGACCGGGGCCGGCGTGAAGACGACCCCACCCGCGCCGCCGACCCACAGCGCGCCCTGGGGCGACACGGCCATCGCGCGCAGATCGCTTTGGGTACCGGGCGAGACCGGCTCCCACGTGCCGGGCGTGCGGCGCACGAGCACCGTCCCGCGCGCGCCGACCGCGATGGCGCTGCCGGGGCCGCTCGTGAAGACCGCGTAGAGGTTCGCGGTCGTCCGGGTGTCGACCTTCGTCACCACGTCGCGCGTAATCTCGAGGAGCGTCCCACCGTCGCCGACCGCGACGCCGTCATGCGAGCTGGCCATGGCGATCGCGTTGAGGCGCGCGTCGGTCCCGGACGGGATGGTCGTGACGCTGACGGCGCCGGCCCCCTCGCCGCCGCGCGTGGGCGGGAGCTTGACGAGCGTGCCGTGCTCGCCGACCGCCCAGACCGCAAGCGCGGCCTCGTCCTGCGCCTGCGCGTACCCCGCGCTCTCGACCACCGCGAGCGCCGTCAGGTTCGGCGTCCCCGGGACGATCCACGTTCGGGTGCCGAGCTGGATGACCCCGCCGTCGCCCGCCACGGCCCAGCCGTCCTCGCGCGCGGCGGCGACTGCACGGGCAGCCGCTACGAGGCCTTCGCCCAAAGGCGCCCGGGCCAGTAGCGGAACCTCGACCCACGTCGGCGCCTTCGTGCCGTTCGCATAGCGCAGCGCGTACGCGCGCCCGTCGGCGGTCACGCCGAGCGCGAAGTCGTCCTGGCGCTTGATGAACGGATAGCGAACCGGGAAGAAGCTCGACTCGGGCCAGATGACGAGATCGACGCCCTGGGCGACGAGCTCGCTGCTCATCTTCTGATGCAAGAGCAGGTTCCGCTGGAGGATTCGATCCTGCTCGGCGCGCTGCGTGACGTGCTTGGCCTGCTTCTCGAAGATGCCGATGTTCGCCTCGACCAGCCCGAGCCTGACCTTGGGCGCAGCGGCGATCGCGTCGTCGACAGCCGCGATGCGAACGACGCCGTAGACGAGCGTCGCGGCGACCCCCGCGAACGTCAGCGCGACGGCCCGCACCGGCAAGCGCTCGCGGCGCATGCGCCATGCCAAGAGCGCATGCAGCGCGGCGTTGAAGGCCACCATCACGAACGTCGCCAGCGGCACGCCGCCCAACTCCGCGATCTGGATCGCCGGCAGAAAACGGTACTGGCCGTTGGCCAGAAACCACGGAAAGAGCAGCGGATAGAGCCACTCGACCGCGGTGAAGAGCGCCGCCGTCATCCAGATCGGCGGGCGCTCGGGCGCGAGGCGGGCGCCTTGCACGGCCGCCGCCCCCTGCACCTCCGGGCGCACGTACCACTTCGCCGCGCGCGAATAGCAGAGGCCGAAGATCGCGAACGACAGCCCCTGGTAGAACGCGTTCAGGACCGTGATGGGCCAGACGACGCCAGATGGCAAGTGCCCGAAATCATGGAGAACTTCTGAGACCCACCAGAAACCGCCGAAGTTCGTGACGAGCCCGCACCAGGCCCCAATCCAGAACCCCTGCCGCCCGCTCGCGCCCTGCAGCGCCATGAAGAACGGAACGAGTCCGATCCACGCGAGCGGCCACCAGTTCGAGTCCGGCTCGGTCGAGAACGGAAACGACAGGAAGATGCAGACGCCAGCGAGCGTCGCGAGCGCCATGCGCACCCCGCGCTCGCGCCACGTGAAGCGCGGCCGGGCCGCCTTCCTGGCGCGCTTCGCGGCCCGCTTCGCCTCTCGGGAACGCGTCATGGGGCCACGAGTTTCAGCGCCGCCGGCAGGACCTCGAACGTCGCCGGCAGCCGCCCGGGGCCCTCACCATCGACGTCGATCAGCACCTCGTCGCCGTCGACCGCCTCGGCCAGGACGACCCTCGCGCGGCCAATCGACACCTTCGGATGGTACACGTGCGCGCCCTTGTAGATCGTGCTCGACATCATGATGAGCTCGAGCCGCGAAAGATCCCCGAGCACCGTCACCTCGAACATCCCGGAATCGAGGCGCGCGTCGGGACAGATCATCATCCCGCCGCCGAAGAAGCGCCCCTTGCCGACGGCCACCGTCACGATCGGCTGCGGCGCCCGCGCGACGCCGTCGAGCGTCAGCCGCACGCGCGGATTCTTCCAACCCCAGAGCCCCTGCAGCGTGGCGCCGAAATAGGCCGCACGACCGCCCAGGCCGCGGTAGCGCGGCACGTGGCTCACGACGCGTCCGGCCAACCCGAAGCCCGCGATGTTGTCGAAGATGCGCGTCTGGGTCGTTCCATCGTGCGCCGTGTAGGTCAAGCGCCCGAGGTCCACGCGCCGCGTGTGACCTGCCGCAAGCGCGGCGATCGTCTCGTCCGCGTCGCGCACCTGGACCGATTTGCGGTAGTCGCCGCCGGTCCCGCCGGCGAGCAACGCCAGCTCGGCCTCGGGGTTGATCGGCGCGCCGGCCGCGTCGAAGAAGCCGTTGACGACCTCGTTGATGGTGCCGTCGCCGCCGCCGACCAAGATCCGCGTGTACCCCTTCCCGAGCGCTTCGCGAGCCAGCGTCGTGGCATGCCCGGTGCCATCGGTGAACGCGACGTCGGTCGGCCCGACCGCGTCTTCGATGCGGTGCTCGAGGCGTCGATAGATATCCGCCATCGCGCCATTGCCGGCGCGCTCGTTGACGATGGCGATGGTCTTGGGTGCGGGAGGCTTGGCGGGCTCGGTCATGCGACTGCTCCGTCACGAACGACTGCCTCGGCGACGAGCGCCACCGCGTGCTCGATCTCGAGGTGCGCCGCCCGCGCGCCCTGCCGCGCGATCGCACCACGCAAGGCTGTCACGCACTCGGGCGAGAAACTGACGACCAGGTCCGGGCGCTCGGCGCCGCCCATTCCAAGGATCGCCTCGACGACCGCATCCGCCATGCGCTCGGCCGTCTCGGGGCACGCGATGCCGATCCCCGAGCCCCCGCAGCATCCGGTCACCTCGGGTCGCGCCGGCATCTCGATGATCGGCTCGGCCAGGACCCGCCTGAGGACCTGCCGCGGCACGTCGCGCAGGCCCAGCTTGCGCGAGAGAATGCAGCTCTCGTAGTAGACCACTCGGCCCGGACGGCGCTTGACGACGGCCCCGGAGAGGATCGGCAACAAGAACTCGGACACGTGCACGAGCTCGGCGTCGATCGAGAGGCCATAGCGCGGATAGACGTGCTTCAAGAGGTAGAGCGTCTCGGCCGACATCACGACGATGTCCTGAGCGCCCCGCGTCGCCTCGTGCGCCGCGCGCGCCTGCGCCACGAACTCGCGCTGGTGGCCCGCAAACCAGAGGTCGTACCCGGGGTCGTGGCGCGCCAAGTCGCCGCAGCTCAGGAGATCGATCTCGAGTCGCTCGCAGACGCCGATCAGCGACTGCACGACCTCGGGCGCCTCGAGCAACGTCGCCGTGCCCGGGACCAGCGAAAACACCGGGCGCTCTTCGAAGCGCGAGCGCGCCCGCAGCGCATCGAACAGCGGATGATCCATCGGCAGCGGCGGACGCGCGAGCGCGCTTGCCGGCACCGGCCCGAGCCCCGCCTCGACCGCCGCCGTGCGCACCTCGGTCAGCGCCTCCGAGACCGGGTTGTCGTGCAGGCACGCGGCCTGACACGCCCCGCACCCCGCGCACGACGACAGCGCCTTCACCGTCTCCGCCGTCACCTCGAGCCGCTGCGTACGCAGGTGATCGGCCAGACTCATCAGCGCCCACGGGGACGTCGAATCGCTGCCATCCGCCGTCGCCACCGGGCACACGTGCCGGCACAGACTCGGGCAATAGAGGCACAGCTGGAACGCCGCCGCATACTCGTCGATACGCGACGAGAGGCGCGTCCCGCCCCGTTTCGCGTCGGCTTTTCGAAGGGAGATCGCCATCGGGTCTTCGCCTTGCGCGCTCGGTCAGGAGGGATTCAAGATGCCTTTGGGATCGAGGCGGCGCACGAGCTCGGCCTGGTAGGTCCCCCAGCGTGCTGCCCCCGCGCGCGTCCGCGCCGCCTGCGCGTCGACGAGCTGCCGAATGCGGTCCGCCGAATCCCCCGTCGCGCCCTCGGCCAGCGAGAGATGCCCACCGTGCCGCCCCATGCGCACGATCCACAGCCCCGGCGGCACATCGTCGCCGACCGCGCGCGCGAGCGCATCGAGCCCGCGCCAGTGCACCGGCACGACCGGCGACGTCCATGCGCGCGGCGGCGGCAAGAGCCCCTCATGCAGGTTCCAGCCGACCGGCGGCTCGAGGCGCACGAGGCTCCGCCCGAACACCTCGTCGAGCCACGTCGCCGGCCGCCCCGTCGCGATCCCCCACGGCTCCACCAACACCAAGACCGGCAATTCATCGGTCAACCCGACGCGCTTTCGGCCCCAGGTCCGGTCCGGCGCCGGCGTCAGGATCTCCATCGCGCGCGCATCGAAGCCCACGCGGATCGCGTCGCGCACGGCCTCCAGCGCGGCGAGCAGCGAGCGCGCGCCGTAGCTCGACACCGTGCGCCCCGCCTTCGGATAGATGCGCAGCGTCACCTCGTGGATGATCCCGAAGCGCCCACGCGACCCCAGAAAGAGGCGGTCGAAATCGGGCCCGACGGCCTTGCGCGGGGCGCTCTTCGAGCTCGCCACGCTGCCGTCCGGGAAGACGACCCCGAGCGACGAGACCTGGTCCTCGAGCGACCCGAACTTCGGCCCCCAGTGCGCATCGAGCACCGCCGCGAGCATCGCCCCGAGCGGCTCCTGGCGCCACGGGCGCGTCGGAAACCCGGTCGTGAAGCTGCGCTCGTCCAGCTCCTGATGCAGCTCCGCCATCGTGATCCCGGTCTGCACCGTCACGGTCCCCGACGTCACGTCGAGATCGAGGATCCGCTTCATGCGCCGACTACGCAGATAGAGGCGCGGCCGCGCCCCGCACTGCTCCGCATCCCCGCGCCGCGGACGCCGCGTGTACACCGCCGCGTGCCGCTGGTTGGCCCACTTGAGCAGCTCGACCAGCTCGACCTGCGCCGCCGGCTCGACCGCCCATGCCCCGCCCGTCGACGCCTCGCCGTCGTATTGCGTTTCGATTTGCTCGGTCGGCACGATGCGCCGGAGCTCCTCGAGGCTCCCCACCGGCGCACGAATCGGCACGGTCTCGCCCATCTCCCCTCCGCCCTATGCCCCGCCGCCATCGCCGGCCCGCGCCGACCGCGTCGCCCGCGCCTCCCGGTCGCTCTCTTCGCTCGCGTGATCCTCGGCCGCTTCGTCGGGGAAGAGCTTCCCCGGGTTCATGATGCCGTGCGG
>SXIE01000283.1 GCA_005772945.1 Pseudomonadota bacterium
GGGCCCGAAGCGGACGCGCGCCGCGGGCGGTGACCAGCGCGGCCACCGGCGCGGGCGTGGCGGCGGCCCAGGCCTGAGCACGGCTTGCAGAGCGATCAGACGGCGACGGGGCCGACCGGGCGCGCGCTGCGCCAGAGGCTGCGCACGCAGTCGGCGTGGTCCTCGGTCGCGAAGGTGGCGACCATGCGTAGCCAGGTGTGGGGCGCGATGACCTCGCCATGGAACGACGGCGCGCGGTCGTCATCGAAGGCTGGCTTGGCGCGGTAGGCCACGCGGACGAGGTCGCCGGCGTCCTCCGACTCGAGGTCGACGTCGCGTGCGCCCGCGCCGCCCAGAACGTGGGCAGGTGGAGGAACGACCGCGCCGGCGAGGCGGACGCGCGGATGGGCCGTGAGCCAGATCGTGAGCGAGTCGCGCCAGAGGACCACGGCCGCGTCGGTTCGGCAGGCCGCGAAGCCGTCGGGCACGGTCAAGGACCAGCCGTCCGGGAGCAGCGTGGCGCGCGAAACGGCGTGCGAGGCGGTCGCGACGAGGGACATGGGGGGCTTCTTGATGGCGCGCGGAGGCGCAACCCTGGCCGGCGTACGGCAACACGGGGGCCGGCCCTGGGTACGCGAAAGAGGGGGTGCGCGACGCGCAGATGCACCAGTTCGCGCCGTTCGTCCAGGGACGCCGACGAAAATCGGTCGCGCCGGGGCGCCGCTACTTCGCGACGTCGGGCCAGCGCCCAGGCTGGCGCGGGGCGAGCTCGACGACCTTGAGCGTCACGCGGAACGTCTGCTCGGGCGGGGCGTCCTCTTGGCGCGGGTCGCGATAGGCGAGCACGACGTCGCAGGTCCCGAGCTCGGCGACGCGCAGCAGCGTCTCGAAGGTGCCGGGACGCGCGCTGGTCTTGGTCGGCGGGCCGGCGACGAACTGCGGGGCGCCCGCGACCTTGGCGGCGCCGCCGTGGGGTGAGTCGCCGCCGATCGATTCGACGATCCAGGCCTTGCCGCTGGCGAGATCGCCGGGCAGCGCGAGGACGACCTCGTGAGCGCCGCGCACGGTGACGACCTTACCGTTCGATTCGGGGCCGACCTCGAGCGGCCGGGGCCATGCGGGGGCGGCGTGCTCGACCTTCAGCGCGAGGTAGAGATCGAGCGATTCGAGGTTGCTCCGCATCGTGTGGCGCACGAGCAGCGTCGCGCCAGCCCGCCGCGGGAGCTCGATGCGCGAGGAGTCCGAGCCGTCGAGGAGAACCGCGAGGCTCGCGTCGTCGCGCGGTTGCGCCTGGCGGGCGGTGAGCGTGCCGTAGATTTTGGTCTCGTGCAGCACGAACGCCTGGTCGGTCAGCGGGAACCACTCGCGCTGGACCTTGAACTCCTTGGCGCCGAGCTTGGACAGCTCGGTCTCGATCCAACGATCGACTTGGATGCGCGGCTGCTTGGGAGCGTTGGGTCCGGGGACGAGCACCATCATCATCACGATCGGCGCGCCCGACGCGCGCCAGGGCTCGACGATGGCGCGGCCGCCGGTCGCACCCTTTTCGCGCGGCATCCAGCCATGCTCGCCCGCGGGCGTGACCGGGTCGCCGCGCCACGACACGTCACCCCAAGGCGTCCGATAGAAGTCGCCGTCGTCCGAGGGCTCCTCGACCGGCTTGCCGTCGAAGAAGAGCTCGCCGCGGTAGCCCTCGTTCTTCGATCCGGGGGCGGTCACGGTAAAGCGGTATTCCCAACGCCCCGAGATGTACTCGGCGGTCGTCGTGAGATCGAGCGGAGCGGCGCGCGGCTTCTCGGCGGGCTGGGCCGCAGACGCGGGTTGCATCCCCGCGCACGCGACGGCGATGACGATGGCGGTGGACGCGAGGACGGCGGGGAAGATGTGCATGATGGCCTCCGGGCATGCGCGCGCACAATAACCATCGAATTCGACAGAGCCCGCACCGGGGAGTCGGTGGGGGAGTCAACCATCGCACGGTGCGAACGCGCAAGGGCCGGGTCACGCGCGTCGGTGGCCGCGGTCCCATGCGGCCTGCGAGAGGGCGTCAGAGGGTGGCGCCGGCGGCGCTCTGGGCGCGCTCGGCCCAGATTCGGGCGCTGTCGAGTCCAACCACCACGTCCCAGAACGCCGTGTCCTCGGACGTGTGGAACACGACCTCGGGAACCCCATCGCCCTCCATATCGACGATCGTCATGATTTTGTTCTCGCGATAAACGTCGCTCGCGGCCGGCGGCGGCGTCGTGAGATAAACGGCCTTCCAGCCTTTTTGAGCGTCATAACGGGCGACGACGAGGTACGGGCCGCCCGCGACCGCATACGCACCGACCAGGCCGCGCTCGTCATCGCGCGGCTGGCAGTCCTTTTTGCCGATGCGGAAAAAGGCGACACGTTCGCCTTCGGGCTGCGTCGTGGACGCTCCGTCCGCCACGAGTCGCTCGTCGAGACCGCTCAGAAAGCGGCGGAAAGCGGTGTGCATGGCCGCAGTCGGACGATCGGCGAAGCTCGGACCCGGCGCCCACGCGCCGTCGCTGGTGACGAGCAGGCGGTCGCCCTGGGCCTCCTCGGATTCCGTGGCGCCGGACATCAGGATCTCTTCGCAACCCGAGACGTCGTAGCGCTCGCGCCGGACGACCTTCGAGGTCCCGAGGACCTTGCCCCAGCGATCGAGCACGCGATAAGAACGACCCGTCGCCCCCCAGCGCGCCGGGCGTTTACAGCCTTCCTTATCGTCGGCCCGGGATATATTTCCGTCGCGCGTCTCGGCCAACGGCAGGTGCGGGTTCGACGCCAGCCAGAGGGACGCACCCTTGGGCGGGGTCGGGCGCGTGAGGCAGGCCTGGGCGTCGGAGGTCTTCGGGGGGGTCTTCGGCGGAGGCTTCGGGGCCGCGGCCTGGGCGGCTGAGCCGAGCGTGAGCGCGGTGAGGGCGGCGGCGAGCGTCAGGGTGGGAGCGGCGGTTCGCATCGACAGGCCCTCGGTGGTGCGCGTGCGCGTGCGTTCGTCGCACGATCGCGCCGCGCCATCAACGCGCAACCGGGCGTCAGTGTGCCCGACGCAGCAGGCTGACGTCGTCTCCCCAGCGCGTCGCGGTGACCAGCACCAGGCCGCGGCCGGGCGCGAGCGGGATCCCGGCAGGTGCGAAGGTCGGGGAGAGCCGCGTGAGGACCTCGGGAATCGCGGTCGACGTGCAGTTCCAGAGGGCGAGCGTTTCGGCCGCCTTGCTGTCGTCGGGGCTGGGAAAGGCGGACGGCGGATCCATGGCCGGATAGACCGTGCGCGCGGCGGTGCGGCATACAAGGATCCACGCGGCCGGCGCCGGGGTGGCCTCCGGCAACGGCAGCGCGCCCTCGCCGCGCCAGACCGCCTGGGAGACGAGCGCCCCGTCGAACGTTATCGTCACCACGGCGGCGTGCCGCGCGACGCGTCCGTTCCAGACGACATGATGCGCGCGCGTGGTACGCGTGACCTCGTGATCGCCGTCCCGGTAGCGCGAGGGTGACGGGCCGAAGACCTCGTGCGAGCGGCCGTCGAAGGTGAGGGTCGCGAGGCCGCCGAGGCTCACCTCGAGTGCGAGGGTGGCGGCGTCGTGGGTCGATGCAAAGGACCGCGAGCAGGCGTGCTCGCGCTGACCATCGATGACGAGCCGCAGCGCCAGGGGCCACGCGTGCCCGCTCGTTTCCGGCGGAGGGGTCGCGAGGATCATGAACGCGAGGGCGCTGGCGATGAGCATCGGGGCGGGTACGCGCGGGGCGCCGCGACGATCTATCGGTCCCTCGCGGTCCCCGGCTCCTCCGTACGGGGCTTCCAACGTGCGTGCGCCGACCGACCCGCGTATGGTCCCCGGGCATCTCTCTCCTCGGCGTACGGGCGGGGTCGTGAGAGCGTCGCGACATGCCGATTGCGTGCGTGTGACTCAGGCGATTTCGGTTGGGGGCTCCCGATGGACAAGCGTTCCCAGTGGCGTGACGTGCGGGTATGGTCGGCCTTGATCGCGGGCGCCATCGCTGTCGGTTGTCAAGGACGCGACAGCGACGAAGGCGGGCGCGACGGCGGCAGCGACGCCGATGGGGTCCTGGGCGGAGGCGACGTTCGGGCAACGGAGGGCGTCGCGGCCTCCGATCAGGGTACGGGCGCGAGCAGCGCGTCCGACGTCGACGCGACCAGCGCCGGGAGCGCGACCGGGGCGGCCTGCAGCGCCGGGGGCGAGTGCGCCTCGGGATGGTGCGTGCCGTCGGCGCTCGGGACTGTGTGCGTCGATCTCTGCGTCTCGGCGTGCCCCGACGGATACCGCTGTATGCCCGCGGCGAGCGAGGCGACCGATCCGGTGTACGTCTGCGTGGCGACGACGCCGAACCCGCCGGGCTCGGATGTGGCCGACGCGGACGACGCGGACGCACAGGGCACGGACGGAAGCGGCACGGCGCCAACCGGCGACGGCGGCCCGAGCGACGATGGAGAAGCCTGGCTCGATGGGACCAACGGGGCCGATGGGAGCGCCGACGCGAGCGAGACGACCGTGCCACCGGCCGACCTCGATGGTGACGGCGTTCTCGACGACGTCGACCACCTCCCCTGCCTCGCCGTGATGCTGATCGTCTACAACAGCCACGTGACGAGCGCGTCCCTGTCGCTCAACGGCAGCGAGATCGTTTCGGCGAGCGAGTTCCCGACGACCGAGGCGATCACGCGCTACCTCAACGTCGTCGAAGGCGAAAACGATCTCGACGTCGGCGGCCAACTCACCGGCTCACCGGGCGACTCGCTGACGCTGGTCGTCACCGACACGAACGGCCACGTCTATTTCGAGACGGTCATCGTGCGCCAATCGGGGCCCCCGAAGGAGCACAGCTACCGCTTCGTGGTCGACGCGCACTGCGACTGACCTCCCCCCGGACGGAGCGCAGCACGAAGGATGGAAGCGCCCATGGGGGCGTCGTCGTATCGGTCGCGCCCCACGTGTGGCGATCGCCTACGCAGCTAACGGCGGGCGCCTCCGGGGCTCTCGCGAGGGGCTTCGGCCTCGGGGCACGGCCTGCCGTTTCCTTCGGACGCCCGCAGCGAACAAATCGCCTCGGCCGAGGCGGTCACAGGTGCTGGAAGCAGTCGCAGTTGACGCTCAGAGTGCCCGGAGCCCAGGTCCCAGCCGAGACGTTGTGGAGACTCACCTGCACGGTATTGAGCGCCGAGACGCGGAAGTTCGCGAACACGTGGGCCGGCGGCACTGGCTGGATGGTGCACACCACCGTGTCCGACAGCACCGCGCGGGCGAGCGTGAACGTCCAACTTGCCAACGCGCCGCCTGCGAGCGGCTGGAAGTCGCTCCAGGCTCCGCCGCCGCGCGTGATCGTCTTGAGCTGCGCGGTCGCTCCCAGGTCGGCATCGAGCAGGGGAACGAGATCGCCCCAGGCGGGTGGCGTCGTGGCGGCGCTCACCTGCGGGGTCAGCGCGCCGGCATCGCCGCCGCCGCCCTGGCGCACACGGGCAGGCATCGCGAGAAGCAGGAGCCGCGCGTCGGGGCGCTTCACGATGGTGGTCGTGCCCCAGTTGTCGCCGTAGAAGAGGCCACCGAGCACCACGCTGCCGACCGAGTTCTCGAAGAACATGCCGGGCATGCCCGCTATCTTGTATCGTTGGCTATCCCAGTTGGCGAACCAGGGGTCGATGACCACGACGGAGGTGCCGAAGGACTGCGCCTCGTCCGCGCCGGCCCAAAGGTCCACGCCTCCGTTGTTCTCGAAGTAGGGGTTGACGAGCGTGACGTTGCCGTCGCGAATGAGGATGCCCGGCGCCGGCACCCCTGCCCCGTCGTTCAAATCCCTGTCCCCGCCGTTCGACTCGAAGATGCAATCGGTGAAGTCGAGCCCAAGGCCGAGCACATCGGCGCCGCCAGCCGCGTTGTTGCCGAAGCGGCTGAGCGACACACTCACCGTGGTCGACAGCGGGGTGCCCGGGATGAAGAGCCCGACGCCGCCGTTGTTCGAAAAGTCGCTGTGCTCGACGTGGATCTTCGCGACCCCGAACAGTTGCAGGCCGTCGCGGCTCGCTCCTTCGGCGTTCACGTCCACGATCTCGACATCGGTCCACCAGTCGACCACCACCATGTTCCGGACATTGACGCCGTCCAGCGTCAGGTGATGCAGGCCGCCGCCAATTCCAAGGTCCCCCGCGGCCCGTGAGGCGGCCTTCAAGGTGATCCCGTCCGCGCCTGGGCCCGTCTGCATCGATAGCTCGGTGACGCCGCGTCCCTGGCCGACAAGGCGCACGCCGAAGCGCCCCTTCGAGAGCACGAGCCCCGGCCCGCCGATCATACACCGGCCCGCGGGCAGCCTCACCTCGCCACCGCCGACACCATGATGGGCGCTGCCGTTCGCTTCGGCCTGCTCGGCAGCGAAGTCGATCGCGGCCTGGATGGCGGCAGTGTCGGAGGTGATGGGCCCTGCTCCAGTGTGGGTGCAGGCATCGGCCTTGAAATCGCGAACGTTGACGACGTCTGCCAATCGGTCTGGGAGTGAACGGGCCACGTCCGTACCGGTCGCCGTGATGAGCGCCGCGCCGTCGCAAATACCCGCCTCGCCCTGCAGACCTTGCTCGCCCTGCAGACCTTGCTCGCCCTGCAGACCCCGCTCGCCCTGCAGACCCCGCTCGCCCTGCAGACCCCGCTCGCCCTGCAGACCCCGCTCGCCCTGCAGACCTTGCTCGCCCTGCAGACCTTGCTCGCCCTGCAGACCCCGCTCGCCCGGCAGACCTTGCTCGCCCTGCAGAC
>SXIE01000284.1 GCA_005772945.1 Pseudomonadota bacterium
CCTTCACAAGCGCTGATCGCCTCCACAAGGGCCTCTTCGAGGCGGCCGACGGAGGCACGCTGTTCCTCGACGAGCTCGGTGAGCTCCCAGCATCCGCCCAGGTCAAGCTGCTCCGCGTGCTTCAGGAAGGCGAGGTCCTGCGCGTCGGCAGCACTCGGCCGATCCGCATATCCGTCCGGGTCATCGCCGCGACCCACAAGGACCTTATCCGCGAGGTTGCGGAAGGCCGGTTCCGCGAGGACCTCTTCTTCCGGCTCGCCGTCGCCCTCCTCAAGGTGCCGCCACTCCGGGCTCGCGACGACGACCTCATGCTGCTCGCCGACCACCTTCTCGCGCAGGTGAATCGCGACGCCGAGTCGGAGCCCGGCTACCAGCACAAGAAGCTTTCCGTCGCCGCAAGGAACCTTCTCCGCCGCCACCCCTGGCCGGGCAATGTCCGCGAGCTGGCCAATACGCTTCAGCGCGCCGCCATCTGGACCGACGGACCGACCATCACCGGCGAAGATCTCCGGGACGCGCTCCTGCCGCTCGCGACCGCCCCGGCCGATCTCCTGTCGCGCCCACTTGGAGACGGCTTCGATCTCCGCGCGCTCGTCGCCGAGGTGGTGCGGCACTACCTGCAGCGCGCCCTCACCGACGCGCACGGCAAGAAGGCGCAGGCCGCGGAGCTGCTCGGGCTGCCGAGCTACCAGACCCTCACCAACTGGCTCAAGAAGCACGGGGTCGAGTGATGGCACAGAGCTTGAGTATGCGGCCCCGCATGGCACGCGTCGACGAGGTCGAGGCCCGCGCCAAGAAGCTTGTTTTGAGTCGGTCGCGCAACGGCCGCTCTCCGGAGATTCGAAGTTATGATCGCTGCAATCGAGCTGGAGAACTTCAAGGGCATCTCGGACCGCGTGCGCATCGAGCTCGCGCCCGTCACGTTGCTCTTTGGCGCCAACAACGCGGGCAAGAGCACCGTCCTGCACGCGCTGCATTACTTCCTCGAGTGCGTCGACCGAAGTCAACTGGAGGGAAACCGCCCTCGGTCCGCGCATGAGGCCTTCGACTCCGGTGGATTCGGGCGGGTTGTGCACCAGCACCAGCTCGACCGGACGATCTCGATTCGAATCGAGCTCGATTCGAAGAGCGCCGACCCATTTCCGTCCCTCTGGGACCATCCCGATGGGTATCTCGTCCACAACAAAGAGGTCGACGTTCTGTTGAAACCGCTTTGGGTGGAACTTCGAATCCAGTCGTTCCCCGAGCGGCCGCACGAGGGAGCCGTGGCCGAACTCCGAGTAGGAACGGTCGGTCGCGACCAATGGCTCGTGAGGGCATACGTCGAACCGGACGCATGTCATGGGACGTCGATTGGGACGTCGATTGACGTGGACTTCGGACACCCCGCCCTTGCGTGGTTCAAGGAGAAGTACGAGGACTGGGAGCACTTCGAAGAAGTGGCGACCCGCACGAACGCGTCGGTTCTTACTTTTCGCGCCGCCAGTCCGGACGTGCGTTCGCCTGTCCCGCGCACGGACGCGCCCTTTTCGATTCGGCGGCTGAAGAGGCCCGATGACACTCCCGACGAGATTCGTGTGCTGCAAGGCCTGCGGCCATCGCACGAAGCGTGGCACGTGGCTGTACCTCTTGGGAACATGGGCAGACTGCTGGATCTCCTTCTGGTCGGCCCGGTCGCTCACGTCACTCGCGCGCTCAGGAATCTCGTCCACGTCGGACCGCTGCGGACCGTGCCATCGCGAGCGATGGTCTTCGAAACAGCGAAGTCCAACGAAGGTTGGGGAGACGGGCTGCGCGCTTGGGGCGAACTCTTTCGAAGCCCGCAACTCCTGGACCTGACAAACCACTGGTTCGATCGCATGGAGATGGACGCCAGCCTGGTCGCGCGACAGTACTTCGCGTCCCCGTACGACGCAGGCCACCCCGGCATTGGCCGATTGATGGTAGGGATGGTAGGGAGGACCGGCGTCCGGTTTCCATGCGAACTCGGGGTCGGGTTCGCGCAGCTCGTCCCGATCGTCGCGGCGGCCCTCACGCCGCCCGACGGAGGGCTCGTCATGGTCGAGCAACCCGAGCTCCACATCCACCCAGCCCTGCAGGTGAAACTTGCCGACCTCTTCATCGCGCAGTCTGCCAGCCGGCAGCTGATCGTCGAGACGCACAGCGAGCACATCATCCTGCGGATGCTCCGACGCATACGCGAAACGACCGCCAGCACTCTTTCCGAGGGAGCGCCTCGTTTCGACCCGAGTCGGCTGAGCGTCCTCTACGTGGAGCCGAGCGCGACTGGTACGAAGGTTCAGCGCCTGAACGTCGACTATTCCGGCGAGTTCGTAGACCGCTGGCCCAAGGGCTTCTTCGAGGAGCGTGGCGAGGAGCTCTTCTGATGTTTCACGTGTACGCGATCGACCCCCACGTTTTGTCGAGCTGGGAGCGCCTGCGCTACTTCCTCGATTCGCTCGGGCATGCGCAAGGTAGGCTGCTCGCCGAGTTCCCCAAGACATGGAAGAGGCTCGTCTACGACTGCCTCCGTCAGCGGGGCACGCTTACGTCGAGAGTCGAACTACGGCTCAAGAACATGGATGCCACCGTCTTCGTTCGTCGTCCGCAGGCTGCCTACGACGGAACATGCTCGTGGCTGGAAAACGCGCTGGAGGAGCACGCGCGGGAGCCCTTTCATGCCATCGTCGCCAATGCGACCGAGGGAATCCCCAATGCGACCGAGGGAACCCCTGCTATCCTCGATGCGGACGCCGTCGACGCGACATGGCCACTCTGGCGGGCCAGCGCAGGCCTACTCGTTCCCCGAGACTCCGAGGAGATGGCCAGCGTGGCCGCGCCACTTCTTTGCCTCTCCACTCGCATGGTATGGATCGACCCGTATTTCTGGCCCGAGCATCACAACAAGACCGACGTTCTCAAGCGCGTGCTTGAGGCGACTCGCCTGAACGCGGACGTCGAAATCCATGCCCGCCTCCCGGAGGATTTCGGGTATCCGTGGGCCAAGTCGAGGTGCGAACAACTCCTTCCTCAGCACACCCCAAGCGACCTGAAGCTGCGCGTTCGATTTCGGGCCGAGCGCGACTGTGGGAAACGACTCCACAACCGCTACGTCCTGACTGACGTGGGCGGAATTCAGTTCGGCGACGGCCTGGAGAAGGGTTCAGTAGGACAGGACGATCGGGTCTCGGCGCTGGAAGCCGCAACCTGGAAAGAACTCTTGAACCAGTACTGCGAAGCACCATCTGCTTTCGATGACGTGGGGGATCCGATCATGATCCATGGAACCCGCGCGCGGTAGTGACGGCTGGCCTCTTCGGGTATCGCCAGTCGGCGCCGCCCACTGAACGCAGGTCTGAGGCCGGTCTGAATGCGTGCCGAGTCAACCCCTCCAGAGCTTGTTCGGCGGCTCCGAGGGTTGGCGCGCAGGCCTCGACCGCGAGCGACCGATCGTCGGTCCGAGCACCGGAGGGGCCCCCCGCACCCTCACGCCCTCCTGGGCGCCTTCACGTGCACGGTCCTCGCCCCACGGCCCTTCCTCCGAGCCGCAGCCTTCGGCCACGCCGAGTCTGCCCCGGCCTCGGCGCCGCGCATGTTCCGCTCGATCACGGCGTCCTCTTCCGGGGTGACCGTGAAGACAAGCATCACGTCCTCGAGCTCCTTGGGCGACAGCGCGCCGCGCAGGTGCCCGTAGAACGCGTGCTGTCGCTCGACGTCGTTGAGCGCCGCGAACGTCTCGGACACGACCGTGCCATAGACCCGCCCGCTCGGGTTCAGCGCGAGTCGCGCTTCAGCGTCCGGAAAGCTCTTCGCGACGATCTCCGCGATCTTCTCGACGAGCGTCACTTCGACGGTCGCGGCTTTCTTCGTCGTCAAGCGCCCTCCAACGCGAATGATGGTACTCGACGCGGCGATGGCCTCCGAGGCAGCGGCAGCGAGAAGTCTTGCGTCGCCGCCCTTCGTCCGGGTCTTCGGCGCGTTGTACCCGAGCGCCTGCAGGCTCGCGACGACCCTCGAGCTCGGCTCATACCGCCGGGCGGTCGTCCAGACCACCATCACGCCGTGTCGCCACGCCGATCCCCTGTCGCGCCGTCGCCCGGAGATCACCCAGCATGCGGCCGGCCTCGACCGGCGACGTCAACCAGCGCATCGGCGGGCGAGGTCGCTGCCGACCGCCACAGCCAGCCCCTCCACCCCCCATCCCGAGCCCGCGTCCACGTCCGCGTTGACGGCGATCGGACGCAGCGACATGCTCCGCGCATGGGACGACCGAAACGTAACCTACCGCCCGCTTCCCCGCCGCTCGATGAACGCGCGCAAGCGGTCCTGGACGAGCTCCATCGGCGGGCCGCGGCAGGCCATCCCCTCAACTCCGGTGCCAACCGCGGGGACTGGCTCTATGCCGCCGCGGTCCGCTTCTTTGGCTCCTGGTCGGCCGCCGTCGACGCGGCCGGCTTCGACCCCGACGCGGTCCGGCAGGCCGGCCTGAGCAGCGACGAGACGCTGAGGCGAATTCGGCGGCTGGCAGAGGCTGAAGGCGACGGCCTGCGGTCCCGGAATCACTCGCTCGTCGCGTCCGGCGCCATGAGGCACTTCGGCGGGTGGGAGGCGGCGCTCGCGGCGGCCGGCTGCAAGCCGCGCGAGCGCTTCAAGTGGACTCCGGTCACTGTAATTGCCGCGATCCAGGCCGAGGTCGCGAACGGGCTGCCTGTGAATTCGGTGGCCGTGGCGCGGCGTTACGGCGCGCTCTACCTGGCGGGGCGGCGCCGGTTCGGAACCTGGGCGGAAGCACTGACCGCGGCCGGACTCGACTCGGTGAGATCGCAACTCAAGCGTGGGCGCCCCAGGTCGCGAAGCGCCGCCGCGCGCTGAAGCGGTTTCTTCGTTCCGCCCAAGGTCACCGACGTCATGACCTCGAACCCCTACTGCCAAGCGATCGGCATCGACGTCCCGAGCATCGAGCGCGTCGTCGGCCACCGCGAGGCCAACGCCTTCTCGCTGTTGGTCGCGGCGCTCTTGGAGCACGGCCAGCCCATGACGCTCCTCGCGGTCGCGCAGCGGCTCGAGCGCGCGGGGTGGCTGCCCGCCGAGCGAGGGCTCGTCGCACTCTCGCGTTGTCGACCGGCTCGAACCCCTGTCTTCCGCGAGGACGCAACCCCTCGCAAAGGCGGCGCGGGAACCCACCCCCAGTCCGGCAGCGAGCCTGCCGGCGCACGATACGGGCTCGCGCTGCGCGACCCCGAGCTCGACTGGATGGCCTTCCGCTTGGACCTGCGGCCGCCCCGTCTCGTGGGACCGGGACCGGCGGCGCCCGCGCCCCCGCCCCCAGAGCCACCCCCAGGGCCGGGAACGCCGCTCTCGCGGGCCGAGGTCGAGCGGGCGCTCCGCGGCGCATGGGTCACCGCCTGGCCCCTTCAACGGCTGGTCGTCGCAGCCCTCGACGCCCATGGCGGTCCGATGGAGCCCGCCGCCGTCATCGCCTACTTGACGGGGCTGGCCGCGCACCTCCCCGTAGAGCTCGACACGCCGAAGCGCCGCTGGCCCTCCCGGTCCGCCGTCCAGACCGACCCCGACGGGCGCTGGGCGATGGTGCCGGGGCACGTCGCGATCCCGCAAGCGCGCGACGCCGTGCGCGCCTGGATCCTCAAGCACCCCCAAGTCGCACTGGGCAACACCCAAGAGCGCATCGCCGCCGCAGAGGCACGCCGGAAAGCGCACGCCGCCGAGCTCGCGGCGCTTCGTCGCGCCGTCGTCTGCGGCTTCCCGGTCGCCGACCCGCGCGTGGTCGCCATCCTCGACGTCGGTCGCCACGACCTGACGACCTTCCTCGACGAGCCCGCTCGGGTCCGGGCCCGCCTCGGCGAGTTCGATGTTCTCGCCGGACTCGAGCTCCGCCCGATGCTGCGCGCGCTCGGCGTGGATCCCGACGCCTATCGCCTCCATGACCTCGGCCCGCCGCAGAAGACGCTGCGCCTCAACCGCGCCGGGCGCGTGCTCGACATCACCGTCGAGCGACTCATGCGCGGCTCGTGCGGCGTGTCGATCGGCGACCGCAAGACCCTCGCGCGCTACCTCGACGATGGCGCGCACACCAAGCTCCGCCGCCGACTCGAGGCCGACGCCAAGGCGCTCCACGCGCTCTATCAGTACGGCCGCCTGCACCACGTGCTTCGCCTGCGTTGGGGATTTCTCGACGAGTGGTTTCGCGTCCCCTGGGCAGACCCCGACGAGCCGAGCCTCCACGCACTCGCCTACGAAGCGCTCGAGACCTCATGTTTTCTCGAGGTCGTCGTCGGCGCGGCACCGAGCTGGGCGGATCCATGGGCACGCGGCGTGCGCTGCGAGGTGATCCTCGGCGACTCCCACGCGGACCTCCGCCTCGTTTCCGACGGATACGTCCCGCTTCGACTCGATGACGTCCAGGCCGCCCGAATCGTCGACGACACCACGATCTGAGCGGGCGGCGCCGGGCGGAGCGGCAATCCTTTGGCGGACCCTTCATGGCTCCGCGATCCCGATCATTTGTTCAGTGCGGTGGCGGCGCGGCTCGGCCAGCAACACTCCAGGAGTCGGGCGACGATCGCTCGACGTGGACCCGGTCGGGTCCCGACATCCAAGGAGCACCATGCGCAGAATCGCCGGCCTGAACGCGGACATCTATCACCGGTGGGTCGTCACCCTCTCCGCCGAGCCGCAGCCGCGAAACCGACGAAGCCGCAGCCGCGTCGACATCCACACCCGCGTCCTGGCGTTCGTCTATGTCGACTTCGACGAGGGGCTCAGCCTCTGGGTGGACGCGCCGTTGGTCATCGACGCCGACGGCCGCGAGGTCTGCGACACGCGCCGGCGACCGGCGTCGGCCCCCGCCTCGCCCCAGATCGTTCCGTGGGCGTCGATGGACCGCGCGCACCTGTGGCCCCTGTCGCCGGAGGACTGCGCGCGACTCGCGCTGCCTCCGTGCCCGACGGCGCTGAGCGGCTTCAACACCCCCGAGTCGGTCGCGGACGTGCTCGCCGATGCGCGGCTCGATCCGTTTCGCGCCGATGGGTTTCCGCGCGACGTGCGCTGCGAGGTCGTCACCGCCGACGGGCGCCTCCTCGACGAGCGGCTCTGGGTTCGCCTGATCGCAGTGGTCGACGGGGCCTGGCAGGCCGCGCTCTTGAAAGCGCCCGCGTCCCCCGCGATCCGGTTGGAGGTCGGCGAGGTCGGCGAGGTCGTCGCCGTGGCGGTGTCCACGCCCAACGGGCCACGCATCGCTCTGGAGCCTCGGGTCGATGACCAGCTCACGCAAGAGGACACGGAACCTCTCGCGCCCTGGGCCGAGCTCGAGGCCCGCGCGATCGCGTGCGACGAGCGCGGCGAGGTCGTCGAGGCGGAAAGGTGCTGGCGACGCGCCGTCGACCAGTCGCAGCGGATCCCGCTCACCCTGTCCAACTTCGCGGTGTTCCTCGCGAGCCACGGACGCATGGACGAGGCGCTGCCGATCTTTCTCGAGGCTCTCGAGAAGCAGCGGATCGCCGTCGCCAAGGAAGCCGAAGCGGAGCTCCCCGACGACGACCACGGCGAGCGCTGGTTCCTCGGCGCCATCGAGCTCGGACTCGCCGCCGCCTTGATCGACAGCGGCCGCTGGGTCGAGGCGCGCGAGCTGGCCGCGCCCTGGCTCGCGGACAGCGCGCACGGGGCGGACGCGCGCGAGGTCTGGCTGCAAACCCAGGCCCGCGAACGCCGAGAATCTCACGGCGACCCGAGCGCCATCTGGTCCTGCATTCTGGCGATGACGCGGGGACCGGTGCGCATCGAGATCCAGGCGCGGCACCGCGCCGGTCGCTGGGAGTTTCGGCGCGTCTGGGCGCCGATGTGGCACGGAGGCACGTGCGCCGCGGACCCGCCGCACACCGATTTACGCGCGGTCACCCCGCCCCTCGCGGGCTGGACGCTGCACCTCGCGAACGTGCTCGCGCGCGACGTGCTCGTAGACGTGCCGGCGCCCGACGGCGCGGATGTCTCCTACGCGGCGATGCTCACGCGCAAGACCGACGCCTTCGGGGTCGCATGGAGCGAGGTCACCGCCCTGCTCGGCGCCCGTGACCATGCCGGCATTCCGCGCCTGCTCGAGCTCCTCGACGCGCCGGTCTGGGACCGCGTGGCATTCTCGGGCCCGGCCGGTCGCGACGACGCCGCCATCGCCTACGAGGCGGCGCTCCGCCGCGCGCGCATCGGCTGGGCCGAGCATCTCCCGCTCCAGGATCTCGACCTGGCGATCGGCGCCACCCTCACGGGCGCGCGCGACCTCGCATCGGAGGACCTCCGCGGCGCGGCCATCGCGGACCTCGTGGCCGCGCTGCCGACCCTACGTGCGCTGCAGCCCTGGGCCGTCGACTTTACGCGGCCACCCGCCGAGGCGCGGGTCCAGCTCGAGGCCATCCTTCGGGGCACCCCCACCGACGCCGCGGTCTCGTCGGACGATCGCCGCGTCGCGTTGGTGCGCGACACGCGGCGCTGGGGGATCTCTCTGGATGGTGGAGATCCGGTGTGGCTCCCGCTCGGGATCGGCGGCGAGATCGGATGCCGCGCCGGCGAACCCGTATCGGCGGACGAGATCCCCGAGGCGCTCGTGGCCCATGCCGAAGCCGCTCGCCACGACGTCAACGCGCGGGCACCCTCGGCGGTCTTCGCGGACGCCGACGGCGAGCTGATGATGGCCTGGTCCATGGGCCGCTGGTGGTATCAGCGCGTGCGCCTCGGGGCCAAGGGGCGCCGCTTCAAGACGCCGAAGACCTCGGTCTGGAGCACCGACGTCGGCCTCGTAATGTTCGGCAAGACCGCTAGGAGGCGCGGCCCGACGGCACCGCCGACCTTCATCCACCCGATGGTCGCGTGGTCGCTGTGGCGCGCTCACATCGAGGCGCGCGCGCTCGACCCGGTCGAGGTCGACGCCGCCTGGCACGACATGCTCGCGCAAGCGCGGCACGGGCACATCGCGCTGCGCGACCCCGACTGACAGTCACGTGAGAGACCCACCTCCGACCGGCCCACCCAACCCCCGATGGCTTCATCGTCCGCTGGGTAAGCGCGTCAGCGGCCAGACGCGCCGAGACGTGCTACCCTCGCGACGCCCCATGCACCGTCACGCGCGTCGTCACGCGCACCGCTCACGGAGGCCCGATGTCCGTCCCTCGCTCGCCGCTTTTCTGGCAGGTCTACGAGCGCCTCGTCAGCGCCGACGTCGAGGCCCGCGCGGCCCAGCTCATCGAGGCCGCCTTCGAGAGCGACGCGGCCCTCGTCGAGGCGCTCGTCGCCACCAGCGAAGTCACAGCGACGGTGCCAGCCAAACCGCCCGCGGCCCAACGCCCCGCGCCCGTCCGCACCTGGCTCACGCGCGTCGAGGTCACGGGCTTCCGCGGCATCGGCCCGACCGTGACGCTCGACCTCGCGCCTGGGCCCGGCCTGACGCTCATCGTCGGTCGCAACGGCTCGGGCAAGTCGAGCCTCGCGGAGGCCCTCGAGGTCGTCCTGACCGGCGATAATCGGCGCTGGGCGGGGCGCGCCAAGGAGTGGCGCGACGGCTGGCGCAACCTGCATCACCCGGGCGAAAGCCGCGTCGCGGCGACGTTCGCGACCGAGGGCTCGCGGCCGACGGACATCGTTCGGCACTGGAGCGCGGACGCCGAGGACATCGCCGCTGCGACCGTCGAGGTCGTCCGCGACGGCAAGCGCGTCGGCGACTTCGACGGCCTCGGCTGGAAGGACGCCCTCGTCACGCACCGCCCGATGCTGAGCTATGCCGAGCTCGGGCGCCTCATCGACGATGGGCCCTCGAAGCTCTTCGACTCGCTCGAGGCCATCCTCGGACTCGACGAGCTCGCCGGGGTCCGCGAGCGTCTCGCCACCGAGCGCAAGCGGCGCGAGAAGCTGACCAAGGAGGTCAAGGACGCGTTGCCGTCCCTGCTCGCCCGCCTGCGCGCGCTCGACGATCCGCGGGCAGTCGCGAATGTGGCGTCACTCTCGGGGAAGAAGTGGGACCTCGACGCCGTCGCGGCGACGCTCGCGACCGGCAGCGCAGCGGATCCAGCGTTGGGGCTCTTGCAGCGCTTGGCGGTGCTCGAGGGGCCGGATCTGGACGCGCTCGGCGCTGCGGTGAAGCGCCTTCGCGAGGCGGTCGCGGCCCAGACCGAGCTGACGGCGAGCCTGGCCGGGAGTCTCGCGGCGCGGCAGCGCGCCACGGCCGAGCTGCTCGAAAATGTGTTGGGGTGGCACGCCGGTCACGGCGACGATGACTGTCCCGTGTGTGGCGCCGGGCGAATCGACGCGGCGTGGCGTGAGCGGACGGCAAGCGCGCTGAAATCCCTGCGCGACGAGGCCCGCGCGGTCGACGGTGCGGCGCAGGGAACGGACGCGGCGGTGCGCGAGGCG
>SXIE01000285.1 GCA_005772945.1 Pseudomonadota bacterium
ACGACATCGAACGACCCGGCCGGCGAATCGACCGCATCTAATAGGAGGATCGCCCGGCGCGCGGCCTCGTCGACCCAGTGCTGCCACGGGGCCTGGCCGTCCGCGCCGACCGCGAGGAACGTCGCGAAGTCCCAGCGTCCGCCGCCGCCCGAGCTGCCGGCCTGGCGCTGGTTCTTGCTCGGGTCGATCGCGATGCACGAGATCGAGAGGCGCGCGAGCGGCCGCGTGTCGAGCACCGCGCGCCCGTCGGCCGTCACGATCAGCACCGTCTTGGTCTCGCAGCCGAACCCGGCCTGAACCTGCTTGATGCGCGGGTCGTACGCCCGGGCGCGTGCGTCGATCTCGCCGAGCAACGTCAGCTTCTCGGCGAGGCCGCGCGCGGTCGGATCGTCGGCGATCCCATAGAGGTTGCGCGCCGGCACCTCGGCCCCGATCGCGACGCTGCGCCCGTCGCCCGCGTCGAGCGCGATGGCGCGCGCCGCCCGCGCCGCCTCGAGCAGGCTCGCGCGATCGACGACCGCGCTGTGCGCGTAGCCGGTCTTGTCGCCCCAGACGGCGCGCACGCCGACCCCGCGATGAATGGCGCGCGTGGCCTTCTTGACGATCCCCTCGTCGAGCGAAATCGACTCGGCGTCGACGTGCTCGAAGTACAGGTCGCCATCGTCGATGCGGCGCGCGTGCAGCTCGGACAGCGCGCTCTCGGCGAGCGCCCGGTCGATCTCGAAGCGGTGGAAGGCGTCGTCTTGGATTCCCACTCGGTGCTCCCCGGCATCGTCGCGACGTGGTAGTCGCGGGCCGTTGACCTTAACCGCGCGCGGCGTCCTGGGAAAGGGCACGGCCCCGATTCCACCCGCGCGGGCAGGCTGCCGTCGCGGGCAAGCGCCAAGCGCTCTTCGCGAGCGCGCCACCCCCGGAGCGTCCATGCAGCGCCTCGTCGTCGCCACCCACAACCTGAAGAAGCTCCGCGAGATCGAGGAGATCCTGCGCGCCGTCGCGCCCGCGACCTCCTTCGTGCGCGCCGTCGATCTGGGCCTCGGCGACCCGGAGGAGACCGGCACCACGTTCCTGGCGAACGCGCTCATCAAGGCGGAACACGCCTATCGCCACACCGGCCTACCGAGCCTCGCCGACGACTCGGGCCTCGCCGTCGACCACCTCGCGGGCGCACCCGGCGTCTTCAGCGCGCGCTACGCGGGCCCCGGCGCGACCGATGCCGACAACAACCGCAAGCTCGTCGCCGCGCTCGCGGGCGTCCCGCCTGAGGCCCGCACGGCCGCCTTCGTCGCGACGATCGTCCTCATCGTGCCGTCCGCCATGGCACCCGCCCTCGACCCCGCGCTCGCGACCGGCGCGCTCCCCGAGCTCGGCGCCGTCTACGTCGCCGCCGAGGGCCGCGTTCCCGGTCGCATCATCGACACGCCGACCGGCCCCGGCGGCTTCGGCTACGATCCACACTTCTTCTACGTCCCGGCCGGCCTCACGTTCGCCGAGCTCCCGGCCGCCGCGAAACACGCCGTATCCCATCGCGGCCAGGCCCTCGCCGCCCTCGCGCCGACCTTCGCGCGCCTCTTTGTCTGACGCGGATTGCGGCCGCCGCCCGACGCGATTTGCGGTGCGGGTCAATGGACCTTGTTGATGGTCCCGGGCGAGGCCGGCCAGTAGACGCTCGTCGCATCCACCGCCAGGAAGTCCAGGTAGCTGTTGCCCTGACCCGATGACAACTTCGTCACCGCGAGGGTCGTGACGCCGCCGCCGCTCTTTCCCACCTTCTTGATCGCGCCGGTGCTGCCGCCGTGGTTGTCGATCTCCGTCCAGTAGACGTGCGTCGCATCCAGCGCAACCGCGCTCCAGGCCGAGAAGCCCTGGCCGCTGGCCAAGGTCGTGATGGTGCCGCCGTCGAGTCCGACCTTCTGGACCAGGCCACCGTGCGTCGTCGGGTCGCTCTGGATCCAATAGACGCTGGCCGCATCGATCGCGATCCCACTGACCTCGTTCAGCCCCGTCGCCAGCGGCGTCGGCGTGCCTCCCTCGAGCGCGACCTTGGCCACGTTGTTGCCGTAATCGGCGTAGACCAGGTCGGTCGCGTTCACAGCCAAGCTCCGGGCGCCGCGCACGAGACCGGTCGCGAGCGTCGTGACGGCGCCGCCGTCGAGGCTGACCGCGTAGATCGAACCGCCCGCGATGTTCTCGGAGAAGTAGGCGCTGCTGTCATCGATCGCGAAGCCGACCGATCCCTTGCCCGATGCGAGGGTCGTGACGGGCCCGCCGGTCTTGGCGATCTTCTTCACCGCCATGTCTTCGGACCAATAGACATGCGACGCGTCGAGCAAGAGGCCAGTCTGGACCGAGAGGCCCGCGGCGAGCGTCTCGATGGACCCGCCGTCGAGTTCGATCTTCCGCAGACTGCGGCCATCAGTCGTGAGCCCGTTGCCGCTGTCGATCCAGTAGACGCTGGTGGCATCGACGGCGATGGTCGCCGGCTCGGTGAGCCCCGAGGCGAGGACCGTCGTGGGGTTCATCGGGTTGATCGTGAGCGGCGGCGAGGACGGCGGGCCCTCACCGGCGGCGTTGACGGCCGCGACCGTGAAGTCGTAGCGCGTCCCGTTGACGAGCGCGTTCACGGTGACCGAGGTGCCGGTGATTCCGGGCACGGTGCCGGGCGACGCGGTCGCCGCTTGAGCCGACAGCGCATAGTGGATCGTGTACGAGCGGACCGTCCCGTCGGAGGCCCCCTACGGCGCTTTCCAGCTGAGCGTCACCGCGCGGTCGCCCGCCACGGCCTGGAGCCCCGTCGGGGCGTCCGGTCGCTCGCCGCCGCGGCCGTCGTCGTCGTCATCGTCCGTGCCGCAGCCGGCCAGTGAGACGCCCGATGCGAATAGGACGGCGAATATGCCAGAGAGTGCCAACAGCGCGTTCTTCATGCGGCGGTCCCGCCACCCGCGGCATCGTCCGGCCACGCGAAGGCGAGGACGAGTATCCGGCACGTGGACGTCGAAGTCGACCTCGGTGGGGACCGCGGCCCCGGACTCGGGTTGCGTCGTTCAGCGAGGGCTGCGCGGGGTCGTCGACAGCGCTCAGGGCCGCGCCGACAGAAACGCGCGCACCAGCTCGAAGAAGGGCTCGGGGCACTCCTCCCAGAGGAGGTGCCCGCAGCGCGGCAGGATGACCTTCTTCGGCCGCGCCTTCGGCATCGCGCGCGCGATCGCGTTGGCCATCTGCTGCCGAAAGGGGTCGGCCTCGCCATGCAAGATCAGCGTCGGCGCGCGAAACGTCGCGAGCCCATCCTTCAGGTCGTACCACTCGTTCGCCTTCCACGTGGCCTTGTTGACGGCCTCATGGCAGCTCGCCCCCGCGAGGTCGCGCGTCGCCGGGTGACGTGGATCGAAGTAGTAGGCCGGCAGATACGCGATGAGATTCTTGGCGCAGTCGTCGCCCTCGACGGGCGGCAGCGGATCGGGACTGAGCCCGGTCATCTGAAGGTGGGTCTGCCGCTCGGCGAAGTACCACTTGCCCGCGTTCATGTCGTTGTAGGTCGGCGGGCCGCTGCCCAGAAGCAGGAGCGCGCGCACGTGCTCGGGGTGCTGCGTCGCGTAGTTCATCGCGACGATCCCGCCCCACGAGTGGCCGGCGAGGTCGATGCGCCTTGTGCCAAGTGCCGCGCGCACGGCCTCGAGGTCGGCGTCGTAGTGGTCCAGGTGGTTGTCGGTAAGGTCGGCGGCGCCGGTGGAGCGACCCGCGCCGCGCTGGTCGTAGAAGGCGACGCGGTACTCGGCGGTCGCGAGGGCCTCGAGGGGTCGGAGGTACTCGTGCGAAATCCCGGGTCCGCCGTGGAGCACGACGAGGGTCGGGCCGGCGTAGCGTCCGCCTACGGTGCGCACGAAGAGCTCGACGCCGTGCCCGGGAATCGTGACCTCGTGGACCGGGAGGCCCGTCGCGGATGCTGGCGCCGTCGGGACACGCGGGAGCATCGGCAGCGGCGTCGCGTGCGCCAAACGCGGCCAGGCGCCCGACGCGATCAACGCGCTCATCACGAGTAGAGGACGTCTCACGGAGGCATCCTACCTCGCACGACGCCCGCCCGTATCGATCCACAACCTCCTCGTCGAAACCGACGGGGCGTTGTAAGACCCCGCGCATGGCACCCTCGAACACCGTCGAAACGGCACGTGGCACGGCTTGGACGCTCGCTCCCGAGGCGCACGACGTCC
>SXIE01000030.1 GCA_005772945.1 Pseudomonadota bacterium
CGGCCCGAGCGGGCTGAGCGTTCGGATCGGGGCGAGACGCCCGAGCGCGCCGAGCGACCGGAACGCCCCGAGCGCGGCGAGCGACCTGAACGAGGCGAGCGCGGCGACCGGCCCGAGCGGCGCCCGGACAGCCAGCTCGTCGATGCGGGCGGCGCGCCGATCGGCGAAGGGGGCGGCAAGAAGAAGCGGCGCCGTCGTCGCGGCCGTGGTCGCGGTGAGGGCGGCGAGGCCGGCGAGATCCAGGCCGATCAGAACGTCGACACCAACGACGGCGACGACGGCGAGAATGACGCGCCGTTCGAGCGGGCGACGATCGTGCGTCTGCCCGGACAGGCGGCGCCAACGTCGGGCCCGGCTGCGAGCGCAAGCAGCGAAACGGCCCAGCCTCCGGTGACGATGCCGGTCGCTGCGCCGGCGAGCGCGGCGGTGCCGGCCGAGCCCGTGAAACCGAAGGTTCCGCGCGCCGGGGGCATCATCGATCTGCGTGGGGGCCCGGCCGGCACGCCGACCCGTCCGCGCACCGAGCCGGTGCTGGCCGCAGTACCGACGACGACGCCCGCGACCGTGCCTCCGGCGATCCCACCGGCACCGCCGGCTGCCCCGCCCGTCGCCGCGACGCCGGTTTCTGTGCCGCCGGTCTCGGTGCCGCCAACACCGGTGCAGATTCCACTCGTCACGGAGGTTCTCCCCGCGCCCGTTCCAACGCCCACGCCGGCGCCCGCCAAGCCCGGTCCCATGCGTTCGCTCGCGCGGCCGGCGAACCCGCCAGCGGCGCCCGCCGCGGCCCCGGTCCCGGCCCCGGTCGTCGAGGCTGCAAGCACCGACGAGGAGGACGCTGTCGAGGGCGAAGAGGGCGAGGCTACCGAGGGCACCGACGCCAACGGCGAAGCGCGCAAGCGCCGTCGCGGACGACGCGGAGGTCGGGGACGCGGACGTGCGCGCGCGGGCGACGAGACCGCAGCGAGCGACGGAGGCGGAACCGAGGGCCCTGCACCGCTCGCGGCCGCGCCGGTGCCCGACGGGGGGACGAAGGAGTAGACGATGCACGACCTTCGCTGGATTCTCGACAACCTGGACGAGGCCAAGGCGCGCTTCTCTCTTCGCGGCAGTATTCAAGGCCTCGAGCCGCTGCTCGCGCTCGCCGAGGAGCGGCGCCTGGCCGTGACGCGCCACAACGATCTGCGCGCGGAGCAGAATCGACTTTCGAAGGAGTTCGGCGCGCAGAAGGGCGCCAGCCCGGAGGAGGTGGGGGCCTCTCGCGAGCGCTTGAAGGCGCTATCGGCCGAGGTCAAGGCGCTCGACGTGCGCGCCAAGGAGATCGAGGAGGCGCTCGCGGCCGAGCTCCTCCTCATGCCAAATATCCCGCACGCGTCTGTGCCCTCGGGGGCCTCGGCGGACGACAATCCAGTGGTGCGCAGCTGGGGCACACCGACGGTGCATGCGTTCGATCCGCTCGAGCACGACGCCCTCGGCGAGCAGCTCGGGATCCTCGACTTCGAAGCCGCGGCCCGCCTCTCGGGCGCTGGCTTCGCGGTCTACCGCGGCCTCGGCGCGCGCCTCGAACGCGCGCTCTGGAGCTTCTTCCTCGACACGCACGTCGAACAGCACGGCTACGAAGAGGTCCTCACGCCGTTCATCGTGCGCCGCGAATCGATGGTCGGCACCGGCCAATTGCCAAAATTCTCGGAAGAGGCCTATCGGACCGATCCCGACGACATGTACCTCATTCCGACCGCCGAGGTACCGGTCACGAACCTCTACCGCGGCGCGATGCTCGACGCCTCCGACCTTCCGCGCAAGATGGTCGCCTTCAGCCCGTGCTTCCGCCGCGAGGCTGGCTCGCACGGCCGCGACGTGCGCGGGCTGACGCGCGTGCATCAGTTCCAGAAAGTCGAGCTGGTGCAGCTGACCACCCCCGAGGACTCGCTGCGGGCGCACGAGGAGTTGACGCGACACGCTGAGACTGTGCTGCAGAAACTCGAACTTCCCTACCGAGTCGTCGAACTGTGCGGCGGCGATCTCGGCCTGAATGCCGCCAAATGCTACGATATCGAGGTCTGGCTTCCCGTGCAGAAGCGCTGGCGCGAGATCAGCTCGTGCTCGAACTTCCTCGAGTTCCAGGCCCGACGCGCCGACATCCGCTATCGTCCCGAGCCGGGCGCGAAGCCGCGCCACGTGCACACGCTCAACGGCAGCGGCGTCGCCGTCGGACGCACCGTCATGGCCATTCTCGAGGTGCATCAGACCGCCGACGGCGGCCTCTCCATCCCCGAAGTGCTGCGCCCCTATATGCGCGTCGACCGCATCAGTCGGCGCTGACCGCGGGCAACGAACGCGATTCGCTCTTCGCGAGCGCCTTTCAACCGAGGCGCGTGCGCCCCGCCAGCGCGCGCGACAGGGTGTGGTCGTCGAGGTACTCGAGTTCGCCACCGGTCGGAACACCGGTCGCGATCCGCGAAAGAGCAATGCCGAGCGGCGCGAGGGTCTTCGCGAGGTAGAGCGCCGTCGCATCCCCTTCGACATCGGCGCTGGTCGCGACGATCACCTCGCGGACCTCGTCGCGCCGAATGCGTTCTGCAAGGTTCGCCAGCCGCAACTGCCCGGGACCTATCCCCTTCAGCGGCGCGATCGCCCCGTGCAGCACGTGAAAGCGCCCGCGAAAGCTCCCGGTGCGCTCGAGCGCCAGCAAGTCGGCCACGCTCTCGACGACGCACAGCTCACCCGTTCGCCGCGCCGGATCCCGACAGATCCCGCACACCTCGGTCTCACTCAAATGATGGCACTCATTGCAGAATTTCACGTGCGTCAGCGTCTCGCTGATCGCCTGCGCCAACCCCTGCCCGTAGCTCGCCGGCTGCTCCAAAATGTAGAACGCCCAGCGCAAACCCGAGCGCTTCCCGACCCCGGGAAGCCGCGCGAGCAGCGTCGCCAGCTTGTCGAGCGCAGGCGGCAGCATCGTCACATCCCCGGCATGCCGGCGGCCTTCGCCATCGCCGCGAGCGGCCCGAGCTCCTGCTGCGCCGCTTCCTTGGCCCGCCGAATCGCGTCGTTGGTTGCAGCCACGAGCAAGTCTTGAAGCATCTCGACGTCCGTCAGCGCAACCGGCTCGATCTGGACCTGCCGCACCACGAACCCGCCGGTCATCACGACGCGCACGATGCCGCCACCCGCCTCGCCGGCCACCTCGCGCCGCTGCGCGCGTGCCTCGGCGTCGACCATCTGCTGCTGCATGAGCCGCGCCTGCTCCATGAGCCCCTGCATGTCGCCGCCAAACAGATCCTCGGGCTTCATCGTCCGTCCTCCTCGCTGCCTTCGATCACGACCCCGGCCAGCTGACCGCCAAACCGCTCGACCAACGCCCGTACGAGCGCGTGTCCCTCGACCGACGCCCGCCGCGCCTCGCGCGCCTCGCTCTCGCGCCGATAGCGCCGCAGTTGCGGCGTGTCACTCACACGCTCCACGCGCGTCACCTTCACGCTCCGCACCTCCGGGCGCTGCGCCCGGACGAGCTCCTCCAGCTCGCGCAGCTTCTGCACGATTCGCTTCTCGGACACCTCGCCGGCCACCTCGAGCATGAGCGTCCCCCGCGCGATCCCGTTGGCGTGCGCCTGATCGAGCGCCCCCGCCAATGCCGGCGCCTGCCCGCGCACCAGATCCACGAAGGCCTCCCACTCGTCGTCGGAGAAGGGCGAATACGGCACGGACGCCGCCCCCGACGCCTCCGCTCGATCGGCCTGTTCCTCGGCGGTCGCGGACACCTGAGGCGCCACCTCCGCCACCACCGGCGTCGCCACGACTTCGCGTGTCGCAGCAACCTCGGGAACCGCAACACCCTCAGCGACCGGAGCCCTCGCCCGGACCGGCACCACTTCCACGGGAGGGCCCAGGCGCGGTGCCTGGGCGAGCGGTTTTGGGACCGGGCTCACCTCCGCGCCCATTCCCTCGCCTGCCGCCAATCGTCGTTCGATCCCCTCGAGCCGCTGCATCAGCGCATCGAGCGGTACGAGCGGCCTCATCCGACACATGCGGATGACCGCCATCTCCACTTCGAGCCGCGGAAAACTCGCCTGCACCAACCGCTCGGCCGTCTCGGTCCAGAGCCGCACCAGGCGCTGCACGTCCTCGGCCTGCACGCGCTTGCCGAGCTCGGTCATCACGCGCATTTCGTCCGGCGACAAATCGGTCGGCGCCTTCTCCCCCGCAACCTGCACGACCGCCACATCGCGCCAATAATGCACGATGTCGCTCGCCAGCTTCTTCATCTCGAGACCGTAGTCGAACGCCTCCTCGACCACCGCGAGCGCCCCCGCGACCTCCCCGGTGATCCCCGCCTCGACCAGCCGATGGAGCCACGCCCGATCCGCGACCCCAAGCACCTCGGTCACGACCGCCAACGTCGCCGACATCCCCGCGAAGCTGATCACGCGATCGAGCAGCGACAGCGCATCGCGCATCGACCCCTCGCTCTCGCGCGCGACGACCCGCAACGCCGCCTCCTCGATCGCGACGCCCTCGGCCTCCAAGATCTCGCGCAGTCGCGCCGCCATCTGCGGCGCCGGAATTCGCTTGAAATCGAAGCGCTGACAGCGCGACAGGATCGTCACCGGGATCTTGTGCGGCTCGGTCGTCGCGAAGATGAACTTCACG
>SXIE01000286.1 GCA_005772945.1 Pseudomonadota bacterium
CGGCACGAAGTGGTTGTCCGCCGTGCCGTCGCAGTCGTCGTCGAGGGTATCGCAGTCGCTGTCGTCGCCGGTGGTCGCCCCGGCGACGCAGGTGTCGCCCACGATGCCCGCGACGCACGCAAGGGCGCCGGTCGCCGCGCAGACGCCCGTCCCGCATTCGGTCGGCGGCGCGACGTAGGCCTCGTCGATCGCCGCGTCGCAGTCCTGATCGATCCCGTCGCACGAAGCGTCGCGCCCGTCGCTCTCGGCCAGCGCGGCGACCTCGGTCGGGGCGAGCGCGCGGTCGTAGATCCGAAACCCGTCGAGCGCGCCCGTGAGGAACGCCGACCCGCCGCCCTCGGCACCGAGCCACACGTCGAGCGTGCTGGGCTGGGTGTTGAGCGTGAGCGTTCCGGCGGCCGCGAGGGTGCCGTCTTCGTAGATCCGGGTGGCCGCCTCGCCATCCGCGATGACGATCGCCCAATGGTGCCAGCCGGCGAGCCCGCCGACCGGGTAGGCGAGGCTGTCGAGGCCGGTGCCGGTGACCTGGAGCTCGCCGAGATCGCGGTCGTAGCGGATCCGGAACGTCGAATCGAACACCGCGCCATACTGGCTCGCGATGACCCCGGCGCCGGTCGGGCCGGTGTCGAGCCAGAACGCGATCGTGCGTGGCGTCCCCGTGGTCGGCCCGAGCGATTCGCCCTGGTCGACGCCGATCGCGGTGCCGCCGTCGAACGCGAAGCCCCGGCCGTAGGGAGTCGCGACGAACGCCGCGGTTCCGAAGAGGACCCCGTCGCGCCCATGGGCGGAGGCGTCGGCGAACGCGGCGTCGCCGGCGCCGTCGAACGGATAGTGAACCCCGAGGTTGGCCGTGGCGACGCTCGGCTCGGGCGGCGCGAGCGGCTCGCAGGAGTTGCTGGGGTCGCCCGCGACGCAGGTGAGCTGCCCGCCGCTGGCGCAGGCGCCGGTCCCGCAGAGGGTCGGGCTCGGGACGTAGTCCTCGTCGGCGCTCGCGTCGCAATCGTCGTCGCGCCCGTCGCAGGTGGTGTCGGTGCCGGGCGCGCCGCAGGCGCTCATCGTGAGCGAGAAGGTGTCGACCGCGAGGCCGTCGTCGGACCCGGCCGGGTTGAGGTCGCTCCAGCGAATCCAGAGCTTCGCGCCGGCGGCGAGCGGGGCGGCCGAGAGATCGAAGCCGCTCGGGAGCACGCTGAGGCTCGCCCGATTGGCGGGGGCGTTGCCGTCAAGAAGGCCGATCACACCCGTGGTGGTGGGCGCGGTGAAGTCGAGCGCGTTCAGGTCGGTCCAGTTGCCGTCCCCGAACCCGGTCGCGTTCCGGCTGTACTGGAAGTCGAGGCGGTCGACGCGCCCCAGGGCGCCGACGCGCCACTGCTCGCCGACGTACGACGCGGCGAGCCAGCCGATCGGACCGCCGGTGTCGTTCGTGAAGCAGGCGCCGATCGTCGGGTTGACCGACCCGCTCTGGAGGCCGCCCAGGGCCCGCTCGGCGGCGCCGGACGCGCCGAACGCATAGGTGTCGCCGGTCGTGCTGGAGCCGGTCCCGGCGGTGTAGAGCAGGTTCGCGCCCGTGCCCGCTTCAAGGAAATGCCACCCCGCCGGCAGCGTGCTGGAGGTCCCCGAGGTCGCGAGCGTGTCGAAGTCCTGCGTGTAGGCCACGCCCGCAGACCCGATACTCACGCACGGGACCTGCGCGCGCGCCGCGCCTCCCGAGGCGATCGCGACACCGACGATGAGACCCAACGCCGCCCCGATGAACCCGATGTGCGAACCCCGCATGGCCGCTCCCTCCTGGTGCGCACGCCGCCTGGACGGTCGGCGATGCTTGCAGGACTATGCCACGGTCATGGGCACGATGCCCGTGAGCTTGCGCGAGAAAACGGAGCGCTCAGGCGCGGCGGATCCGAACGCACGCGCAGGGTGGGTGCGTGCGCACAGGCAGGCCCCGCGGCCGCGCCCTCAGCGGATGTCGCGGGCCTCTTCCGGGCGCGCCGTGAGCCGCATCGGCACCCCGCGGCGCTCGATGGCCAGTGCCATATCGCGCCCTGCCACGGCGCTGGCGACGCGCAGGCGGAACTCGGTGACGGTGCGAATGGGCTTGTCGTCGAGCGCGACGACGACGTCCTCGGGGAGGACGCCGGCGCGCGTCGCAGGGCTGTCCTCGACGACGGCGTCGACGCGCACGCGGCCTGCCGCTTCGTCGCCGTCCTGCTTGACGTACACGCCGAGCCAGCTGCGCGAGACGTGGCCGCCCTGGAGGAGGCGCGGGAGAGCCTCCTCGACCGCGTCCCAGCCAATGGCGAAGCCTATGCCGTGGCCTTCGGCGTTGACCGCCGTGTTGACGCCGACGACGCGCCCCTGCAGGTCGAAGAGCGGACCGCCCGAGCTGCCCTGGTTGATGGCGGCGTCGGTCTGGATGAGGTCCAGGTAGCCGACGCGCTCGCTCACGAACTCGCTGCGCCCCTTGCCCGACACGATCCCTTTGGTGATCGTGTGGGACAGGCCGAAC
>SXIE01000287.1 GCA_005772945.1 Pseudomonadota bacterium
GAGCTCGGCCTGGCGCCGCGCGAGGTCGACGCGCGGATCGTACTCGGCGCGCCGCGCGAGCGCCATGCAGGCGGCCGCGTACCAGGTGTGGGCAGCCGCGAGCGCGGTGCTGCGCAGCTCGAGGCGGCTGTCGACGGGGCGCGCGGCGCGGTGGACCGCCCCGAAGATGCGATCGAGCGCGGCGTCGGGGCTCTCGTCGGCCTGGCGCGGGGCGGCCACGACCGGCGCACTCGGGTAGTGGACCTCGAGCGGTTCGTGCGCGCGCGCGTCGTCGCCGGCGCGCTGACTCGCCAGGTACTGGTCGTCGTGGACGAGGTTCGAGCGCTGCTGAAGGGACGTCGGGAACGCGACCACACATCCTCCGCGGGTGCGAGACCCGCGGACACAACTCAAGCCGCGTTCCAGGGCGCGCGGACGGACTGGGCGGCACCCCGACCGTCGCTCGGGTCCACCGACCCCGGCCGGCGGGCTGCGCTGGGGTCTGGGCGGGTGGCACACGTCGAATCCGCATCGGAGGCGGCTCGGACGTGGTGGGTGGCGTCGTTCGCAGACGGCGGGTCGGCCGCAGGCCAAGAAGACTCGCGATGCAGACGCGATGCAGACGAAGGCGCCGCAACCGCCGTCGCGGCCTTCGAGAAAGCCTGCCGGGCGCCGCCGCCGATGTGGTAGCCAGAGGGCATGCGCCTCGTATTGGACGATGAGGACGACGCGCCGTGGCTCGTGACCCAGGCCGGCGCCGAGGTCGCGGATCTGCGCCGCGACGCGCTCGTGGGGGCGCTCGAAGGCCTGGCGGAGGCGGGCTATCGCGGCGCAAAGCCGCATCTGGGAGCGCTCTCACCGGGCTGCCGCCTCTGCGCCGAGGGGCTCTGGTCGTGCCTCTTCCTCAACGGCGTTTGCGAGGGTCGCTGCTTCTTCTGCCCGGGTTTTCGCGAGGCGGTGGGGGCGCCGCCGTTCGCCGAGCGCATGGTCTTTGGGTCGCCGCAGCAATACGCGGCATATGTCCGGCGGCTCGGTTTTCGCGGGGTGTCGTTCAGCGGTGGCGAGCCCTTCGGGACGTTCGCGCTTCTCATCGAACACCTCCGCGCGCTACGCGACGAGCTCGGTGACGCGCTGTACATCTGGGCCTACACCAACGGTCGTCCGGCGACGCCCGAGAGGCTCGGCCAGGCGGCGGCCGCGGGGCTCGACGAGATCCGCTTCGACATCGCAGCCTGGGGCTACGACACGGGCCCGGTCGAGCGGGCGATCGGGCGGGTGCCGCGCGTGACGGTCGAGATCCCCGCCATCCCCGAAGACGCGGCGCGCCTACGCCGTGCGCTCGAGCGGCTCGCCGGCGCGGGCGGGGTGGATCACGTGCATCTGCACGGTCTCATGGTGATGGGCGACAACGCGGCGCGCCTCGTCAAGCGCGGCTACACGCTCACGCGCGGGGCGACGCCGGCCGTCATCGAGTCCGAGCTGTCCGCGCTCGAGACGCTCGCGTTCGTGGCCGACGAAGGGCTGCCGCTCGCGATCCAGTACTGCGGTCCCGCGTTCAAGGAGCGTTGGCAGGGGCGCGTCGAGGACCTGCGCGGGGCGACGCTCTTCTTGGCGGGTGACGAGGGCCTCACCGAGGCAGGCTGCCTGCGCCGTCTCGCGGTCGCCGCGCGCGGCGCGGACGCCGAGGTGCTCGCGCAACGCCTCCGCGAGAGCGGCGTCGACGCGAGCCGCTGGCGCGTGGATGCCGAGGCGGGCGAGGTGCGCGTCCACCTCGAGGTGCTGACGCGGGTGGAGCTCGGCGCGTACCCGATCTCGGTGCGCTACTTCCGGACCGTCATCGGGCATGGCGTCGGGGACGGGGTCGACGGGGCGCTCGCGCATGACACGCGCGAGGCGGTCGCGGACTACTGCGAGGCGACGCTCGCGGGGGGCATGACGGTCGGGGTCCGGCGGATCGCGGTGAGCACGGCGATCGCCCTGGCGACGGGCGAGGCCCTGGCGCTCGCGCGTGGGGAGGTGCCCGAGCGGGTCGCGCCGTGGGAACGGATCGCGGCGGGACTGCCGAGCTACGCGGCGCCCGGGAGGCGACCGACGCGACCTGCAGGCACTTGACGCGTCGACGTGAGGGACGTAGACGCGCGCGCCGAGTCGTCGGCCCGCCACGAAGGACGAAACGGAATGCACGCTCCCACGATCGCAGGTGTGCTGGTCGGCGCGATGTATCTCAGCAGCATCGCCTGCAGCGAGTCGGACGGGGCGGCCACCGACACCGCGAGCGGCACGCAGGCCGACACGACGATCGCCAGCGACACCGGCGTTGCCGCAGACACGGACGCGCCGCCCGATACGACGATCGCGATCGAGACCGCCGCAGCGACCGAGGCGAGCGTCGCCGACATCGAGCCCGGCGACGCGGGCGCCGAGACCGAGGTCGTCGCGGCCGAGGTCACGGAGGAGACCTGCGGGTGCGCAGGCGGAAGCTCGTGCCTGCAGGCCAAGAACGCCGAAGCGTGCGTGCTCCTCGCAGCCACGTGCACCGGCGGCATGCAGCGGGTCGATGCCTGCGACGTCGAGGAAGCCGAGGCCTCGTGCGAGCGCGACGGGACGATCCACTACCACTACTGGGCGCGCATCAAAGGCTGGCTGCAGGGCGCCAAGGAGGCGTGCGCGGAGTCCATCGGCAACCCGGCGGGCACGTTCACCGTCGCGGCGATCCCCGCGGGCGTCGGCGCGCCGTGCGCGTGCCAGCGATCGGCGGCGGCGTGCACGCAGACGTACGGCGACGCGTGCGCCACGCTCACCTGCGAGGCCCCCGAGGGCCTGCAGAATACGCTGTGCCCGAGCGCAAACAGGTTGGCGCCGCGCTGCGTGACGCGCGATGGTCAGCGCGAGCTGGTCTTCTACGCGCCGGCGGCCACGCTCGAGAACGCGGAGCTGTCGTGCAACGGGGCCTCGGTCGTGGCGTACTACTGGTTCCCCGACGGCCTCTGAGACGGGCGCGAGGTCCAGTTCGGCCGGCGCGCGGCCTTCGCGAGAGCGCGGGCAGCCGCTGCGCGCCCTTCGCGAGGTCGCAGGCAGCCGCTGCGCGCCCTTCGCGAGACTATTTCCCGCCGCCGGGCGTGCGCATCGGGAGGCCCATCGGCAACTCGGTCACCTTCAGCGTGACGCGGAACGTCTTGCTGGGCGGAGTGTCCGTCTGCCACGGGCGATGGTACGCGAGCTCGACGTCGCAGGTGCCGAGCGCGAGCACGCGGAAGACGTTCTCGTAGGTGCCGGTGACCGCGGGCCCGCCGTCCGCGGCTTGCACGAACTGGGGCTCGCCCATGCGCTTCAGGGCGCCCGAACGCGGGTCGTCGCAGGCTAGCTTCGCGACCGTCCAGATGTTACCGCTGGTGGTATCACCTGGCAGCGCGATGACCAGCTCGTCGACGTCGCGCACGTCGACCGTCTTGCCGTCAGCGTCGGGGCCGAGGTCGCGCGGCGCACGCCATTGGTTCGAGGCGCGATCGACGCGAAAGGCCAGGTAGACGTCGAGCGGCTCCAGGTTCGCGTCGAACTTGTAGTGGATGAGACGCGTGGCGCCGTCCTGCCGCGGAAGATCGATGCGCGCGAAGGCCGAGCCGCCCGCCAGGACGCTCAACGCCGTGGCGCTGCGCGGCTGGGCTTGACGGACCGTGAGCGTGCCGTAGTTCTTGGTGTCGTGGAGCGTCAGCGCCTGGTCGGTCAGCGGCATCCAGGCGCGCTCGACGAAGAACGCGGGCACCCCGAGCTTGCCCATCTCGGCGACGACCCACGGATCGGCCTTCGGGGCGGTGTCGGACTTGCCGGGCGCGAGCATCATGACCATGACGACCGGGCGCCCCGCCGAGCGCCAGGGCTCGACGAGCGCGTGCCCGCCGGTCGCCGTCGGCTCGCGCGGCATCCAGCCGTGCTCGCCCCAGAGCGTGACCGGGTCGCCGAGCCAGACGAGGTCACCCCACGGCGTAGGGTAGTAGTCGCCGCGCGGGGGCTGCTCGACCGGGACGCCATCAAAGAAGAGCTCGCCGCGGTAGCCCTCGCTCTTGGAGCCGGGTGCGACGACCGTATATCGATAGGTCCAGCGGCCGGCGGTGTGGACGCCGCTCTGGCGGAGGTCGAGGCGCGCGGGCGAGGACGGGTCCGCGGGCGGCGCGCCGAGGGCGGACGGCGTGCCGCTGCAAGCGGCGAAACCGCCGAGGATCGGAAGGAACGCGGACATGAACGCGATGGCGGCGTGGCGCTTCATGATGGCACCTCGTTCCGTTCGTGAGGCGTGCGTGACCGCGGGCTCGCGATCGCGTCCAATGGTCGCACCGAGCGCGGCGCGTCCATAGGGTAGAGGCGCGGCGCGCGCACTTTGGAGGCAGCGATGGATATCGGCGTAGTCCTTCTTCGCATCGCGATCGGCGTCGGCGTCGGAGCCGGCTGTGCCACGGCGGGGCCCGTGCGCGTCGCCGGACCGGGGGTCGCGCTCGTCGAGTGGCAGTTCCCGCTGGAGGCCGACGCGGACGGACTTCGGGCGCACCCACACCAACGGGCGCTGACGGAGGACCCGCACCATGCGGCCCTGCGCCCAGCGTTCTTTCCGGCGCTCAGCGACGAGAACCAGTCCGAAACCGCGCACATGATGAACAAGCTCACGCGGCACGCGCGGCAGGTGAGCCAGTCGTTCGGCGCGGGGCGCGAGTCGTCCATGCCTCCGTTTCTACTCAACATTTCGGCAGTGCTGCCGGACGCGCTCGAGCACCTCATCGCCCACGAGGCGGTCCGGATCCTGTCGTTCAGCAGTGGATCGAAGAGCCGCCTCGCCGGGCTCGACGCGCTGCTCGTGGCCCATCCCGAGGTGGTGCTCGTCGCGGCGACGCCGCACATCTCGGGCAATCACGACAGCGTGGAACTCTTGGCGGAGCGGCCGAGCATCCTCGCCGCGCGCGGGGTGCCCAACGTGGTGCTCGCGGGGTGCCTCGCGTTCTACGAGGACGGCGTCGAGGCCGACCGCGCCGGGCAGCCGCTCGGGTCGCGCGACAATCCCTTCTCCATCGACAACCAGCCCGTGCAGGTCGAGGCGCCCCAGGTCTTCATGATGAACTGCAGGAGCGGCGCATCGTTCGCGCCGGGCGCGGGCGCAACCTCGGCGGCGGCGCCGCATCTGGCCAACCTCTTGGCTCTCATCGGCGAGCGCCTCGCGGCGCGCGGGGCCCCACCGACGGCGGGTGAGATGCTCGCGGGGCTCGCGGCGGTGACGCATCGCGCGTGGGCCCGCGAAAAGACCGGCGAGGTTCACGAGGTTCGGTACTTCACGCTCGACACGATCCTAGTGAACGCGGGACGGCCCCTCGTGACGGAGGCGATCTGGGGAGTGTTCGAGGCGCACCCGGCGCCGCTCAGGATCGCGCCGTGAGACCCACGCGCCGAGCATCCACTCGCGCCTCCGACGGATGGAGCGCGCAGTTCGCAAGCGCACCTCGCGATGGGGACCCAGCTCGCGCTCAAGGTCCTGCACCCGATCCATCGTCCACCGCGACCTCAAGCCCGACCACATCTTTCTCCTGCGGATCGGGGACTGATGCGGATGCGCCGGTGGCGCGCGGCGCTTCGCGTACGCCGCGGATTCATGGCAGGGTGACGCACCGCTGGAGGACGGCCAATGATGCGCCTCACCTTGAGTTCTCGCGTTCGCTCGCGCGCGCGGACGACCACCGCGCTGGTCCCGTTGGCGCTCGTGGGCGCGGCCTGTGGGGACGTGCGGGAGTTCGATTGCGCCGCCATCGCGACCGCTTACGCGAGCGGGTGCAGCGACCACCTCGCCATTACGGCGGACACGTCGGCGTGCGGCGTGCTGCGTGACCGACAGGGCGCGACGCGGCTCGCCGCGAGCATCGCTCGCGCGGCGCGCGTCTGCGAAAGCGCAGGCGCTGAGTCATCGGCGGCGAGCGCCGAGCGCTCGTCGCAAGAGGTCTGCGATCAGATCTTCGTGTGCGTCGCCGATCCGGACGGCCTGAGCGCGCTCACCGGCGGCGCGCGCGTGACGGGCACCCCGACCGTCAAGGGACAGCGCTACGCGTTCGATGCGCCGGCGGCGTGGGCCTGGCTCGGCACCAAGGGGAGCGGCAGCCCGGGCGACTTCGCGGTGCTCTTCCACCACGCCGGGCACCCGTGGTTCTTCCGGCTCGACGACCTCGCCTTGCGCGCCGATACGCATCCATTCGTGGTCGACGCGCTGCGTCCGATCAAGCTCGAGAGCGTGGTCGACAACCTGGAGCTGACGACCGGCACGGTGCTCATCGCGGCGTTCGCGGTCGACGGGGTGTTCGACGTGACCGCCACCACGGCCGATGGCGGCAACGGACAGGCGATCGACGTGCGCATCCAGGGCGACTTCGCGAGTCCGTAGGCGCGCGGGACACGCCTCGCATCGGCCCAATGTCCCGAGACAGCACACGCCGGGCGTCTCGCTGTCACGCACGTCCGTGGACACCGGAGCGAGACGGACACCGCGCAACCGTCATGAACCAGGCGGCCGTCGCGATGAACGCGCGTGGCGCACGCGATGCACAAAGGAGGTACGGGCAGGGCGCGAGGCGCGCAGGAGGATGCGATGAAAGCGACGTGGCGTGGATGGGTCGGGGCGCTGACGGTGGGCGTCGTGGCGATCGCAAGCGCGGCGCACGGAGAGGGGCTGCCGATGAGCCGGGGCGTGGCGGGGGTCGCCGGCGTGGGCGCGGACGGGACCGCGATGTGCGTCGTGACCTTGACGCGCGGCGACCGCTTCGATGCGCTGCGCGGGTGCGTCCTCGCGACCCAAGGCGAGGCCGGCGCGCTCTATGTCGAGCCGTCCGCGGGCAAGTGCCGCGCGGACCAGACGCCCGCGGTCATCGTCGTGTCGTCGGAGGACGACGACTGGGTGGAGGCCATGCGGTGGGTCGGCGCGAAACCGACGGGGGCATGCGCGCTCGTTCTGACGCACGCGCCGGAACCAGAGGCACCGGGCCTCTACGAATCGATCGGGATCGACGGAGCGCGGGTGTACCTCCTCGACGAGGACGATCTCATCGCGACCATCGGCGAGACCCGGGACGATCCCGGGTTCTTCGAGGCGGTCGGACTCGACGGCGCGCGCGTGTACATCCTCGACGAGGACGACCGAATCGAATGAGCCGCCGGTGTGCGCCGGGCGCTCGGCGTGGTATGACGGCGCCATGTTCACCATGACCTCGATGCGTCGGGCCGTCGCCCAACAACTCGTCCTGTGCGGGATCCTCGCGAGTGGAGCGGTTGGTATGAGCGCACGCGGCGATATTCCGCCCAATCCCCCGCCATTCGCGGAGGTGCCGCCCGACTGCGAGGTCTTCTACGCGTTCGACGGCGTGTTCACGAACGAGCCGGTCTGGATGGTCAACTTGATCAACGCGCCCGCGGACGCGTTCAAAGCTCGGCCGCCGGATCGGACGATCGCGCCGGCCGTGCTCGCGGCGCTCAATGCGGGGGCTGAGAGCGCGGTCGCGCGGGCGGCGAGGCGGTACTCGACCAAGGCGTGTCGCGGCGTCCGGGATGGGACGCGACCGTTTGGGTTCGCGGCGGACGGCAAGGGCGAGCGCGTGCAGCTTCGCGTGACGTTCGGGGGCAACGACGACCTCGGCGGGCTGGTCGGTGGGACCACGCTGCGGGTGGTCTTGAAGACGCTCGGGCGCGAGCCGGACGACGCCGAGCTCGAGGGGCGCGCTGAGCGCAAGGTCGAGCAGCTCGGCTCGGGCGCGGCGGCGCTCGCGGAGCTGGATCGGATGCTGGGCGAGGCGATCCCCGAGGCGAGCGCAAACCTTGCACGCGCACGCAAGGATGAGGCGGCCGGGGTGCCGACCACGGTGACGTTGGCCGTCCATTTCTACAGCCTCGCGCAGGACGAGATCGCGGCGGCCAAGCGGCTCGTGCCGTGCCTCGCGGAGGCCGCGGGGGGCCGCGTTCGTCCGCCTCACGAAGCGTACGAGAAGCACACCGAGACGGTCGATTTGCGGCTGATGGCACGGACGGCGGACGGGACCGTGCGGACGCGCGATGCACTCCTGGAGCACGTCGCGAGCGCGATCCGCGGGAACGTCGGCGACCACGGCAAGCACCGCTGCTCGCTCTTTGGGACGCCGCTCAAAGGACGCACGTTCGAGGTCGGGACGGACCGCGAGCGAGGGTCGGTGTGGCTGCGCTTCGAGCGCCGCGCGCCCTGACGAGGCTCGTCAGGGGTACCAGCTGCAGGTGGTGCCGGGAGGCACGGCGTCCATCGTCAGGGCGAGGTGGGCGACGGCCTCGGAGGCGTTCTTCCAGAGGAGCGACACCGGGCCCGGGTGCGTCGGAACGAAGCGCAGCGAACCCGTCAGGCCGGTGCCCTCGCCGAGGATCGCGACGTCCGGGCCGGCGTGCTCGTGGATGTTCCAGGCGATCGACTGGTCGCTGGCGAAGTGGCCCTCGAAGGCTCCCGGTGCGGTCGCGGCGACGATGGCCGAGGCCGGGACGTCGCAGTTGAGCTCGAGGAACTTGCCGGCGGCGAGCTCGACGTTCCGAGCGCCGAGGACCTGGACGGCCCCGACCGGCGGGCCGCCGTCGTCGGCCGGTGGCGCGCTCGCGCAGGCCGTGACGGCGAGCGCGGTGGCGGTGCCCAGGGAGAGCGAACGAACCAAGGCGGCGAACGAGGCGAGCGTGCGAGGCGGCATGGTGCCCTCCGAAAAGCGGCAGAGATTCAAGGGGTCACGAGGAACTCGCCCATCATGCCGAGCTCCGCGTGCTCGAGAATGTGGCAGTGCGCCATCCAGCGTCCAGGGTTGTCAAGGCGCGCGCGCAGCTCGACCGTCTCCATGCCGGGCACGAGCACGACGTCCTTCAGGCCCTCTTCGGCGTTCGTGTCCTCGCCGTTGCGCCGGACGATCTGGAAGAACTGCCCGTGCAGGTGGAACGGGTGCTCGGGGCCCGCCAGGTTCTCGAGGAGAATGCGCGCATTGGCGCCGCGGGCGGCCTCGAAGAGCATCATCTCATGGCCGCCGCTCATGCCGTCTTTCATGCCGTTGATGGTCCAGACGAGGCCATTCGGCCCCATCGCGCCGGTCAGCTCGAGCGTCACGTCGAGGTCGACGGGGTCGAAGGCGGGCAGCGGCGGGGCCGCATAGATCGCAGGCGCGGCGACGACGTCGCTGGCCGTCGCCGCGACCTTCGCGAGCGCGACCGGGACGTCCACGACGTTGTTGTGGTCGTCGATCGTCAGGACGTACGAGACGAGTCGCGCCTCGCCGGGTTGGTCGTAGACGACCTCGAGATCGTAGCGCTGCCCGACCGCGACGGTCAGGCGCTCGGGCGCGTAGGACCAGCCGAGGAGCCCGCCGTCGGTGCCGACGACGCGCCACTTGGCGCCCTGGACGGCGACCTCCATCGTGCGGGCGTTGGCGACGTTGACGATGCGCCAGCGCTCGAGCTCGCCCTGGCGGGCCGTGAGCGCGAGCGGCACGTCATGGCCGTTCGTGAGGAGCACGTTGCCCGAGCGGCCGTGCATCTCCTCCATATGATCGGCCATGAAGGGGGCGAGGCCCTTGTCGCCGAGGAGGATGTCGTCGAGGACGAAGGCGCGCTCGCGGCTGACCGCCGGGCGCTCGCGCTCGTGGACGACGAACATCCCGGCGAGCCCCTTCTCGACCTGCTCGTTGGCGCGCACGTGCGGGTGGTACCAGAACGTGCCGGCGTCGGGCACGACGAAGTCGTACGTGAAGGTGCCGCCGGGCGCGACCGGTTCCTGGAGGCGTGGCGACCCGTCCATGGCGTCCGAGATCCGGAGGCCGTGCCAATGGACGGTCGTCGGCTCGGGCAGCGCATTCTCGAAATGCACGATGACGCGATCGCCGACGTTCGCCGCGATGATGGGCCCGGGGATCTGGCCGTTGTAGCCGTAGAGTGGGAGCGGCCCGAGGTCCTCGACGAGCGTCGCCGAGACGGCGCCCGCTTGCAGATGCACCTCGACGATTCCGGGATCGGGGTTCTCGTCGGCGAGCGTGACGCCCCCTTCTAATGATGGGGCGACGGGCGCGGTGACCTCGGCCTCGGCCTCTGGCAGCGCCGAGTCGTCTGCAGTCGCGACGACCGCGTCCGTGGCGGACTCCGACTCGGCCTGCGTTTCGGCGTCCGTCGCGGTCGCCGCGCTGACGTCGGCGGCGCCCGCGGGATCCTCACAGGCCGCGCACGCGACGACGACTGCCAACCAACACGAATCCATTGCACGTAGCTGCATGCATCCACCTCGCGCCAATCCGCCCATTCCAAGAGGAGCGCTACTTGCGCGAAATCATGCCCGCGCGTCAAGGTTGACATCCGCGAACACGCGGCACAGCATGCCGTCATGCTCCGCCGCGCGGTCGCCACGAGCCTCTCCCTGCTGCTGATCGTCGCCATCGCGACGCCCGCGGCCGCGACGCTGTGGTGCCAGACGATGGGCCAGCCGATGACCACCTGCTGCTGTGGTCACGACGAGGACGGGCCTCCGTCGGGGGCGACGATCGCGCGCGCGTGCTGCGAGCGCACCGCGGCCGCTCCGGCCCTGCCGACCGTCGAGCTGCGGTCGGCGAGCGAGCTCACCGTCCCGACGCTCTATCTGATTGCGCCGACGGCACCCGTGATGGTCGCCGAGCGCGGGCGCGGGGAGGCGACGCGGACCGCCGCGCTCGAGCCGCGCCCGCCACCTGCGCCCGAGCGCGCGCAACTGGCCACCTGGATCCTCTGATCTCCTCGCGGTTCTGCTCGCCGGTTTAGCCGGCGTTCGAGCTCAACCCGCGATGGAGGTATTCCTGTGTTCTCATTGCCATGTCCATGTGCGCCGGACGCCCGGCGGCGCATCGC
>SXIE01000288.1 GCA_005772945.1 Pseudomonadota bacterium
CACCCAGGCCGCCCCGCCGCCCGGCCCCCGTCGGCGCGCGCTCATCCCAGATCCCAGAGCCGCGTCGACATGTACCGCTCGCCGATGTCGTTCAGCATCGTCACCACCACGCCCTTGCCGATCGCCTTGGCCACGTCGTACGCGCCCGCCAGGTACACGCCCGTCGACTGCCCGCCGAAGAGCCCCGCCAACGCGAGCCGCTGGCTCATCTCCCAGCCGCGATCCACGTCCGCGTCCCACATCCGATCGACCACGTGACGGTCGAAGATCTCGGGCACGATGTCGCCCTCTTCCTTGAGCGGCTTCAGCCCCTCGACCCCCGGAAACGCCTCCGGCACCACGCACTCGACCTGCACGTCCGGGTTCTTGGCCTTGAGCCCGCGCCCGACCCCGGTGATCGTCCCGCCCGTCCCGACGCCCGCCACGAAGTGCGTCACGCGCCCGCCGGTCTGCGCCCAGATCTCCTCGGCCGTGGTCTCCATGTGCGCGCGCCAGTTGAACGGGTTGCCGTACTGGTCGGAAAAGAAATAGCGCTCCGGGTGCGCCGCGGCCTGCCGCCGCACCTCGCGCAACGCCTCGTCGTAGCCGGCCTGCGCCGAGGTATGAAAGACCTCGGCCTGGTGCGCGCGCATCCGCTTCTTGCGCTCGGCCGACGCGTTTTCAGGGACGACCATGCGCACCGGAACGCCGAGGACGCGCCCGATCCAGGCGTAGGCGATGCCCGCGTTCCCCGACGAGCTGTCGAGGACGGTCTTGCCGTCGAGCAGCCCGGCATCGAGCGCCGAGAGCAACATATAAAGGACGGGCCGGTCCTTGAGCGAGCCGCCCGGATTGAACGACTCGACCTTCACGTACAGCTCGACCTCGGGCAGCTCGGCCTCGAAGAGGCGCACGCGCACCAGCGGCGTATGTCCGACCAGCCCAATCGCAGGAAAGCGGTCCACGTACTTGGCGACCAGCTCGACGAGTCCCATCAGCGCTCCTTGCTCGGCTCGGGCCCCAGCACTACCCGATCGCGGGCCGCCGCGCCACGCCCAAGGTGCCCCTTCGCCCGACCACGCGAACCCGTGGTACACCCTCGCGACCCACGCTATGCTCGCCGCGAGGTCGCGATGTCGCATTCACTCTTCCCCGACGTAACCACCGCCGAGCTCGCCCAGCGGGCCGCGCGCGTGCTCACCCCGAACTACCGCCCGGCGCCGATCGTGTTCGTGCGCGGCGAAGGGGCCCGCCTCTTCGACCGCGACGGTCGTGCCTACCTCGACATGGTCGGCGGCATCGCCGTGAACTCCCTCGGACAGGGCCACCCGCGCCTGGCGCGCGTCATCCAGCACCAGGCCGAGACGCTCATCCACGTCTCGAATCTGTGGCTCAACGAGCCGGTGATCGCGCTCGCGGAATGGTTTGTGTCCCACACATTTGCGGACCGCGTCTTCTTCGCGAACTCGGGCGCCGAGGCGAACGAGGCCGCGCTCAAGCTCGCGCGTCGCTACCAAACGGTCGTCCGCAAAGCGCCCGAAAAGACAGGCGTTCTCGCGTTCCATCACAGCTTCCACGGGCGCACCATGGGGGCCCTGTCGGTGACCGGCCAACCGAAATACCACGCCGGTTTCGAGCCGCTCGTGCCCGGCGCCGTGTTCGCCGACTTCGGTGACCTCGCGAGCGTCGAGCGCCTCCTCGACGCAGAGGGCGGCAAGGTCGGCACCATCATCGTCGAGCCGATTCAGTGCGAGGGCGGCGTGAACATCCCGCCGCCCGGGTTCCTGCAAGGGTTGCGACAGAGCGCGAACCGACGCGACATCGTGCTCATATTCGACGAGGTTCAAACCGGCGTCGGCCGCACGGGCACCTGGTTCGCCTACGAGCAGGCCGACATGCGCCCTGACATCCTGACGACGGCCAAGGGAATCGCCGGCGGCGTGCCGCTTGGGGTGATGGTCGCGATCGAGAGCGTCGCGGCCGGCTTCCAGCCCGGCAGCCACGCCTCGACCTTCGGCGGCAACGCGCTGGCCACGCGCGCGGGGCTCGAGGTCGTGCGCGTCATCGAGGACGAGGGGCTGCTCGATCACGCGCGAATCCTCGGCAAGCGCCTCGGCGCGGGCCTCCAGGGGCTGGTCCAAAAGTTTCCGCTCCTCTGTCAGGCGCAGCGCGGGATCGGCCTCATCCAGGCGCTCGAATTGCGCGCGACCGCGACCGCAACCGCCGATCAGATCGCGACGCAGGTCATCGAGAAGACGCGCCAGCGCGGGCTCCTCCTCAGCCAGGTGCAAGGCCGGACGCTTCGGCTCGTGCCGCCCTTGGTCGTCACTGAGGCCGAGGTCGACGCCGCCGTGGCGCTCCTGGCCGGGGTTCTCGACGAGCTGGGCGGGTGAGGGCGCGCGGCGTCCTCGGCGGCGATCGCAAACTTGCGTCGGGCCGGTTTCCCGCTAAACGTGGCTCGTGGTAAGTAGTGCGACAGTGAGCGCGCCAGCCCCTCGAGCCTCCGGAGCCGTCGCCGCGCCAGGGTCCGGGACGCCCCCGACACCTCCGGCGTCGGCCTCCGGCCTTGCCATGGCGCCGCCCGTCCCGCCCGATGAAGGCGAGGTCATCCTCGGGATCCTCGGGCCGCTCCTGACCGAGGCGGGCGCTGCGGCGCGGCGTCAGGCGGCCGTCGCGAAGCCCTCGACCAAGAAGGCGCCCAGCTGGGACGCGCTCGATCAGCTGCTCGAGGCGCTCATCGCGCGGGTGCGCCCGGATCGGCCGCGGACCGGCACCTTCGCGCGCGCCAACACGACGACGCAGACCGCCCCGCCGCCCGTGCC
>SXIE01000289.1 GCA_005772945.1 Pseudomonadota bacterium
GCCCGTCCCAGGGCTCCATCAGATTACTGGCATATTCGTAGAATGCCATGCGCGCCGACGACATGGACGGATCGTCTTCACACGCCTCGGGGATCATCATCATCATCGAGTGGTCGATCGAGCGCCCGGCCAGATGGAGCAGCTCGAGCATGTTGTCGAACTGCGCCGAGTCGGAGCCGCGCGTGTCGATGATCGGAAAGAGGCGCGAGAGCGGGCCGCCGAATTTGGCGGATTGCAGACCGGCCGAGCGCGCGCGCATCCAGTTTCGATTGCCCTGCAGCGTATTGATTTCGCCATTGTGCGCGATGTAGCGGCACGGCTGCGCGCGGTCCCAGGTCGGGAACGTGTTCGTCGAAAAGCGCGAGTGGACGACGGCGAGGCCGCTGACGAAGTCGGGCTCCTGTAGATCCTTATAGAAGGCCTGGAGCTGCCGCGGGAGGAGCAGCCCCTTATAGACCATCGTCTCGGACGAGAGGCTCGCGACGTGGAAGCGACGCTCGGGGTCGAGCCCGCGCTCGCGGATGCGATTCTCGGCGAGCTTGCGAATGACGTAGAGCTTGCGCTCGAGCGCGCTCGGCACCACCCGGCGACAACCGACATAGACCTGGCGGATGAACGGCAGGGTCTCGCGCGCGATGCGGCCGACCACGGACTCGTCGACGGGGACGTCACGCCAACCGATGACCTTCTGGCCTTCCTCTTCGACGACCTGCTCGAAGAGGTCCTCGCAAGCGCGGCGACGGGCCGGATCCTCGGGCAGGAAGACCATCCCGACGCCGTAGCGACGGCGCCGCGGGATGTCCCAGCCGTGCTTCAGCCCCTCGCGCTTGAAGAAGCGATGCGGCAGCTGGACCAGGATCCCCGCGCCGTCGCCGGTCTCCGGGTCGCAGCCGCAGGCGCCGCGATGGGCCATCCTCAAGAGGATATCGAGCGACTGCTCGACGATGCCGCGCGACTTCTCGCCGCGAATGTGGGCCACGAAGCCGACTCCGCACGCGTCGTGCTCGAAGCTGGGCTCGTACAGACCCCAGGGATCCGGGAGATGTCCGGGTGTGCTCATGACCGCCCCTCGAGTTCGGGGCACAAGAGCGCCCCGTATCCAGCACCTTAACGCGCCGCGTCAAAACCCGCAATTGGCTATTCATACCTCGGGCGGAGCTCGATGCCTCACCCGAAACTCGGCGACACGATCGGCCCGCCCGATCTGTCACCGCCGGGCGTCACCGTCGACGACGCGCGCCCAGATCCGCCGCATCGCATCTCATTTTGGTCGACCGGCGACCGCTGGCACTCTCGCTGCACTTTGGGGTCGACGTCACGCGCACGGGCTCCTCCGGCCGGCGCGCGCGGCACCCCTGCCGCTTGCACCGGGCCTCCGCAACCGAGTGCGAGCGCGTCGCGAGCGGTGAGCATCGCCTGCCCGTGACCCGCAGGGGGCCTCTGGTCTCGCGACCCCAGCGCCGGCTTCCAAGCCTTCTCCACCGCACGTGGCGCTGGGGTCGCGAGACCCCCACTTGCAAACCGACCCTAGATTCCAGGCGGGTCTCCGGCCGTGGCACATCAACTGCACAAGACATGCGCCGCAACCCGCACGTGCTTCGCACGTTCTCTCGGTGGCTGCGCCACCAACACCGTGCCGTCGCTACGCTCCGGCACGAGCTAGTACCCCTGGAGACACACATGCGCCCGACCCTCTCGATCATCGTCACCGTCGCCACCGCCGCTGTCGCCATCGCCGGCTGCAAGCCTGGCAGCGAGGACAACGGCAACGGCAACGGCAACGACCACACGCCGCCCGAGCCCGTCTGTGAGAACCAGACGAACCCGAGCGCGCACTACGTCGGCGAGTCCAAGCACGAGTGCTCGCTCATCAAGTTCGCGTGCGCCGAGGGCCAGAGCTACTTCGGCGACGAGTGCGGCTGCGGCTGCATCGAGGAGCCCACCGACTGCCCGGCCGACAATGACCCGGACGTGAAGTGGGTCTCGCACGATCCCGACCAGTGCGCGCTCGTTCGCTTCTACTGCGATGGCGGCTGGTCGGCCTTCTCGGACGACTGCGGCTGCGGCTGCGTGGCCGACGCGCCCGAGGGTGACTGGTGCGGCGGCATCATGGGCAAGACCTGCTCGGCCGGCTACTTCTGCGACTTCCCCGAGGCCACGCACTGCGGTTCGGGCGACCAGACCGGGACCTGCGCCGTGAGCCCCGAGATGTGCACGCTCATCTACATGCCGGTCTGTGGGTGCGACGGCAAGACCTACGGCAGCGAGTGTGCGGCCAACGCGGCCGGCGTCTCGGTCGCGTCGAAGGGCGCTTGCGACGCTGGTACCACGACGTTCTGATCCGACTGGCTCCGACGTACATCCAAGAAGTCCCGACTCCGGTCGGGACTTCTTTTTGTTTGTACACCAACGATCTGCCGGAGGGCTCCGAGGCGCGGCAGAACGGCGTGACATCAAGCGCCTTGCGCTCGGGCCGAGAGCCGTCGATGCTGCGCGCGTCATGTCGCCCGGCGGCGACTTTCGGAGCAAGCGCATGGGCCAGATGATCCACGGTGGGCGCCTCGTCGCGAAGACCCTTGCACGTGAAGGCATCGATTGCCTCTTCACGCTGTGCGGTGGACATATCGCGGCCATTTACGATGGATGCCTCGACGAGGGGATCCGCGTCGTCGACACGCGCCACGAGCAAACGGCGGGACACGCGGCGGACGGCTGGGCGCGCCTCACGGGCAAGCCCGGCGTGTGCGCGGTGACGGCCGGTCCGGGGCTGACGGACGCGCTGACGGCGATCGCGACGGCGCGGCGCTCGGGCGTGCCGATGGTCATTCTCGGGGGTGCCGGGCCACGCGTCTTTCGCGACATGGGCTCGCTGCAGGATATGGATCACGTCGAGGCGGTGCGCCCGCATGTCAAATGGGCGGCGACCGTGACCGAGACGCGGCGGCTCGGCGAGTACGTGACGATCGCCTTGCGCAAGGCGCAGACGGGGGTGCCGGGACCGGTGTTTCTCGAGATGCCGCTCGATGTGCTGATGGATTTCGTCGACGTCGACAAGGTCACGATTCCGAGCAACTTCCGGACGACCGCGCGGATTGGGCCCGATCCGGACGAGCTCGCGAAGGCCATCGCGCTCGTGCGCGCGGCCGAGCGGCCGATGGCGGTCATCGGCTCGCAACTGCGTTGGTCGCGCGCGCCCGCCGAGACGCTGCAGGCGTTCATGGCGGAGACGGGGATCCCAGCGTTCGTCAACGGCATGGCGCGCGGGCTCGTCGACCCCGATGGCGGACGCTTCCTCAATCGCTCGCGTAAATACGCGCTCAAGAATGCCGATCTCGTCTTGATCTTCGGGACGCCGTTCGACTTCCGCCTGAGCTACGGGCAGTCCGAGAAGATTGCGCCGGGCGAGCAATCCGGGCGCGCGGGGAGCCTCCTCTTGCAGATGAGCTCGCCGGTCATCGCGAAGGACGCCAAGATCGTTCAGGTCGATTTGGACGGCGACGAGATCGGGCGCAACCGGCAAAAGGGCGTCGAGGTGGGGATGGTCGCGGACACGGGGCTGGTCCTCGAAGCGCTGGCGGCCGGAGCTCGCGACTTGGCGCCGAGCCGCTTGGATGGCTGGTGGGCGGGGATCCGCGCGGACGAGGCCAAGGCCTGGGCCAAGATGGATCTCGAGATCGCGCACGCGGGCGATCCGCCGAATCCGCTGCGTGTTTGCGCCGAGGTCGACAAGTTCCTGCGGCCCGGTGACGTGGTGGTCGGCGACGGCGGCGACTTCGTGGCGACGGCGGCGTACGTCTTGAAACCGTATGGCGTTTCGACGTGGATGGATCCGGGACCGCTCGGCACGCTCGGGGTCGGGCCGGGGTACGCGATGGCGGCGAAGCTCGTGCGGCCGGGTGCACGCGTCATCATCATGTATGGCGATGGCTCGTTTGGGCTGCATGCGATGGAGCTCGAGGCGATGGCGCGGCAGGGCCTCGCGGTCGTCTGCGTCATCGGCAACGACGCGGGCTGGACCCAGATCCTGCGCGGTCAGCGCGACTTGTATGGCGCGAAACGCGTCGTGGCGACGCAGCTCGCGCACACGCGCTACGAGAAGGTCGGTGAGGCGCTCGGGTGCCACGGCGAATGGGTCGAGACGACGGCCGATTTGGCACCTGCCTTGGAGCGTGCGTTTGCCGCGGCTGACGGTGGCCAGCCGGCGGTCGTGAATGTGAAGATCGGCGAGAGTCCGTTCCGCTCGCAGGCGATCAGCGTATGACGCGGCACAGGTTGGCGGGGGCGGTGGTCGGTGGGGCGATCGCGATGGCCGGATGCGCTGGCAGCGGCGTCGTGAGCGGCGGCCAGCACTGTCAGTTCGAGCGCAAACCGGGCATGTGCGAGGTCGACACGCTCGTCGATCCGCGCGACACCGAGAGTCCGGACGAGGCGACGACGCTGATCGTGAAGTGGTCGTGGATCGGACCGAAAGTCGCCGGCGAAGTGCCACCGAAAGTGACCGAGTTTCACATGACTGCGAACGACGCGCGCTGGCGTTCGAGCGCGCTCGAGGAGCTCGGCAAGAGCCGCTGCGTGATCGAGGAGGCCATCGCGCCGGCTGATTGTGCGGGTGAGCGGCACATCATCTTCATCGAGGCGGATCCCTAGGTCTGATGGGCGACGGGGCGCGCGCCGACCCACGGTCACAAGACGATGAGGCGATAGGGTGCCATGTCGAAGTGGAAGTGATCCTTGTGACCCGGGTAGGCGGGTCCGAGTAGCACTCGGAAGATGTCGGCGCGGGCGGTGAGGGCGTCGGTGAGTGCGCGCAGGAAAGCCGCATGGATGGCGGCTGCGCTGCTATTCGCCGGGGCGTCGGTGGCGGCCGCGTTCCAGTCGCCGAGGACGGTGACGCGGAAGGCGCGGCGCAGGGGCTTCGGGAGCGTCGAGGTCTTGGCGGCGGGGCGATCGAGGGCCGGGAAGTCGAAGCCGCTGACGTCGATGGCGTTGGCGAGGCCGTGCTCGGAGAGCAGATCGGGGTAGCGCGCGATGCGGCGGCAGTTGAAGCTGCCGAGGTGGCGGATCTTGCTCGGCGGGCGGCCATAGAAGCGGGTGGCGAGCTCGGCGAGGAGCGCCTCGAAGCGGGCGAGGCGGGTCGCGAAGGCGGCGTGGACCGAGAGGGGGCTCGACCAATGGAGGGTCACGCCGCGGTAGTCTTGGCGCGGGACGTCGGGGCACTGCATCTTGCCCTTCACGGGGACCGTCCGCCCGAAGTCGTCGAGCGGGTACGTGCCGAGGTCGTCGTCGGGAGGCGCGGCGAGGGCGAGGGCGAGCGCGGTGAGAAAGGGGATCATGCGGGCTCGCTCCTGGGGACGGGGATGGGGTGGCGCGCTACATCGCGAGGTAACCGCCGTCGACGGGGATGGCGGCGCCCGTGATGTACGAGGCTTCGTCGGACGCGAGGAAGACCGCGAGGCCGGCGATCTCGTCGGGCTGCGCGGGGCGCCGGAGCGCCGTGTGGTTCATGAACGGGGCGACGAGCGCGGGATTCCCGGTGATGGCGGCGGCGAGCTTGGTCTCGACGAGTCCAGGAAGGATCGCGTTGACGCGGATCTTCTGGCCGGCGAGCTCGACCGCGAGGGTTTGGGTGAGCGAGATGAGGGCGGCCTTGGTCATGCCGTAGACGCCCTGGAACGGGGCGGCGCGCTCGCCGAGGATGCTGGCGGTGTTGATGATGGCGCCGGCGCGCTTGGCGGTCGCGAGGCGTTTCGCGAGGAGGACGCTGAGGCGCCAGGCGGGCTTGAGGTTGACCTCGAAGGTCTTGTCGAAGGCGACGTCGTCGATCGCCATGAGCGGTCCGAAGAAGGGGTTGGTGCCGGCATTATTGACAAGCACGTCAACAATCCCGAGCTGGGTCTCGGCCGCTTGCATGAGGGCGACGCAGGCGGCGGGGTCGCCGACGTGGCAGGGCTGGCCGACTGCGCGACCCCAGTGTGCGGCCGCTTCGCCGACCGACGCGCGCGCGGCCTCGAGCGTGGCCAGGGCCGTCGCGACCCCGTCGGCTTTGCGCGATGCGACCATGACGTCGGCGCCCTCGGCGAGCATGGCGTGCGCGATCGCGAGCCCGATGCCGCGCGTCCCGCCGGTCACGATCGCCACCTTCCCAGTCAGTCTCGCTGCCATCGCGGGTCTCCTCGTCTTGCCGTTCGCGGGGGTCTGTGGTCCCCTTGGACCGTCCGCGCTTGCGGGTTCATGCGCCCCTGGAGGCTTCCGTTGAGCCACACCCTTGTCACGGCCGACGCGCTCGCTCAAGCGCTGGCCGACCTGCCGGGCTGGAATGCCGGGGCGGGCAAGATCGAAAAAACCTTTGTTTTCGCGAACTTCGTGGCTGCGTTCGGGTGGATGACGAAGGTCGCGCTCGTGGCCGAGCGGCTCGGGCATCACCCGGAATGGTCGAACGTGTACCGGACCGTGCACGTCGCTTTGCAGACCCATGACGTCGTGCCAGCGCAGGTGACGGCAACCGATCTCGCGCTCGCGCGGGCCATGGAGGCGCTGCTCGGCGGCGCAGGATGAGGGCCTTTCGCGCAGGCCGCGCTCGGCCGCTGCCCGCGAAGCTCGTGGTCGCGGGCCCGATGCATCGTCCGCGGGCGCCGCGGGCGCTCCTGATCGGGGTCGTGGCGTGGCTCGCGCTCGGTGCCGGAGCGGCGCGCGCCGACGGGACGCTGTCCGAGGCGGAGGTCCGGCAGCGGGCGCGGGCGGTCTTGGCGGATCCGTCGTACCAGACGAGCCCGCCCAAGGAGATGGGCGCACCGGCCGCGTACGACCCGCCGCCGCTGCGCGACTTCGATCTTCCGATGCGCATACCGCGGACGGCGATCAAGACCGGCAGCGGCGGGACCCCGTCGGGCGTGTCGGAGGCGCTCCTGTGGGTGCTCGGGATCGGCGCGGGTGTGGCGGTTTTGGCGGTCATCGCGGGCGCGCTCATGCGCTGGCAACGCGTGCGCAAGACCAAGCCCGAGGTGGTCACGCAGGGGCCGATCGGGGGCGCGGATCCGGCGCTCGAGGCGCTACCGGCGAGCCTGCGCGAGGCGCGGGCGCTGGCAGCAGCGGGGCGCTTCGAGGAGGCGGTGCATGTGCTCTTGCGCGGCGCGCTCGACTACCTGCGCGGGCGCAGCGGCTTCACGCTGGCGGCGGCGTTGACGTCGCGCGAGGTGCTGGCGCAGGCGCCGATCGAGGGTGACACGCGCGGGGCCTTCGGCGATCTGGTGGGCTCGGTCGAGGTCTCGCTCTTCGGCGGATTTCCGGTGAGTGCCGCGGATTTCGAGCGCTGCGCGAGTTCGTTCGAGGTCGTCCACCGCCGTCTGGGCGGTGGCGCGTGAGCGCGGCGGATCTCGGTGAACCGCGTGGCAAGCGGCGTGCGGAGGCTTACCGCGGGCTCGAGGAGATGCCGGCGACGGCCGAGAGCACGTTCGCGCCCAAGGTCGCGCGCTGGCTCGTCGGCGTCGCGAGCGTGTCGCTGTTGGTGATGCTGCTGGTCGGGATCTGGAACGGCGAGCGCGATGTCGACACCGTGGATCCGAGTGCGTTCAGTCGCTCGGCAGTCGGTCACGAGGCGCTCGCCGAGTTCCTCGGCGAGGTCGGGATCCCGGTGACCGTGAGCCGCGATCGCTCCGCCCAGAAGGCTGCGCCGGACCGGCCGCTGCTCCTGCTGGAGCCCGGCGACGAGACGAAGAACCTTCAGAAGATGCGGCGCCAACTGCGCCTCGCGGCCGAAAAAGGCGTCCCGGTCGTGGTGGCATTGCCGAAATGGAAGGCCTCGCGGTCGGCGGAGCACCGCGCGTGGGCGGCCAAGCTGGAGCTCTTGCCGACCGACCGCGTCGAGGGGGCGTTGGCGGCGATCGGAGATGGCGGCGCCGGGGATGGCGGCGGCGAGGGTGACGACGGCTGGTCCAGCTGGCGTGAGCGCGTGCGCGACTCGGTGAAGCGCGTCGCGACGGGCGCGGGGCGTTGGTTTTTCGATGGCCGATCCGAGGGCCAGCGGGCGCGCGCGGCCGAAGACGAGGACGCCGAGTTCGAGCCGGGCGCGGCGTGGGACGTCGCGCTCGAATCGCCGCAGTTCGTGTCGGCCGACGCGACGCTGATACCCTTGGTGTACCAAGTATCTGCCGAGGGCGAGATGGCCGTCTTGGTCGGGCGCGTGCCCGGGCGCGATGTGTACGTCGTCGCCGACCCGGACCTCCTGAGCACGATGGGGCTTGGGCAGAAGGACAACGCGCTCGTCATCTACCGCGTCTTGAGTGACGCGCTGGCGGCCAAGGGCGTGGTGATCGACGAGGTCGTGCACGGCTTCGAGCGGGTCGACAACATCTTCGCGGAGCTCTTTCGCTTTCCGGTCGTGCTGCTGACCTTCCACTTGGCGGGGCTCTTGGCGCTTGGGATCTGGGCCGCACTCTTCCGCTTCGGCAAGCCCGAGCCGCGCCCGCCCCGCGTGCCGACCGGCAAGGCCGCGCTGCTCGACAACACGGCGACGCTCTTGGCTTACGGGCATCATGCCGGCCACGGCGTGCGCGAGTACTTCCGCAGCACGCTGCGGGCGGTCGCGCGCATGTACGGCCTGCCGAGCGAGCTCTCCGACGAGGCACGCTTCGCGACGCTGGCGGATCTCGCCGCGCGGCGCGGGGCCGAGCGCGACCTGACCGAGCTCGCCGCCGACGTGGCCCAACTTCAGGATCGGCGCGGGGACGAGCGACGCGCGCTCGCGCGCGCGCGGCGCATCTATTCTTTCCGGACGGAGATGTTGCATGGACATCGCAGCGATTCGTGAGCTCGTCGGGCAGCTCAAGCGTCAGTTAGGGACCATCGTCGTCGGGCAGGAGACGGTGGTCGATGGGCTCTTGGTGGCGCTCCTGTCGGAAGGCCACGTGCTGCTCGAGGGTCCGCCGGGGACCGCCAAAACGCTGCTCGCGCGGGCCTTCGCGGCCTCGCTCGA
>SXIE01000290.1 GCA_005772945.1 Pseudomonadota bacterium
CGAGCCGGGCACCGAGGCCGAGGGCGCCGCGTCGACGTGCCCGGACGGGAGCCACTGCCAGGCCAGCGGGTTCCTCGGCGGGCGCTGCCTCCTCGACGAGGCGGACTGCGGTTGCTCGGCGCTGGTGGACCCGGTCTGCGGCGCCGACGGGGTCACGTGGGACAACCGCTGCCTCGCCCATTGCGCGGGCGTCGCGGTGGCCCACGAGGGCGCCTGCTGCGCCGAAGCCGCCGAGGGTTGCGCCGGGACCGAGGTCCACGCGCTCGATCGCTTCGGATGCCCGGGGGCCTGCGCGGGGCCGAGCGATCCGAGCGCCGCGTGCGCGCCCAACGCCGCGTTTGCGACGGCGTGCGACCCGGACGGAGCCGCCGTCGTGGGCTCGGCCTGTGCCGCGCATGCGACGGGGGTCTCGGCCTTCCCCGAGCAGTGCACGGAGGCCGGCCCATGAGCGCGCGCGGTTCCCTACGGCCGGTGCGCCCCGCCTTCGCAATCGGCGCGCTCGCCTTCTCGATCACCACCCTCGCGCTGGCCGCCTGCGCGGGCTACGCCGATCTGCCGCTCGCGCTGCGCGAGTCCGGAACGCTGCGCGTGACGCGCGTCGATCGATTCTCGGAGGGCCCAGGGCAGGTCGAGCTGGCGCTGGACATGCCCACCGAAGCGTCCGGCCCCTACGTCGTCGTCGGTCACCCCGATCTCGCCGCCGGCGGCTATGTCCAAGCCTGGGCCTTCGGCACGTGTCGGGGCTCGGCGGCCCCGGTCGACGCGGCCATGCGCGTGTGCGTGGTCGTCTCCTGGGATCGCGGCGTGGTCGCACCCGAGGCGGTCGTCGCGTCGATCGTCGTCGAGTCGCGCGGCGACGGACGCCGCTTCACGCTCGTCGGGATCGAGCCCGAGGTTTCCGGCGCGCCGCTCACGGGGGCTACGCAGTGACCCCGATCGTGCTCCTCACCGTGGCGCTTCTCGCGCCGCAGGCGCCCAGTCCCGAGACGGCGCTCGAAGCGGCCCAGCGCTGCTTCCGCCGCGCCGACATGCCGTGCGCGCTCAAGCAAGCCGTGAAGACGCTCGAGGCCCTCACGGCCACCGTCGCGGACGTCGCGGACGTGGAGATCAGGCGCGAGGCCAAGGCGCTCGAGGCCCAGGCCCTCGCGCGCCTCGATCGCACGCCCGAGGCCGAGGACGCGTTTACCGCGCTGGCGTCCCTCTGGCCCGGTTGGCGTCCGCCCCCCGACGCCGATCCGCGCGTCACGACCGCGTTCACAAATGCGGCGTCCACGCGCCTTCGTGCCGCGCTGCCCAAGACGATCGATCCCGGGCCACCGCCGCTTCCAAACGCGACGCCCGATCCAGCGGAGCTCGCGCTGCGCCTCCCGAAGCCGCGCCTCGTGCGCCCGACCGATCTCGGCGCGGCGCCCGATCCGAACCGCGTGCCGCGCCTCGCCCTGAGCCTCGGCGCGGGCGTCGGCGTTCCGATCGGCGACGCGGCCGATCGCGTCGACCCCGGCGTCCACGCCGCCATCGATTTCCACTGGAGATTCAACGATCTATGGGCGCTCTGGGTCCAGGGCACCATCTCGCTCCTGCCGCTCGTCGACGGGCTCCCGGTCGAGCCGGGCCAAGGGCAATCGCTGACGGCCGTCTCGATCGTGGTCGGCACCGAGCTCGCCATCCCGCTCGCCGAGAGCTTCGAGGCCGTCCTGGCCGCCGGCGTCGGCTTCGGCGCGTTTGGCTTCGGGCGCCCGGACCAGGCCTACGGCCTCGCGCTCGACGGCGTCGTCGGGGTCCGCTGGCAGGCCCAACGGAGCCTCGCGGTGCGCCTCGACTTCGCGCCGGTCATGACGCTGCCGGCCGCCGAGGGGATCGGCCTCGGTGGGCACCTGAGCGTCCTCGTGCGCGGCGAGACGCGCTTCTGAACGCGAAGTCGGGCGCGCGTCGCGACCGACACAGCCGGCCTAATCGCGCGCCCGGATCACCGCGAAGGAGACCCCGGACGCGACCTGGTAGCCCGCGACCTTCACCCCGCCCTCGTCCTTCTTGGCCGTCACGACGACCTCGCGCCCGCGCCCGAGCAGCGTCCGAAGCCGCGACATCGCGACTTTGATCTTGGTCTGCACGGCCGGCTTCAGTTGCGGCGCGCGCACGCGCCAGACGATCGCCGCGAGCTCGCGCGTGGAAAGCGGCGCATCCGCGTGGAGCAGCAGCGCCGTCAACAGCGGCACCAGCACGCGCTTCTGCCCCACCGCGAGGCGCACGCCGCCCACGAAGATCCGCGTCGCGGGCACCACGACGATGATCGTTTCCGGCCCGAGCCCCTCGGCGTAGGTCGCGTAAACCGACGCGTCGAGCGGCGAGGTCCCCGTCCGCGTCGTCACGACCCACGGCGCGTCGCCCATCCGCGCGCGCGCGAGCGCCTCGGCCGCCTCGAGCACCCCCGCCGGCGCGAGCCCCCACGGCACCGCGAACCCGCCCGCCGACGCGAGGCGCGTGAGCGCTTCGATCGCCTCCTCACGTGCGTCGCCGAGACCCCGCACCCGCTCCGCAACGACATCCCAGCGGCCAGTAGCCACGAGGGGCACGAGCCGGGTCAGGGGCGACGCCAGCTCGCGCACGAGATCCCCGCGCGGGTCCTCGTGATTGCGCGGCGCGTCCTCCTCCTCGATCGTCGCTCCCAGGCGACGACGCGCGAGCTGCGCCAGGACATGCGCCCACTGCTCGAACAGCGCCGCGTCGAGTCGCTCGAGCGCGCGCGCGACGTCGCCGGTCGCGAGCAGCTCGCCCCACACGCTCGCGATCTTCGCGACCTGATCCCCACCCTGGGCAACGCGCGCCAGCGCCACCGCGTCCCCCTCGCCCATCGCGCTGGCCGCCAGGAGCCCGCGCAGGACCCGCGCCTCCGCGCCGCGCGACTCCGGCACCGCCTCGATCGCAGCCGCCAGTGCCCCGCGCACGCGCTCCCACGACCCTTGCACGCGCATGCAACGAACCTCGAGCACGCGCCAACGCGCCTCGAGCGCATCCGCGTCCGGATCGTCGACCCGCACACCC
>SXIE01000291.1 GCA_005772945.1 Pseudomonadota bacterium
CATACACTTCGACGATCCGACGACGCAGATCGAGAGAAAGAGCTTGTGTCATACGGCCTCCTGACCCGGCAGACCTCCTTGGATCACACGTTCAGGTGCAAGTCGAGTTTCCGCTCCGTGATCCCGAGCGGCGCTGTGAGTTCTACCGACTTGGGCGACCGGTCAAGTAGCTGAGGATAGATGTTTCGATGTAGACGCGTGGCTTCATTGGAGTCCTGGCTTCGTCGGCGCGCGGCCCCGGCCAGAGTACCACAGCGAGGCGGCGGTGGCCCAACGGAGGCGCGCGAATGAGAGCGCGTCGCGATGACAGTTCGCCGTGAACCGCGGTGTGCCGTGCAGGAGGACGGCGACGCCGCCGACCCTCAGCGAGCGGACCTGGGCGTCCGCGAGTGCCTGGAAGAACGCCTCGAAGTCACTGGCCACCCATGAATCACATGGCCTGCCGCGGAGGCTCGCCAGAAGGTGGCGCCGCGTCCGGTCGTCGGCGGGCGTCGATTGCGGCGAGGACTCGAGAGGCGCCGAACTAGAAGCGGGGATCGGGTTTGTGATTGTCGCGACACGCCTTGCGGTCGAGAGCGACGCCGATGCAGAACTGCTGCACGAAGCCGAGGGTCTTCATGGCCGCGGCAAGCGAGGGGTTGCGGTAGTCGGTCATGCCGGCCAGGCCGAAGCTCTCGGGTTCGACGCGACCGGACAGACCGCCGGGGCTGTGAATCTCGATGCGGTCGGAGAACCAATAGAGGTAGATGGGACTTTGGATTTCATACGAGCGGTGCAGGAGCGCGTTGCGCAGCAATTCGCGCAGGGCGACGACGGGGTAGTCCGGCAGGCGCTGCTCTGGGCCCTGTTCGGGAAGGCGGGTCTGGATGCGGATATTGACGTGGATGACGTCGTCGAGGAGGGTCGCGACGCGCGATAGCGGGCCTTCGAGGACCTTCTGATCGAGAATGGGATCGGTCCGTGCGTCGCCGGCGAAACGCACGAACTGTACGTATGCGCCAGGTAGCCAGTCGCGCGGGCTCTTGCCGATCGCGAGGAGCGCGAGGAAGGTCGGACGGTCCTCCGAATCGAGCAGGCGGAGGGCTCGCATCCGTTCCGCCGGAGTGCGGTTGTTCGCCGCGGGCACATCGGGCGCGACCGCCGAGGGGAGATAGTTGGTTTCGAAGAGCGCCGCGTCGAGATCCGCGATGGACGCGTCGGGACATGCGCGATCCAGGAAGTTGTGGTCGAGCCAGCGGCGCCGCTCGTTGAGGATGCGTTCGTCGTCGCGGCTGACATCGCGGTCCGTTTCCAACTCGGTCGCGCGCAGCTCGATCTCTTCGTCGGTTAGCATAGGCCCCCAGCGGGCCAAATGTTACCCGCGCTTCGCCTGCACGTCGACGTTTGGCGGATCCGCGACGCGGCGATGAGTGCTACGAGTTTGAGCTCGTGGTACCGCATATGATACCAAGTATCGGTGCGCGTCGTCTTGGACACATCGGTGCTGGTCTCCGCGTGGCGGTCACGCAGCGGGGCCTCGTTCGCGCTCCTTCAACACCTGCGAAAGGGCGATTTCGAGATCGCGGTGTCCGTTCCGCTGGTCGTTGAGTACGAATCTGCGCTTCTTCGACATACCCTGCCGCCCCTCGATGCTTCCGACGTCGAGAGTCTCCTCGACTACTTGTGCCTCGTCGCGGTGAGGCAAGACGTCTTCTATCTGTGGCGTCCCCTGCTGCAGGACCCCAACGACGACATGGTCGTCGAAGTCGCCGTCGCCGCGAGCTGCGAGGCAATCGTCACGCACAACGCCAAGGACTTCGCGCGCGCGACCCGACTGGTGCCGAGCATATTGTCGCCCGCTGCATTCCTACTGAATCAGGTCCGGAGATAACGATGGCAACGCTCAGTCTCAGGCTTCCTGAGTCCATCCACGCGAAACTCGCCGAGCTCGCGGAACAGGAGGGAACGTCGATCAATCAGCTGATAAACTCTGCGGTTGCCGAGAAGATCGCGGCGTTGCTGACTGAGACATATCTCACGGAGCGCGCTGCGCGGGCCAGTCGCAAGAAGTTCGACGACGTGCTTGCGAAGATTCCGAGTGCGCCCCCGGTGGCGGGCGATGAGATGCCGACCGGGTACAAGCAGCGGCGTGCTAGAAAGGCGGGCTGACCGGCCGCTTGCCGCAAGCGATCGCTGGATGCCGGCGGTGGATGATGTGGGCGCAGACGACGGCGAGCGCGGCGTCCCCGCGCGCGAGTTCGATGGCGCCGACAAACGAGGCGTCGCGCTCACGGGGTGTCGCGCTCCGCTGCCGCGGACCAATCCTCGACGGTCAGGCCCGTGACCCGAATCATGTGCTCCACGTTGGCGGTCACGAGCACCGCGTCCCGGGCAAGCGCGTGCGCGGCAATTGCGGCGTCGAAGTCTTCGATGCGAAGTCCCTTCTTCTCGAGACTCGACTTGATGGCTCCGAACGCTCCGCTTACGTCGTCGGACCAGTCGCTGCGTGCCAGCTCGGCCTTGACCACTTCGAATCGATGGCGAAGCGCGTCCCGTCTTCTCGACTTCGGAAGCCGGGCAATGCCGTAGGCGATCTCGGCCAGGACGGGCTGCGGCACGCTCACGCTCTTCTTGCTCTTGCTGCGGAGGCGTTCGAGGAACGTCGGATCGCCTTTCATGATGGCCGAGACGGCATTCGTATCGAGCACGTAGTTCAAAGGCGCCTCGGCTCTTTCGATGCGCGGCCAGCTTGAATGGCGCGAAGCATCTCGTCGGCTGCGCGCGCAGTCGAAGCGTCGGGCGCCGCGAGTTCCTCGAAGAAACCCGCTGACCAATCCGAGCCCTCGGTGAGCTCGCGCTCGAGGGCCCTGATGATCAGGCGGTTGCGACTGATTCGGAGCGCCCGCGCGCGGCGGTCGACCGCATCGAGCAAAGGCTTGGGAAGGTGCACGCTCGTCGCCATAGTATGTTCGAGAGTATACTCGTGCGCCCGACAACGCCAGGGACTACCGCGGGCGTCGCGGGCGTCGGGGTCCCTGGGCGCTGCACGCGGATCTGGAACGTTTCGAGGCGCGGCTGCTCGCCGCCGCCGGTCCAGCGTACCGCGTGGCGTAGCGACGCGCGGGCCGTGCTTCGGCAATGGAGGCCCGAACGCTCGGAACGCTCGGCGGTCGGGTGGACAGCGGCCGGGTTCGCTGTCATGGTCTCGGCCGTGAGTCGGTCCCGTCACACATCGGCGCCCCCTGATGCGGCGCAGGCGACTTCGGTTGGCGCTGCGGCCTCGGAACGGCGCGGCGCCCCGGTCGACATGAAGGTCGGTTTCGAGCCGCTCTTGCCACCGAAGCTGCTGCGGCTTCCTGCGTGGCTTGCGCCCGCGCACGAGCCGATGCGGGCGTGGCTGTTCTGGCTGCTGGTCGGTGTGGTGTGGGCGGTCGGCGTGCTGCTGCGCTTCTGGTGGCACCTCCGGTTTGGCGTCGATGTGCCCGATTTGCAGGCGCACGGCGCGCCGCTGATGACGACCGGGGACGGGTACTTTTTTGCGCTGGGGTCGGACATCGCGCTGAGCGGCGACGACTACGGCCTCACGCGTTACCCGGCGGCGAGCAACACCGCGCTCGCGGCGTTGGGGTGGCTCGTGACCACGCTCTCGCCGTGGTCCCTCGACGCGGTCACGTATTACCTCCCGCCGTTCTTCGGGGCGCTCATCGTCGTGCCGACGGCCTTGATCGCGCGCGATGTCGCGGGGCCGCGCGCGGGCGTGCTCGCGGGGCTGCTGGTGTTGGTCGCGCCCAGATATGCGGGTCGGACGCTCGCTGGCTACTTCGACACGGACATGTTCGCGGTGACGCCGCTGCTCTTCGCGATCTGGTTCTTCATTCGCCTCTCGCGTGAGGGTCGTGCGCGCGATGGGTTGTATGCGGCGCTCATCTTGGCCGCGATGCCGTACATGTACGGCCAGGGCGGTCCGGTCGCCGGGGCGGTGGCGGCGGCGGGCGCCGTCGTGTTGGTCCTCTATCACCGCAAGGACGACCACTTCGCGGCGTCCCTCGCGGTGCTGGGCCTGTCGCAGCTGCCGCTCGATTGGGGCGTGCGAACGCTCCTTTTGGTGCCCGTGTGGTTCGCGCTGCGGCGGGCGCCGCTGCCCGCGGTGGCACTGCGCTGGGCCGGGATTGTGGCTGGTGTCGTGGGGTTCGCGCTGTCCCCGGAGTGGACGGGGGCGCTGCAGAAAATTGGGATCTTCACCGGGGCCGGCGCGGGCGGGGTGGTGACGGGAGCGGCCGATCCGGACGCGGTCGTGCTCGGCGATACGACGCGCTTTGTGTCGGAGGCGAAGCAGAGTGGCGTCGACCTGCTCGGGATCAGCGTGTCGGGGGCCCTGCCGACGTTCGTGATCGCTATGCTCGCGTGGGTCCTGCTGCAGCTGCGCCATCGGTCGCTCATGGTCCTCGGGCCCTTCGTGGGGCTGGCGGGCTTCTCGTTGGTGGGCGGCGTGCGGTTCGGGGTCTACGGGGCGGCGCCGGCGGCGATCGCGATCGCCGGGCTCGCGGTGCTGCTGGCGTCGATCGTGCGCCAGCGGGTGGCGCGCGCGCTGGTGTTCGTGGCGCTCGGGGGCGCGGCCGCGGTGCCGGGGGCGCTGCTCGTGGCGGGGAATCCGGCGATGCCGCGGACCCTCGCGGCCGAGGTCGATGCGCTCGATGCGCTCCAGAAGCTCATCAAGCCGGGCGACCTGACGGTCGCGTGGTGGGACTACGGCTACCCGATCGCGTATTACGCGCATTCGGCGACGCTGGCGGATGGCGGGGATCGGGGCGAGGACGCGGCGATTGTGGCCGAGGTCCTCCTGTCGAACTCGCAGCGCGGGGCCGCGATCCTCGCGCGGTTGGCGGCCGAGACGCGGCTGCGCGTCGGCGGCTCGGTGGTCGCGCGCGAGCTCTTCAAGGACGCCAAGGCCAAGTTCGGGCTCGGGCAGATCGACTTCGTCCGGGCGCTGACCTACCCGATGTACCCGCTGCCGGAGCGGACGCACGAGGTCTACCTCTACCTGCCGATCCGCATGGTCAGTATCCTCGGGCCGATCGCGCTGTCGCGGCCCATCGAGGTCGGAAAGAAGGCGACGCCGCTCCGGGCGGGCGTGTGGTTCAACGCGAAGGTCCAGGTGGAGACGAGCACGATCCACGTCGGCAACGGCGTGACCATCGACGCGGTCGGCGTGACCGTGAAGAACCAGCGCGGCATGTATCCGCTCAAGGCGCTGTACGTCACCCGTGGGGCGGGAGCGAACTTCAACGTCCAGGCGCGGCGGAACCCCAACGCGCCGGCGAACGCGCGATCCGGGATCTACGTCGAGGATCAGGGCGCCTTCTACGAGCTCGACGACGAGCTGATGGCGTCGGTCTACGTCCAGCTCGCGCTGCTCCAGAGCTACGATCCGAACGTGTTCGAGCTCGTGTACGCGAATCCTCTCGCCTACATCTATCGCCTCAAGATCTGAGCGCGCGGCCGATGGACCTCTCGCTTCGCTCCCGTCGCCTGCCATTCGCGCGCCACGTCGCGCCCGTGGACCTCGTGTCGCTGGGGCTGCTCATGAGCGTGTTCCCGATGCTCTGGGAGCCCGACGCGCACGTGGCGCCGGCGCTGCTCATGGCGCTCGGGATGCTGCTCGGATTGTTTCTGGCGGGGGGCTTCAGGGTCTCCACGCCGGTGCGCTTCCGGCCCGCGTTGCAGGCGGCGGTCGGCGGGCTCATCGGGCTCTATGTCGCCTGGCTGCTGCTCAAGCTGCTGTCGCTGAAGTTCGGGGTGCTCGGGGTCGCGCCGCCGGGGCTCGAGGCGCTGACGGCGGGGGCGCTCCTTTGGGCGACGATCGTCGGCGTGAATCGGCGGATCGTGCTCGGGCGCCTGGCGCGTTTCGAATCGCATCGCGCGCTGCTCTGCGTGGGGCCGGTCGAGGCGGCGGTCGAGCTCGCCGAGCGCCTGCGCGGGCGCGGGGTGTTCGGACCGGTCCTGCCGGTGCGCCCCGAGACGCTGCGCGCGGCGCTCAATGCGCCGCCGCCCGAGGGGCTGCGCGGCCTGGTGCTGGCGGTGCCGCCCGGGTCGCTGTC
>SXIE01000031.1 GCA_005772945.1 Pseudomonadota bacterium
AGGCGGCCGCCGCGTCGGGACCCGGCACGATCGTGAGGAGCCCGATCCGATCGTCGGTGACGCCGACGGCCGCGCGCCACGCAGGGGCGCCGTCCGCCGATCCGGGCGCCGCGCCGCCGGCATAGATCACCGGAGCCCCACGCTGGGCCGCGTCCTGAGTGGCGGGCGCACCCGGCGGCCCCACGCGCGTCGCGCCGGCGCTGCGCTCCAGGCGCCCGGTCGCGAGCGCCATGAACGCCTCCGGATCACGCACCGACACGCCCAGGACCAGCGCCGGCGCCGGCTTGTCGAGCCCATAGACGACGAGCCCGCCGGCGGGATCGAGCCCCGCCGCGACGAGCGCCTCGGGCGTACGCAGATCGACGCCGTAGCGCTCGGCAAGCCACGCGAGCGCGCCACTCGTCCCCTGAATCGCGCCCAGAAAACCGCTCGCACGTGCCTGCAGCTCGCCCAGCTTCGGCGCGATCAACGCCGCGCGCACCTCGCTCGGCACGAGGCGAAGCGGGTCCCCGCCGGGGGCCGCGCCGCCGCATGCGGCCCAAAGGACGCTCGCGACCAGCACCGGAACGGCGGCCGCGCGGGCGGCCCAGCGAACGCGCGCGCGGGGCGAAGTGGCCATGGCCGGCGGTCTTAGAGCCCACCACCCGGCGTGTCAACCGATCGCGCGCCGTGTAGGCGTGTTGGCGTACTCGCGGGCGGCGCGGCGTGGTAGGGCATCGTCGGACGCCGACCCGATGGAGACCGCGATGGGCAACGACCACACCGAGGACGAACCGCAGACCCTGGGCTTCGGGACCCGCGCCATCCACGCCGGACAGGCCCCCGATCCCACGACGGGCGCGATCATGACGCCGGTCTACCTGACGAGCACCTACGTCCAAGACGCCCCCGGCGTCCACAAGGGCTTCGAGTACAGCCGCACCCACAATCCGACGCGCAAAGCGCTGGAAGGCTGCCTCGCCGCGCTCGAAGGCGGCGCCCATGGTCTCGCCTTCGCGAGCGGTTGCGCGGCCGCGAGCACGGCCATGCACCTGCTCGAGAACGGCGACCACGTCATCTGCGGCGACGACGTCTACGGCGGGACCTACCGCCTCTTCAGCGCCGTCTGGGCGCGCGCGGGCCTCACCTTCAGCTTCGTGGACCTCACGAACCCCGACGCCGTCCTCGCGGCGCGCCAGCCGAACACCAAGATGGTGTGGCTCGAGACGCCGACGAACCCGATGCTCAAGATCCTCGACCTCGCGGCGATCGCCGAGCGCTGCCGCGCCGCCGGGCTGGTGCTCGCCGTCGACAACACCTTCGCCACCCCGGCCGCCCAGACCCCGCTTGCCCTGGGCGCCGACCTCGTCGTGCACTCGACGACCAAGTACCTGAACGGTCACTCGGATGTCGTCGGCGGCGCGATCGTCACGAGCGACACGCCCCTCGCCGAGCGCCTCCGGTACCTGCAGAACGCCGTCGGCGCCGTCCCTGGCCCGCTCGACTGCTTCCTCGTCCTACGCGGTCTCAAGACGCTGCATCTCCGTATGGAACGCCACGCGCAGAACGCGCTGCACCTTGCCAAGATGCTCGAATTCCACCCGGCGATCGGCCGGGTGATCTACCCAGGCCTCGCGTCGCACCCGCAACACGCGCTCGCGATGCGCCAGATGCGTCTCGCGGGCGGCATGATCACCTGCATCCTCAAGGGTGGCCTCGCGGCCGCGAGCAGCATGCTCTCGCGCACGCGTCTCTTCGCCTGCGCCGAGAGCTTGGGGGGCGTCGAGTCGCTCATCGAGCACCCGGCGATCATGACCCACGCGTCGGTGCCGAGCGCCGTGCGCGCGACGCTCGGGATCGATGACGGACTCGTCCGCCTTTCGGTCGGCGTCGAGGACGTGGCCGACCTCGAGGCCGATCTGCGCCGCGCCCTCGACTGACACCGGCCGCCACGCTGCGGGCCGCCAAGGCGCCGGCGCGCACCAACCTGCACCGCGAAACGACACGACGCTTGACCACCGCGGCCAAAGCCCCGTAGGGTCGGCGCCCTTCGCAACCGGGGAGCGCCTCCATGTCGTTTGCAGAGCGCCGACGCAGCACTCGAGCCACGGTCGATTTCTTTGTCCAAGAGCGACGGGGCGACAAGACGCACCTCCACCCGGCAATCGATCTCTCGGTCGACGGGCTCTATGTGATCGTGATGGACGACCAGCGCGCCATCGACCCGACCCAGAGCATGGACGTCGAGTTCACGCTGCCGACCGGGACCACCGTTCGCACAGTCGTGCGCGTCGCCTACATCGACGATCGCCACGGGCAGCGCGGGCTGGGGCTCCAGTTTTCCGACCTCGAGAACGACGCGCGCATCTCGATCGAGCGCTTCGTCGAGGCGTCGGTCTCCACGCGCGAGCGCTCGAGCAGCGCGAACTGACAACCTCAGTGCGTCCGTGCGCGGAAGACGCGCTCGAGTCCCGCCCCCTCGACGCTGACCCGCGCGTTGGCCCCCAGATGCCGCAGCACGTGGAAGACGTCGCGCTCCGCGGCCCCCATCTGGGCCGCCAGGGCGCTCGCCGTCCCGCATTCGCCGCGCGCGAGCAGCGCCAGCAATTTAGTTTGTAGTCCAATCATCTTGGCGGCGGCCTTCTTGCCCGCCTCGACGCCCGGCTGGTCGTAGGCGTTGACGTCCAAGAGGCTCGCGTAGATCGACACGGCCCGCTCGTAGAGCGCGATGAGCGCGCCCATCGACGCCGCGTCCAACCAAGGCAACGTGATCGTCACCGATGGGCGCCCCGCCTCGGCGAGCGCGTCGCGCGTACCGGCCAGGAACCCCGACAGGAAGTCGCCCGCCGTGACCCCCGGTTCGACCTCGATCGCGGACGCCTGGGCATGCGGCTCGCCGTCCTCGAGCACCTCGATGAACGTCGCGAAGACGTCCGCACGCCCGTCGCGCAGCTGCTGCACGAAGGCGTGCTGATCGGTCGAACCCTTGTTCCCGTAGACGGTGAGGCCCTGATAGACGAGGCGCCCGTGGCGGTCGACGCGCTTACCGATCGACTCCATGACGAGCTGCTGGAGATAGCGCGACATCAGCGCGAGGCGGTCCTTATACGGAAGGATCACCATCTGCCGGTCGCCCTTGCCGCCGCCGGCGTGATACCAGGCGAGCGCCAAGAGGGCCGCCGGATTCTCGGCCGCGAGCGGCACCCGCGTGTGCTCGTCCATCGCGCGCGCGCCCGCCAGCAGATCGTCGATGTCGATCCCCACCAGCGCCGCCGGCAAGAGCCCGACGATCGACGTCACCGAGGTCCGACCGCCAACCCAATCCCACATCGGCAGGCGCGCGATCCAATCTTTGGCGGCGAGATCGAGCGCGCTGCCGGTCTGGGTGACCGCGATCGCGTGCTCGCCGAAGACGAGCCCCGCGGCCTCGTAGGCGGCTTTGGTGATGAGCATGCCGTTGCGCGTCTCGGCGGTCGCTCCCGACTTCGAGATGACCACGACCAGCGTACTGCTGAGCGGCGCACACGCCCGCAGAACGCGCGCCATCCCGTCGGGATCGGTGTTGTCGAGGATGAACAACCGCCGCCGACCGCCCACCGTCTCCAGCGCCCGCGCCACCAGCTCGGGCCCTAGCGCCGAGCCGCCGATACCGATGAGCAGCACCCGCGGAAAGCGCCCGCCCAAGCTCTCGACGACGCGATCGAGCTCGACGCGCGCCGCGGCAATCTCACGCGCCGCGTCCGTCGGCGCCCGCTCCGGGGCCCGCAACCAGTAATGCCCGACGCGCCGCGACTCGTCGCGGTTCACGATGGCGCCGGCCTCGAGCGCCTCGAGGTCGCTCCAGGCGCGCACCAGCGGGCCCGCCAGCTGCTCGTCCAGGTCGGGCGGCAACCCCATCCAACGGAGGTCCAGCCCGAACCCCGGGACATGCGCACCGATCGATCGCTCCCAATAGTCCGGTATCACGCTCGCCCCCTCCGCCGCCGCCCGCACGCCTCACGCCGCCGCACCGCCGCATACTTGCCCCGAGATCCGTTTTCGCAAAAGGTCACGCGCGTCGCTTTCGGGCGGGCGCCTTGAACCCTGGATCGACTGTGCTACGTTACATCGCCGCGCGCTCGGCGTGCGCGGCGCCAAACTCATTGCGTCATCGCGGCCGCCCCCGGGCCGACCACGACACCGACAAGGACACTCTGCCATGGGCTCGCTCGTTACGAGAATCGCAGACCTTCAGGATCGGAAGCTCTATCAGGAGCTCAACTGGACCGGCACCTTCGACCAGTACCTCGAGGTGGTGCGCGGAACCCCGGAGGTCACCCGCACCTCGTGGCAGCGCCTCTACGACATGATCGTCGGCCATGGCATGTCCGAGTACACCGACTCGAAGAAGAAGGTGACGCACTACGCCTTCTTCGACGACCTCTTCACGGGCGGGCGCGACGCCATCTTCGGGCTCGACGTGACCATCATGAAGCTGGTCAACGTCATCAAGTCCGCGGCCTACGGCTACGGCACCGAGAAGCGCGTCATCCTGCTCCACGGGCCGGTCGGCTCGTCCAAGTCGACGCTGGTGCGCCTGCTCAAGCGCGGGCTCGAGGAGTACACCAAGACCACCGAGGGCGCGATCTACACGTTCGATTGGAACATGGGCGAGCCCGGCCGCGACGAGGAGTGGGTCCCGTGCCCGATGAACGAGGATCCGCTGCACCTCATCCCGCTCGATTGGCGCGGGCGCGCCGTCAAGGAGCTCGGCCTCGGCGAGCGCTGCAAGAACTACTCGGTGCCCATCAAGGGCGAGCTCAACCCGGCCTGCCGCTACCGCTTCAACCAGCTGATGAAGCGCTACAAAGGCGACTGGGCGCGCGTCATGGAGCACACGCGCGTGCGTCGGTTCCTCTTCTCGGAGCAGGATCGCGTCGGCATCGGCACGTTCCAACCCAAAGACGAGAAGAACCAGGACTCGACCGAGCTCACCGGTGACATCAATTACCGGCTGATTGCCGAATATGGCACCGACTCGGATCCGCGCGCGTTCAATTTCGACGGCGAATTCTGCGTCGCCAACCGCGGCGTCATCGAGTTCGTCGAGATGCTCAAGCTCGACGTGGCCTTCTTGTACGACCTCCTCGGCGCGACCCAGGAGCACAAGGTCAAGCCCAAGAAGTTCCCGCAGACCGACATCGACGAGGTCATCATCGGCCACACCAACGAGGCCGAATATCAGCGCCTCCTGAACAACGAGTTCATGGAGGCCTTGCGCGACCGCACCGTGAAGATCGACGTCCCGTACATCACGAAGGTGTCCGAGGAGGTGAAGATCTACAACAAGGACTTCGGGCAGAACTCGGACCGCGTGCGTGGCATCCATGTCGCGCCGCACACCCTCGAAGTCGCCGCGATGTGGGCGGTCATGACGCGCCTCGAAGTGCCCAAGAAGCACGACCTGAGCGTCTTGCAAAAGATGAAGCTCTACGACGGTCGCAGCCTCCCCGGCTACACGCCCGACAATGTGAAGGAGCTTCGCAAAGAGGCCGCGCGCGAGGGGCTCGACGGCATCTCGCCGCGCTATGTGCAGGACAAGGTCTCCAACGCGCTCGCCAGCGAGAAGGGCGGCCGCTACATCAACCCGTTCCTCGTCATGAACGAGCTCGAGAGTGGTCTCCGCCATCATTCGCTCATCACGAACGAGGAGGAGAAGGGCCGCTACCAGGCGCTCCTCAACGAGGTGAAGCGCGAGTACGAGGACATCGTGAAGAACGAAGTGCAGCGCGCCATTTCGGCCGACGAGGATGCGATCTCGCGCCTCTGCGCGAACTACATCGACAACGTCAAGGCCTACACGCAGAAGGAGCGCGTCAAGAACCGCTTCACCGGCCAGGACGAGGAGCCGGACGAGCGGCTCATGCGCTCGATCGAAGAGAAGATCGACATCACCGAGAGTCGCAAGGACGACTTCCGGCGCGAGATCATGAACTACATCGGCGCGCTCGCCATTGAGGGCAAGCAGTTCGATTACCGAACGAATCCGCGGCTTCACAAGGCGCTCGAGGCCAAGCTCTTCGACGATCAGAAGGACACGATCAAGCTGTCGACGCTGGTCTCGAATGTCGTCGATCGCGAGACGCAGGAGAAGATCGACATCGTCAAGCAGCGGCTCATCCAGAACTACGGCTACAACGACGAGAGTGCCACCGACGTCTTGAACTACGTCGCCAGCATTTTCGCGCGCGGTGAGACGAAAGAGAAACGATAGTCGCTGAGGCGCGCCGATAGCCGAGGGGAAGGCCGCATGGAACGCATCGACAGTGACCGCTCGCGCTTTCGCGACATCGTGCGCGGACGCATTCGCAAGAACCTGAAGAAGTACATCTCGTCGGGCGAGCTCATCGGCAAGCAGGGCAAGGATCTCGTGTCGGTCCCGGTCCCGCAGATCGATCTGCCGCGCTTCAAGTTCGGCAAGCGCGATAATGGCGGCCTCGGGCAGGGCAACGGCGAGCCCGGGGACGCCATTTCCCAGGGCGAGGGCGAAGGTCAGGGGGCCGGCAAGGGCCCGGCCGGCGACTCGCCTGGGGAGCATCAGCTCGAGGTCGAGGTCACGCTCGACGAGCTCGCGGCGATCCTCGGGCAGGAGCTCGAGCTCCCGCGGATCGAGCCCAAGGGCAAGAAGAAGTTCGAGGCCTACGACCGCAAATACACCGGCATTCGGCCGGTCGGCCCGAACTCGCTGCGCAACTTCAAGCGCACGTTCAAGCAGGCGCTGCGCCGCCAAATTGCCAGTGGCACTTACAACGCCAAGAACCCGATCATCATCCCCATCAAAGAGGACATGCGGTACCGCTCCTTCAAGGAGGAGGTTCGCCCGCACCACAATGCGGTCATCATCTACATGATGGACGTGTCGGGCTCGATGGGTGACGAGCAGAAAGAGATCGTGCGCATCGAGTCGTTCTGGATCGATACGTGGCTCAGGAGCCAATACAAAGGCATCGAGAGCCGCTACATCATCCACGATGCATCCGCGCGCGAGGTCGACCGCGACACGTTCTTCAAGACGAAGGAGTCGGGCGGAACGATGATCTCGAGTGCCTATCGCAAGTGCCTCGAGCTCATCGAGAAGGACTATCCGTCGGGCGAATGGAACATCTATCCGTTCCACTTCTCGGACGGCGACAACTGGTCGGCGGACGACACGATGCAATGTGTCAAACTCCTGCGCGAGCAGCTCATCCCGCAGGTCAACGTCTTCTGCTATGGGCAGGTCGAGAGCCCGTACGGCTCGGGACAATTCATCAAAGATCTGCGCGTCCATTTCCGCAGCGACGACACGGTGATCACGAGCGAAATCAAGAACAAAGACGCGATCGTTCGCTCGATCAAGGACTTCCTCGGGAAGGGGAAATAGCGCGATGACTCAGGCCTTGATCCTTCCCGACGAGCTGCGCGAGCAGGCGATCCGCATCGAGAAGATTGCGCGCGCGAACAAGCTCGAATTCTACCCGGTCATCTTCGAGATGGTGACATACGAGCAGATGAACATGCTCGCGTCCTACGACGGCTTCCCGATTCGCTATCGCCACTGGAAGTGGGGCGCCGAGTACGAGCGGACCTCGAAGTCGTATGCGTACGGGCTCGCGAAGATCTACGAGCTCGTCATCAACACCGACCCTTGCTACGCGTATCTGCTCGAGACGAACTCGTTCCTCGAGCACAAGCTGGTGATGGCGCACGTCTTCGCCCACGCCGATTTTTTCAAGAATAACGCGTGGTTCTCGCGGACCGACCGCAAGATGCTCGACCAGATGGCAAACCACGCGGCCAAGATCGCGCGCATGGCCGAGCGCTATGGCGAGGAGAAGGTCGAGACCTTCATCGACATCTGTTTGTCGATCGACAACCTGATCGATCCCTACTCGCCGTACATCGTGCGCAAGCGTCCGGTGACCGAGGAAGACGCGCTGCCGCCCGAGCCGATGAAGTTGCCGGCGCGGTCCTACATGGACCGGTATATCAACCCGGAGGAGGACCTCGAGCGTCGGCGCGAGGAGATGAAGAAGAAGCACGAGGAGCAGAAGAAGCGGACGCCGCAGGAGCCCGAGCGGGACGTGATGGCGTTTCTCCTCGAGCACGCGCCGCTCGAGAAGTGGCAGCGGCAGATCCTCGGGATGATCCGCGAGGAGTCGTACTACTTCGTGCCGCAGCGCATGACGAAGATCATGAACGAGGGCTGGGCGAGCTACTGGCACTCGAAGATGATGACGGAGGCGCCGATCTGCGACGACTCGGACATCGTCGACTTCTGCACCGTCCACTCGGGCACGATGCAGATGAGCCCGCAGCAGCTGAACCCCTACAAAATCGGGCTCGAGCTCTACCGCGACATCGAGGACCGCTGGAACCGCGGCCGCTTCGGGCTCGAGTGGGAGCGCTGCGACAACATGGAGCAGAAGCTCTCGTGGGATCAGCAGCTCGGCCTCGGACGCGAGAAGATCTTCGAGGTGCGCAAGGTCTACAACGACCTCACGTTCATCGACGAGTTCATGACGCCCGAGTTCGCCGAGAAGATGAAGCTGTTCAGCTACGCCTACAATCGCAAGAACGAGCGCTGGGAGATCAAGACGCGCGAGTTTCTGGAAGTGAAGGCGATGCTTCTGAAACAACTCACGAATTTCGGCCAGCCAATGATCCTGGTCGAGGACGCGAACTACAAGAATCGCGGTGAGCTGCTGCTGTTCCACAAGCATGACGGGCAGGATCTGAAGCTCGATTATGCCAAGGAGACGCTGCAGAATATGGCGGCACTCTGGAGCCGGCCGGTGCACATCCGGACCACGTCCGACGGCAAGACGGTACTTTGGAGTCATGACGGGTCCCGCTTCGACGAGGCGCGCAGTTAGCCACGCACACGCCCGGGTCAGCGTGCTCATTCCCGTGTGGAATGCGGCTGAAACGCTGGGCGAGGCGCTCGAGGATGTTGCTCGGCAGACGAGGCCCGATTGGGAGTGCATCGTCGTGCTCGATGGGCCGACCGACCGGAGCAGCGAGATTGCCAGCGAATATGCCACGCGCGACGCGCGCTTTCGGGTGCTCGCGCGGTCGCACGAGGGGTTGGTCGCGGCGCTGAATGCAGGGCTCGCGGCGGTGCGGGCGCCGGTGGTCGCGCGCTTCGATGCGGACGATCGGATGCATCCGGAGCGGCTCGCGCGCCAGCTGGCGCTGCTCGATGCTCAGCCGGAGATCGGGGTCGTGACCTGCGGGGTGGCGTATGACCTCGTCGGCGCGGCGCCCGAGCGGGGCGGTGCCGGCATGGACCGCCATGTCGCGTGGCTCAACAGCCTCGACACGCCGGCGAAATTGCGGGCGGCGCGCTGCATCGACGCGCCCGTGGTGCATCCGGCGACGGCCTTTCGGGTCGAGCAGGTGCGGGCGCTTGGCGGGTACCGCGACGGGCCTTTCGCGGAGGACCATGACCTCTGGCTTCGGCTCTTTGCCGCAGGCGTCACATTTGCGCGCGTGCCCGAGACGCTCGTGACCTGGCGCGATCGGGCCGACCGCCTGACGCGGCTGGATACACGCTACGCCGAGGACGGGCGGCGCCGGCTCGTACACGCCCATCTCTGCGACGGACCCCTCGCTCACCCGCGCCACGCGCGGATCTGGGGCGCGGGGCGCTACGGCCGCCGGCACGCGCTGGAGCTCGTGCAGCGCGGCGCGCGCATCGACGATCTGATCGATGTGGATCCGAAGAAGATCGGTCAGCGCATGGCCGGTGGGCTGCGCGTGGTCGCCGCCGAATCGATCGGCCCGCCCGACGGTCGCCTCATCCTCGCGGCGGTCGCGAGCGCGGGCGCGCGGGCCCTCATCGCGGCATTTCTCGCGGCGCGCGGCTACGAGGAAGAGCGCGATTGGCTCGCGCTGCAGTGATCATTTCGGCGCGCGCGGGACCGGCACTAGGACGCGCATGAGCACGCTCTGAGGGTCGAGCGTCGCCTCCGGCTCGCCGTCGATGCGCAGCGCGGGGAACAGCGAGATCTCCGCCTCGAACGCGGCGATGCGCGCCTTGGGCAGCTCGACCGCCAGACGCCGGTGGGCCCCGTCGGTCGTCAGGCCCTCGTTCTGGACGTCGCCATAGGCGCTGAGGATCGCCGCCGCGAGGCCGAGATCGTTCATCGGTCCGTCGAACGCACCGGGCGTGATCGGCGGTGGCGCCGTCGGAAGCGGGCGCGGCGTCGGGGTCGGGCTCGCGAGCATGATGGCCAGGCCGATCACCACCGCCAGCATCAGGAGCATCAAGAATCCTGATGGCAGGCGAGTTCTCCATTGATATCCGTAATAGCGACCGCCGCTCTGCTCGCGGATCTTCGTCTGCACCTGGCGCAGGAAATCCGGGGGTGCGGAGGCCACCGGCGCCTGCTTGAGGGTCTGGATGACCTTCAGGAACGGCGAAGACTCCTCGCCCGCTTCGGCGCGATCGATTGCGTCGGCCAGGCGCTCCTCCTCGGGCGTGAGCGGCGCTTCGGCGCGGGGATTCTCGGGGAACAGCGGTGGCGTCGGCTCCCCCTGCCCTGCTGGCGCGGTCTCGTCGGGCTTGGTCATGCGCCACCTCCCCAAGAGCCGGGGTCGACATTCGGGGCGAGGAGCTCCTTCAGGCGCAGGCGCGCGCGGTGGATGCGGCTCTTCACGGTGCCGCCCTGCAGGCCCGTGATGGCGGCGATGTCCTCGTAGCTCTGGCCTTCGATATCGCGGAGCACCACGACGATGCGTTGCTCCTCGTCGAGCTGAGCGAGCGCGCGGTCGACGAGCGCGCTGAGCTCGCCTTGGGTGGCGGCCTCGTCGGGGCGCGGGACTTTGGCCGAGAAGCGGCTCTCGGCGGGCTGGACCGGCATCGCGTCGAAGCTCTCCTGCTTGCGATCGTGGCGCCGCGCCAAGTACTTGATGCGGTTCTTGGCGTGGTTGGTCGCGATGCGAAAGATCCACGTCGCGAGCGAGGACTCGCCGCGATAGGTCTCGATCTTCTCGAACACGGTGACAAAGACCTCTTGCGCCACGTCGCGCGCCTCTTCCTGGCCCCCCAGGAATCGATACACGAGATTGTACACGCGGTCCTGGTAGCGCGTGACGAGCGTATTGAACGCACGCTCGTCGCGGCTGCGGAGCGCGGCGAGGAAGCGCGCCTCCTCCTCGGGCGACGGCGGCGCGGGCACGGTGAGCGTCGTGGGCGGGTTGCCCGGGCCATTGGGAGGGAGCGCGGTCACGCCGTTCCTCCGACCGCGGGACGCGGGAAAAGTTCCCGGCGACGACGGAAGGCATCGATCAAGACGAGCCCGACGAGGACGGCCAGTGTGTATGGCAGGACCGGGCCGAGCACACGGTAGGGGGGCGTGAGCTCAGTGATCGGCACCGCGACGGGCAGGACGCCGGTCTCGTCGAGGCCCAGACTCGGCCCGAGCGTCGCGTCGGGGTAGATGACCGTCGAGACGCCGGTCAGGGCGGCGCGCACGAGCGGCGTGCCGAGCTCGATGGCGCGCGAGGAGTGCACCATCAAGTGCATCCAGGGGGCGGTCGAGCGGCCGAACCAGGTGTCGATCGTCAGGTTGAGCTGGAGGCGCGCATCGCCGGCATTCGCGCGCACGTCGCCCGCGAACATCGTCTCGTAGCAGATGCCACAAATCGTTTGTACACCAACGATATCGAACGCGCAGGGCGCGACACCGGGCTCGAGGTGACCGATGCCGCGCACGTTCTTGAGCGACGGAAAGAGGCTCGAGAACGGGACGTATTCGCCGAAGGGAACGAGCGTGCGCTTGTCGTAGACCTTGGCGATGTGGCCGTCGGGCGTGATGAGCACGGCCGAGTTCCAGGCCTCCTTCGCGTCGTTCTCGCGGAGGCCGCCAAAGACGGCGGTCGTGTGCGGCCCGTCGGCGAGCGCCTTGAGCAAGCGCCGGGTGGCGCGGGCGTTGAGGCCGCCGGTGCGCGGGTCCCGGCCCTCGGCGTCGACCTTCCAATAGAGGGGGAAGGCGCCTTCGGAGCCGAGGATGAGGTCGAATTTGCCGCGCGGGATTTGGGCGAGGAGACCCTCCAGCTTGTCGAGGAGCTGCACGCGCTGGGGGAGGGTCGCGTGCTTCTTCTGATCGAGGGTGTAGTTCGCCTGGACGATCGCGATCTGCA
>SXIE01000292.1 GCA_005772945.1 Pseudomonadota bacterium
GCCCGTCGCCGGCACTCCGCGATGTGCGCGCGGATCATGTGTTCGATGTGCTTTTCGAGTTGTTCGATGGTTGTCGTTGTCATGCGGACCGAGGTCGCACGGCGCGATTACCGGCTCAAGCCCACCCCTGAACGGGTACGCGCGCAGACCGTGTCGGTCTGCCATTGGCCGTTCACGCAGAGCTGCGCCGTGCTCTGGCTGCACTGCTTGTCGCCGTTGTCGCAGTCCCCCGTCGGCCCAGCGACACACGTGCCGCCGCTGCAGATCTGAGCGCCCGAGCACCCACATGCCGTTCCGCAGCCGTCGTCCATCCCGCATCCTCCCGACGGGCACGTGGGCTCGCACGCGTTCGGAATCGGGGGACAGTCGTAGGGGTGCTGCCCGCTCGGATCGGCGCCGGATCCGCCGCACTCGTAGTAGCCCTCCGCGAGCCAACCGCAGTCGCCGCCGCAAGCGCCCGTGAAGATCCCGCCATTGCAGAAGAGCGCGCCCTCGATGGGATCGCAGCACCCGACCTCGCCGACCTGAGCGCACCATTCCTCGATCGTCTTGGGGCCCTGAGGTCCTGTATCGGCCGCGACGTCACCAGGGAGCGCTCCACTGTCGTCGGGAGCGGTCGAGTCGCCGCCCGGGGTGACGTCTGCGGTGGGGTTCGTCACCGTCGAGTCTGCGGCCGGGGCGGTCGCCCCTGGGTTGGTGGACGCAGACTCACACGCCGAAATCCCGGTCGGAATGACGCAGAGCGCCGAGACGAGAACGCCGAGTCTTTGCATCTTGAACTCCCGAGAATTTGGTTCCCGCGCGAATGAAGTGCGCCCCTCGCGCCCGACTTGCGCCACCAGCGTCGAACCGTATGTCGCGTCTTCTGAGGATGTCAAAATGCACCCGGCATTGACGTCAGGCCAGCGCTTGCGTGTGGGCGGAGATCCCCATTCCGGCGACGTATCCATCGATGCAGCCATAGAGCTGCTCGGGCCGATCGAGCACGTAGAGCCGCGTCTGCATAACGTCGATGCGGTAGTCGTTCTGGCGGATCCGCGCCGGGTCGAACGGGAGGACCTCGGGCTCGCTCGAGAGCGCGTAACCGCTCTCGCCGAACGACGACAGGATCCCGCCGCCGAAGATGCGGCGTCCGCTCGGGGTCTCGACCAGCGGGAACTCGACGCCGAACCAGAAGAGGCGCTCGAGCTCGCGCAGGCGTCTCGGGTCCGCGGCATGAGGCGCCGCGAGAGCGCCGAAGCGTTGGCAGAAATCCGCGTACGCGCGGTCGGCGAATAGCGGCAGGTGGCCGTAGAGATCGTGGAAGACGTCGGGCGCGGGCGTGTAGCTGAGATCCTTCGCGTCGCGGATGAAGGCGCCGATCGGAAACTCGCGGCGCGCCAAGAGCGCGAAGAAGCTGCGGCCGTCCTCGAGTCCCTCGACCGGGACGCCGCGCCAGCCGGTGAGCGCCCCGAGGCGTGCGTTCACGGCGGCGAGCTCGGGGATGCGCTCGCCGTCGATGCCGAGCGCGGCGAGCCCGGCGACGAACAGCGGATGGGCCTGCTCGGCGCGACAGGCTGCGAGCCGCCCGTAGAGCCGTCGCCAGGTCTCGTGCTCGGTCGCGCCGAACGCTCTCACAGGACGCCCCGCGCCGCCTGGTCGCGCTCGATCGAGCGAAAGAGGGCGCCGAAGTTCCCCTCGCCGAACGAGAGGTGATTCTTGCGCTGGATGATCTCGATGAAGATCGGACCGAGCAGGTTCTTCGTGAAGATCTGGAGGAGGTAACCCTCGGCGTCGCCGTCGACCAAGACCTGCAGGCGCTCGAGCGTCGCGTGATCCTCGGTCACGTGCGGCACGCGCTCGAAGACGCTCGCGTAGTACTCGGCGTCGATGTCCAGGGTCTCGATCGAGCTGCCCTGCATCGCCTCGAGCGACGCCACGATGTCGTCGGTCAGGAACGCGAGGTGTTGCACGCCGGGACCGCCATACTCGCGCAGGTACTCGTTGATCTGCGACGTGTCTTCCTTGCCCTCGTTGATCGGGATGCAGAAGCTCCCGCATGGCGAGCGCAGCGCGTACGACGTGAGGCCGGTCTTCACCCCGCGGATGTCGAAATAGCGGACCTCGGTGAAGCCGAAGACGCCTTTGTAGAAGTCGGCCCAGCGCTGCATCGTGCCCGCGGGCACGTTGTTCGTCAGGTGGTCGATGGCGCGGAAGCCGAGCGGTCGCGCGAGGTCCGGCTTGGCCAGCGGGCGCATGCCGAGCCGCCCGTAGCGCTCGGCGGACGGGCTCGCGTCGTCGATGAAGTAGATGAGGCTGTCGCCGATCCCATAGATGGCCGGGACCCACTCGCCGTTGCGCTGGTAGTCGCCGGCTCCCGGCGCGACCGGACGTGCGCCGCGACGGACGGCCTCCGCATGCGCTTGGAAAGCGTTCCGGACGCGCCAGCCCATCGCCGCGATGCACGGGCCGTGCGTCGCCTGGAACGACGCCGCGAACGAGCCCGGCTCGAGGTTCACGAGGACGTGGATGTCGTGCTGGTTCCAGTAGTCGACCGCGCGCGCCCTGTGCCGCATGAGGCGCGAGAAGCCGAAGTCGCGCAGGATCCGCGCGAGCTGAGCGGGGTTCGGGCCGCTCAGCTCGACGAACTCGATGCCCGCGAGGCCGAGCGGATTCGGGACGGTCGCCGTCGTCGTCGCGCTCATCCGCGGGCTCCCCAGCTCTTCCAATAGTCGGCGAGCTCGCCGCGCTCGGCGCCCGCCAGCACTCTCAGTGGCCGGCGCGTGTCGATCATGACGGCGACCTCCTCGGTCCGCGTGGCGTCGCGCGTGCGCTCGATGGCGCCCGGCTGCGGGCCGTGGTGGATGCCCTGCGGGTGGAAGGTCAGCATGCCGGCGGCGATGCCGGTGCGGCTGAAGAACTCGCCGTCGTGGTAGAAGAGGACCTCGTCGAAGTCGATGTTCGCGTGGAAGAACGGGACCTTCATCGCCTTCGGATCCCCCGTCTCGAGCGCGCGCGGCAGGAACGAGCAGACGACCACGCCGTCCGCCACGAACGTCGTGTGGGCGCTCGGCGGCAGGTGGTAGCGCTCGCTCATCACTGGGCGGATGTCCTTCACGTTGAGGCGCTGGACCGACAGCGTGCCCTTCCAGCCGACCGTGTCGAGCGGGCAGTGCGGGTAGAAGACGCGCGTGAGTTGCCCCTCACGCTGAATGCGAAGCTCCCACTCGCTGCTCCCATCAGGACCGGCGCTCGGGCCGAGCGTCGAGCCCGGGCCGTCTTGGACCGGTGTCGGGACCTCGATGACGGCCGGGTCGAAGAGGGCGTGCTGCCCGAGCATGCCGCGATCGGGGAAGCGCACCTCGCCGCGCGTCTCGATGACGAGCAGCTGCGTGACGTCCGAGGGCGCGAGCCGATAGACGGTGCCGCGCGGGACGACGAGGTAGTCGCCGCGCTGGTAGGCGATGGGGCCGAAGTCGGTCTCGAGCGTGCCGCCGCCCGTATGGACGAAGAGGACCTCGTCGCCGTCGGCGTTGCGGAAGAAGTAGCGCATCGGCTCGGCGATACGCACGAACGCGATGGTGACGTCGTCGTTGCCGAGCTGCGGCCGGCGGTCGTCCAGGTAGTCACCCGTGGCGAGTGCGGTGCGCGCGGGGTCGAAGGCGCGCGGCTTGAGCGGGCCCTCGATGCGGGTCCAGGCGACCGGCGGGGAGGTGCGATAGAGGTGCGCGTAGCGGCCGGAGAAGCCCGAGCGCGCGTACTCTTCCTCGCACGTACCTTCGGGAATCTCGACGTGCGCCTGACGGGCGACGCGACCTTTGACGTAGGGGATCATGGGGCCTCCGAGTGCGGAAAGCATGCGCGGAAACAGTGTTCGATGATAGAACAAGGTTACGACAAACAGTGTCGAAACATGAGACACTATCGTGAGCGGTCGAGCGCACTCGAACCGGCGCGGAGGATCCCGTGAACATCACGCTCGAACAGGCGCGCACGCTCGATGCGGTCGTGCGCCACGGCAGCTTCGCGAAGGCCGCGCGGGCTCTCCACAAGGTCCATTCGGCGGTCGTCTACGGACTCAAGGGCCTCGAGGATGCGGTCGGCATGCCGGTCTTCGATCGCACGGGTTATCGCACCGCGCTCACGCCGCTCGGGCGCCGCGTGCATGAGCTCTGCGTGCGGATCCTCGCCGCCGAGGCCGACCTCGATCTCCTCTGCCAGACGGCGCGCGCCGGGTACGAGCCGCGGCTCGGCGTCGTCTTCGACGGCCTCCTGCCGGTCGCGCCGATCCTCCGCGCGGTGCGCGCGGTGACGGCAGCCTCGCCGCTCACGCGTGTGTCACTGAGCTCTGAGTTTCTTGGCGAGGTCGAGGCGCGCGCCGAACGCGAGCAGGCCGAGGTGATGCTGAGCGTCGTCCCGCCGCAGCGCCCGATCGGTCCGGCTTATCCGCTGGCCCCGCTCGTCTCGCTGCTGGTTGCGCATCAGGGCCATCCGCTCGCGGGCGCCCGTCGGAAGCCCACGGCGGCCGATCTCGAAGCGCATCCGTTTCTGACCGTGCAAGCGTCCGATCAGCGCCTCGCGATGAGCACGTCCGCACTCGATCGCGAAGGCCCGGCCTGGCCCGTCAGGGCCTTTGCCGGGCTGCCCGCGGGGCTCGACAAGGCGACCGAGTTCAAGCTGAGCGACTTCCACGCCAAGAAGGTCGCCCTCATGGCGGGCATGGGCTACGGCTGGATGCCCGAGTACCTGGTCGCGAAGGAGCTCGCCAAGAAGTCGCTCGTCGTCCTGCGCTTCGGCGAGGGCGGAGGGCGCCACGCGTTCCGACCGATCCTCCATTGCCGCCAGGCGGCCGTTGGCGGACGGGCGATGCAGGCGCTCGTGGAGGCGCTCACGCGGGACGCGCGCGACGCCTGAACGCGCGGGTCGTCAGCGCGGCAGCGGCGTCACATCGGGGCGCGTCGCGAGCACATGGAAGAACGTGTGACCGTCCTTCACATGGGGACGGTCCTTGAGGTTGTGCTGGCCGGTGCCGCTGGCCTTCCCGAGGACGAGCTCCATGCCGATCGGCCCGCCGATCGACCATTTGCGCTTCCAGCCACTCTTGGAGAGGATCTTCTCTTTGTTCCCGGGCTCGAGCTGCGGGATCTTGCGGACGACGGACTCGGAGATGGGGACGCGGTAGCAGGCGAGCGCGCCGCCCTGCTCGAAGCATGGCACGAGCGTCTCGGTGGTCGTCTCCGTGTCCTTGTAGTCGTCGCTGCGGGCGGTCAGCGTCTGCTTGACCAGGTAGAAGTGAACCGGGCCGACGGGGTCGTGCGGGCAGGCGCCCGGGCACATGTCCATGAAGCTCTCGGCGCCGCGGACCTCGGCCTCGGCGAAGAAGGGCTCTTCGGGTCGCCCGAGGC
>SXIE01000293.1 GCA_005772945.1 Pseudomonadota bacterium
CCCACCTGCCCCGTCCCCCCCGTAACCGATCACGAACCCGTCGAGCGCCCCGGCGCGCGCTCCGGTCGCGGCCGGATAGCGCCGCGTCCCAGGCGCCCCCGGCAAGAGCGGCAGGGGCCACGGCCCCTCGGCCGACTCCGCGCGCCCCTCGACATAGCGACCGAGCCGCGCATCACGCGCGAGTCCGGCGATCGCACGCCGCGTCGCGACCAGCTCCAGCGCCCTGAGGCGCGGCCGCAGCACCGCGAAGTACGTGCTCCAACCCAGCGGCCGCTGCGTCGCGCCGGCCGGCACCAACGTCGGCGCCACGAAGCCGAGGTCGACCTCGCCGTAGCGAAACGCCGCCTCCTCGGCCGCCGCCGACGCCACGCGCCGCAGCCGCACCCCGCCCAGCCACGGCCGCCCCTCGGCATGCCCGACGAACGCGTCGAGCATGCGCCGCTCGCCGTCGAACGGCACACGCGGCTGAAACGCCCCGCACCCGCCGCCGAGCACGGGCCGCCCGCCCTTCAAAATGGCCGCCTCGGGCCGCGCGAGCAGCGCCCGCAGCTCCTCGACCAAGACCCCGCGCGGACCGGTGAACGCCACCGCGCGCGGACCCGCCTCGCTCGCACGCACGGCCGCCGCAAGTCCGCCGATGGCGCCGCCGTCGGCGTCACGGAGATCGCCGAGCCGCGACCAGCTCGCCACGACATCGCCCGCCAGGACCGGCGAGCCGTCGTGGAAGCGCGCGCCGTCCTGCAGCGTCACCGTCAGGACGCCGTTGGCGAAGCTGCCGACCCCGTGCGCCGCCTCGGGCACGACGCGTCCGTCCTCGAGTCGGAACACGTGGCAGTGGGCCAGCGACGCGACGAGGCGCCCGTCGCGCCCGCGCGCCAGATGCGGGTCGATGGCGGCGCCGAAGTCGCGCACCGGGATCTCGACGATGCCGCCATAGGGACGCCGTCCGCCCCCGTGCGCCCGGTCCGCGGCCCCCGCAAGCGTGACCGCGAACGCGCCCACGCACGCGCCCACGCACGCGAATGAGACCGCCGAACGCCCGCGCGTCACGCAGGCACCACGACGATGAGCTCGGCGACGCGCCCGTCCCAGATCGCGACGACCGCCTCGAGGAAGCCATCGCGATCCACGTCGCCGAACGCCATCGCCGTGACGGGCGCGGCGACCGTGCCACTCCAAATCGGCCGCGCCCCGACCCCCGCGGCCGCCCCGAGCGCGAACAGCGCAATGCGATCCGGCCCCGTGATGACCGTCGACGTGGTCAGCAGCTCGAGCTTGCCGTCGGCATCGAGGTCGGCAACCCCTGCGACGGTCCCGGCCTCCAAGATAGTTTGTACACCAACGATATCGACGCGCCCCCCGGAGCTGGCGGCGATGAGCACCGGCTGCCCGCGCACGCGCCCACGCTCGCGCACGAACTGCATGCTGCCGCGCACGTCGTAGAGCCCGTCCACGGCGCCGACCCAGCGCGCGCTGGCGGTCCCGAAGCGCGCCTCGGTGAGGCCGCCGCTGAGCGCGTCGAACCCCTCGGGCCACGGCGCGATGACGAAGCTGTCGGCCCCGGTCGCATACAGCGGAAAGCCGCGCTGGAAGCTCAGCGGCGCGCGGTCGAGCCCGGTCGCTCCGAGCGTCACCACGATCGGCTCGGCGCGATCGCTCGAGGCCGCGACGAGAACCGTCGTCCCATCGGCGCGCACGACCGGGACGAGCCGCCCGAACGGTTGCCGCGCGCGCCCCGCCGCGGGCGCGAGCGCCTTGAACGGCAGCGATCCGACCTCGACCGAGAAGCCCCCGCCCTCCCAGCGCACGACGCGCACCCCGTCGGGCTGCAGCACCGCCAGCTCCGGCAAGCGATCGCCATCGAGATCGACGATCGCCAAATCGATGATCGGCTCGGTCCCGAGCGCCGCCAAGCTGCGCCGCCCGACCGGCACGATGCGCATCCGATCGAGGCGCACCTCGCGCCGCCCGAGCCCGAGCAGACTGCGCAGCTCGAGGTCGATCGGCGCGTTCGCAAACGCCGTCGCCAGCACCGCCCCTTCGGGATCGGCAAAGGCGTCCCACACCGTCCGCGGCACGACGCGGCGCCGCGCGGTCGCCGCCACGTGCCCCGACTGGATGCGCAGCTCGACGTCGACCCGCTCGGCCGGGTCCTCGTTCGTGCGCGCCCCGAACGCCGGCGGCACCACCCCAGGCTTCACGGCGATGCGCGCCGGCAGCGCGACCTGGCGCATGGCGGCCTCGAGCGCATTCTCGAAAAACGAGACGAACGCGGCCGCCCCCTCCGGACGCAGCCCCTCGGGCAGCTTGTCGAAGCGCACCGACAGCGCGAAGCGCAGCCGATCGGGCACGCCCCCGCCGTAGAGCCCCTTCGCCAGGTGCGCCGCCAACACCGCGCTCGACGACGCCGGCAAGGGCGGCACCGGCAGGGTCGGCAGCGGCTCGGCCGCGCGCGCGCCGGCCCCACCGGCCGCGACGAGCGCGACGAGCACGCAGATCAGACGGACCCGATTCGCCCGATTCGCCAGAGGGACAACGGCCATCGTCGCGCTCGACCTCGCACCCGTCATGCGCGTCTCCTCCGCCCCGGACCCCTCGTGGGCAAGCGCTGTGCGCACTCGGCGCGCGGACCTGCGCGGCGGCCCGAAACCATCGACCGCGACCACTGATTCCGCTAGTACCTCCGATCGCGCCCCTTGGCCAGGAACCCGCGATACCGAGCGCCGCCCCATGAGCCCGGAGAAACGACAAGCGCCGGCACGACCGGGCGCGGCCCCCGAGACCCGCCTCCCCGTGGACGAACGACGCACGCCGCTCCGCGAGCTCGCGCTCCTCTTCGCCCGCCTCGGCGCGACCGCATTCGGCGGACCCGCAGCGCACATCGCCATGATGCGCGACGAGGTCGTCACGCGCCGCCGCTGGCTCAGCGACGCCCGCTTCCTCGACCTCCTCGGCGCGACCAATCTCATCCCGGGCCCGAACTCGACCGAGATGGCGATCCACATCGGCTGGGACCGCCGCCGCTTCGCCGGCCTGGTCGTCGCGGGCCTCGCCTTCATCGTCCCCGCGATGCTGATCACGGGCCTTCTCGGCTGGGCCTACGTCGAATGCGCGGGCAGCCTCGCTCCGGGCTCCGATGCGGACCCACGCGAGGCCTTCGCGAGCGAATACCAAACCGCCGCCGGCTGGCTCCTCTATGGCGCAAAGCCGGTCATACTCGCGGTCATACTCCAAGCCCTCTGGGGCCTCGCCCCGCGGGCCGCTCGCACGAACGGTCTGCGCGCCCTCGGTGCCCTCGCCGCACTCGCCGTCGCCCTCGGCGTGAACGAGCTCGCGGTCCTCTTCGGCGCCGGCTTCGTCGCCATCCTGGCCCGCACGCATCAGCCGCCGACCGACCGCCACACCCGCGCTCACGACCTCGCGTCGCCGCTGCTCGGCCCGCTCCTCGCGGGCAGCGCCCTCGGCACCACCGCGCTCGCGACCGCCGTCACCCTGCCGACCCTCTTCGGCGTCTTCTTCAAGGCGGGCGCGGTCCTCTTCGGCAGCGGCTACGTGCTCCTGGCGTATCTGCGTGCCGACCTCGTCGAGCACCTCGGCTGGATGACCGAGTCCCAGCTCGTCGACGCCATCGCCATCGGCCAGGTCACGCCCGGCCCGGTCTTCACGACCGCGACGTTCATCGGCTGGGTCCTCGCGGGCCCGGCGGGCGCCGTCGTCGCGACCGTCGCCATCTTCCTCCCGGCCTTCGTCTACGTCGCCCTCAGCGCGCGCTTCATCCCCCGCCTCCGCGCGTCGCCCAAGGCCGCCGCCTTCCTCGACGGGGTCAACGTCGCCTCACTCGCGTTGATGGCGGTCGTGACGGTGCAGCTCGCCGGCGCCGCCTTCGTCGACGCGCCGACGGTCGTCCTTGGTCTCGCCGGCGCCGTCCTCCTCGTCCGCACCAAGCTGAACTCGACCTGGCTCGTCCTGGGCGGCGCCGCCGCCGGCTGGCTCGTGCACGCCATCGGCCTGGCAGGCGGCTGAGCGCGATTCAGCGACGCGCCGCCCCACCCAAGACCCACGTCCAGGCCGTGACTCACAGTCAGAACCTGCCCGCCCTCCCCCGGCACGCCAAAGATCCCTTCACTGGGCCCGAAATTGGAACGGCAGGACCACCGAGCGACTCTCGCCCGAAGGCTCCACCGCGAAGCGCAGCTTGCGGACGACGGCGAGCATGCACGCCGGAAGCGCGGCATCGTCGAGAGTCGTCTGCACGACGTGCGCCTCGCTCACGCGCCCGTCGGATGCGATGGTCAGCCCGATCTCAAGCTTCCCCTCGAGCGTCGCGTTCGTCTCGAGCGAACGCGCGTAACAGCGTCTGAGGCCCGCGAGCGCGCGCCGCACGACGGGCGTCACCGACCCCACGTCATCCGGATACGAGGTGGCGCGCGCGCCCGCGGAGGCACCCGCGATGAATCCGAGCGCGACCAGCGCGCATGCGACGTGACGGAGCTGCATCATGGCCAATGGACGCCGGCTCGCCGACGCCCTTACGCGCTACGCGACCCCCAGCTCTCACTCGATGACCATGAAGCGCGTGCGACCCACGATCTGCCCGGCCGCCGTCATCGTGTCGACCCGCCACTCCCCGGTCGGATTCTCCGGCATGTCGGCTTTGGGGAAGTTCGACACGAGCCGAATCTGCCCCTTCGCCCCGCCGTCGCGCGTCCGCGCCTCGACCGTCACGCGCGTCCCATCGGGCCGCCGCCAGATATGCTCGAACGTGTCGCCCTCGCCGCCCGGCAGCGCGACCTCGGACAGCGCATAGAGATCGGTGACGAGCGACTTATGGACGCGCACGACCTCGAGCTTGAGCTGCCCGTCGGTCATCTGCTGCATCCCGACGCCCTGATGCACGACGTAGAGGGGCACCGGCGGAATCGTCACGCGCGCGAAATACACGGCCGCGACGACCCCGAGCATGACCATTCCAATGATGCCCCAGGTCCGTTTCTCGCGCAGCCCGCGAATCGGAAAGTGGAGGAGCCAGAACCCGAACGTCGCGAGCACCGCCGACACGAGCAGCGCGACCAAGGTCGGCACATTGTCGAAAAACGCCGGGATGATGAGGTTGCAACACGCGAACAGCGTGATGCCGTAGAAGACCGCCGCGACCGCCTTGTAGCGCATCAGGACGTGATCGAACACGAGGTCCATCGTCGAGAGCAGCGCGAAGGTCGCGAGCATGATGACGAACCACGCGTTGATCGAATCGAGCGACGACGACTTCCAATAGAAGGGCAGAACGAAGAAGAGCATCCCCTGGTAGAGGTTCTTGAGGACGTACGTCATCCCCAGGAAGCGCAGCTTGAGCGAGGCCTTCTGCGCGACCTTCTCCTTCTGCTCTTTGCCGTGCCCGAAGAAGCGAAACAGGATGACCATCACGAGGAAGGCCGCGCCCAATGTCGCCGCCAGGACACGCGCGTGCGCGAAGCCCTTGGCCGCAAACAGCATCACCATGACGCCGAGCGCGAGCGCGTAGAACGAATGCAGGAACCAGAGCGCGGTGTGATGGCGCTTGGCCCACGCCTTGAGCTTCCCGAAGAAGCCGCGGGGCTTGTCGTCCTTCGGGCCGTTCTTGAGGTCGCCCGTTGCGTCCGAAGGCGGGACGTAGTCGGGCCGCTTCTCGGTCGGCGCCGAGTGAAACGCGGACGAACTCGAAGCGGGCGCCTTGTGTGAACTGTCGGCCATGGTCCGCGGCACCGTCCCTACCCGCTTTTCAGGCGGGCCTCGAGCTCGTCCAACGTCTTGGGCCAGTCGCCCCTCAAGAGGCGCGACAACCCGCGATCGACCAAGAGCTTCCCCCCGGTCTGGCATCCCGGGCAATAGTTCGTTTCGTGGTCGGCGTAGCGGATGCGCATGACGCGCCCGCCGCACGCCGGACACGCCTCGCCGTAGCGCCCATGGACGGCCATGCCGGCGCGAAACGCCGTGACCTTCGCGGGCAGCCCCGCGCCGGCCTCCGCCCGCAGTCGTTCGGTCCAGAGCGTGAGCGTGTCGCGCGTCGCGCGCCAGACGGCATCGATCTGCTCGGCGCTCACCCGCGAGGTCCAGACGACCGGCGAAAGCTCTGCACACCAAAGAATCTCATCCGAGTAGGCGTTGCCGATCCCCGAGAAGACATGGGGGTCGGTCAGCGCGCGCTTGAGCGTTTGAGTCTCGCGCGTGAGCGCCGCCGCGAACGCCTCCCGCGTGACCTCGAGCGGCTCGAGCCCGCCCGGATCGAACGCCTCCCAGGCCCGCGCGCCTTCGGCGAGGTGAACCGACGCACGCCGCTTGGTCCCCGCCTCGGTGAGGACCACGGTTGCGGTCGGGAAGTCGATCGCCATGAGACCGATCTTCCCCGGAATCGCCGCCCCGGATTTCACGAGCTTGAGCCGGCCCGCGATCATGAGATGCAGCACGATGCAAATGGGCTCACGAAGGCCGCGCAGCGGCTGCCCGCGAGGTTCGTCGCCCGCGAGCTCCCACACGATGCGCTTGCCGACGCGCCGGACGCCGGTCAACACGCGCCCCGCACACGCGCTCACCGGCGGCGCCACGCTGCGCACAAGAAACGGACTCGCGACCCGAATGCGCTCGATGGGCTGCCCGACGAACAGCGCCGCGAGCCGCTCGACGTACACGGTCACATCGGGCAGCTCAGGCATCGCCTGCGCTCAGGGCGCTACCTCGACGCACTGCAAAACGAGCGAGCGCGTTTCGCCCGGCGTCGAGCAGCGCTCGCTCAGCGGCCACACCCAGTCGCCCCCGCGCACGACGATGGCCGCCGTCGCGCCCGCCTCGATCTTCGAGCACGCGACGATCGCCTGCGTCGGCGCGATCGCCTCGGTCTCGACATGGCCGTCGATCATCGCCTCGGCGAGGTCGAACTCGCCGCTGCACGTCTCGTCGAGCCGAATCTGAATCGGGCACGCACCCGCGCCGCACCCGGTCGTCGTGCAGCGGCAGGGGGGGATCTCCCCTTGGAACGAATCGCCGCCGCAGGCCGCCACCGTTCCCAGGCCGAGTCCCATCAGCAGGCCCGCCAACACCGCGGCCATCGCGGAATGCGTCATCATCGGCGCGAGGTTCCTCTCCGGCGTCGTCGTTGTCAACCGCGACCACGGATGCTAGCGTTTTTCCGCTCGCCAAGTGCGCCAAGCGCTTGCTGCGCCCGACAAGCGCGGGGCGCACGCCCGTCGCGGAGTTTCCTCGGAGGTCGTCCATGAAAGCCACGCGAATTGCCCTTTCGTTGCTCGCCTCGACGGTGCTCGCCTCGCTTTCCGCAGGCCGGGCGCTGGCCGCCGATCCCTGGAAGGCCAACGGCGGCGACTGCGACCAGACGGCCTTCAAGTCCCCGCTCGACGCCTCGCTCAAGCACATCAGCGAGTGCGTGAAGCTCTGGGAGGCCTACAAGAGCAGCGTCAAGGACGTGAAGGGTCTCTATAAGGAGAACGTGTCGCTCGCGATGCAGCTCCTCTATCAGAAGGGCAGCGACGACGACGCAGCCATCGCCAAGATCGCGCTCGGCCGCCTCGGCGTGACCGACCTCCCGGCCCGCAGCGCGAAGGCCGGCTCGAAGGCGGGCACCAGCGGCGGAACCAAGGCCGCGGACGACGGCACCCGCAAACCCTACGCCCCGCCGACGCCCTCCAAGGCCGACATCAAGGCCGCCGACGCCGCCTTCAAGACCGGCTACGGCGCCTACCAGAAGCAGAAGTTCGACGTCGCGCTCAAGTCGTACCTCAAGATGGTCGACGTCGCGCCGGGCTACCACAAGGGCCACTACAACGTCGCCTGCGCCTATGCGTTGCTGGGCGACGAAGCCAACATGAACAAGTTCCTGCAGAACCTGCGCGACATGGCGGCGGGCGGCGACGTCGACGCGAACAAGGTCCTGCGCACGGCCTGGAGCGACACCGACTTCAAGGACATCAAAGACAAGTCGCTGAACTTCAAGCGCATCACCGGCTACACGCGCGTGCTGCTCATCAACGACATCCCCGAGCAGGACGAAAAGAACTTCAAGAACCTGACGACCCTGTTCGAGAAGCTCGGCTACAAGCCCGACACCAAGGACTCCGACAAGAAGCCGCTCAAGAAGCCGCACATCTTCTACCTCGCGCACGCCGACCACGCGGCCTACGCGGCCCGCAAGCTCATCAAGCACGACAAGACCGTCGTGAAGCTCATGGACGACCCCGAGGCGCTCAAGGGCTACGACATGGTCGTGCAGTGGAGCGACGACATCAAGAAGGGCGAGGAGCAGGAGAACGACTGGGTCAGCGCGCCGGACAAGGCCGACAAGGAGCTCGCGGCGATCGCGACCAAGCAGGACGAGATCCTCATGAAGCCCGACCAGGCGATCGACGAGGTCGACGCGGTCCTGCAGAAGCCGGGCGACGTGGTCGACGACGCGACGAGCAAGGTCGACAAGACCAAGAAGTCGGTCGACAACGTGCTCGACGCCCCCGACAAGGTCAACGACCAGGTGGCCCGCGTCAAAGGGCTCTGCAAGTCGCGCACGTGGGCCCGCCGTCCCTTGCGCGTCCTTGCATGCGATCTTGCGTCGCGTGACGCGCCCGCCGGGGCTTCGCGCTTGGCCGTGCGTCGGGTCCGCCGCGCGCGCGCTTCCTTTCCGTTGACGTCGTCTACGGCCCGCGCGAGGATTCCGGCCTCGCCGACGCCGACTCGCGCAGCGGCGCCCTCTCGGAACGGACAGAAGCGATGACGAACGCGATGGAATCGAAGTCGGTGCTCCAGGCCCTGGGCGGCCTCGGCGTGACCGAGCTGATCTTGATCCTCCTCATCGTGCTCCTGGTCTTCGGCGCCGGGAAGCTGCCGCAGCTCGGGGACGCGCTGGGCAAGGGGATCCGGAACTTCAAGAACGCCACCAAAGGCGCCAAAGAGGCCGTCGACGTGACCCCCAAGGCGCTCGAGGACAAGGACGGCAAGGCCGCCCGGACCGTCGAGGTCGACGCGACCGAGAAATCCGAGAAGCGCGCCTGAGCCGCCTGTCGTCGGGCGGCGCGTATCGCGCCCTACCCGGCCCCATTGCCCAAGTGCCCGTGTGAATGACCGCTCGGCGCGCCGTCACGGCGCGCAACGCCGCGTGAATAAGCGCCGAACCGAGCCCGTCCGTAGGCGTTTCTTCGGGGCCATGTTGCCCTCGTGATGTCTCTCACGACGGAGTTCGGACCATGACGCGGCGCGTTTGGGCGGGAGCGGTTCTTGGTTTTGGCTTGATGGCTTGTGGGCCGATGCCGGGCTACATCACGGAGCCCGAGGCTCCCACGCCGTCGGCGCCGCCGGCCAAGGCGGAGAGCCCGCGGGTGCCAACGCCTGGCCCGAGCGACGAAGCGGGGTCGGAGGTTGTCTCCGACCCGCTGCCGACGACCGACCGACCGAGCGTCGCGCGGGCCCCCGAGCGCCGCGAGGCTCCGCCTCCGCGCGACGCGTACGACCCCGCGGAAGACCAAGACGCGCCGCCCGCGCCGAGCCAGCCGCCGATCTTCCGTCCCTCGCAGCGCATCCCCGAGCCGCCCGCGACCAAGTCGGGGATGCAGACCATTCGGCTCGATGACGACTCCTACTACCTGGTCGATGCGGCGCGCGGCGTGTGCTTCTTCCGGCACAAGGACGTGATGGCGCCGGTCGACTGCGGCAAGATCCCCGAGTCGGGCGGCGAGGACGCGCCGGCGCCCGAGCGCACGACGCGCGCCCCGACCCAGCCGCCGCGCCTCTCGCGCCCGCCGATCCAGCCCCCCGCCCTTCCTCCCGAGCCGGAGCCCGCAGCCGAGCCCGAGCCGGAACCCCCGACCCAGCCGAGCACGCGCCCGCCGCAAGCGCCCAAGCTGCAGGCGAGCCCCGACGAGATGCTGCGCTTCGAGCGCGCCTACGACGCCATCTTCTGCGATCGCAAGCGCGGCGACACGACGCCGCCCGACCAGCGGATCCGCGCGCAGGGCCTGACCACCGCGCGCTACGAGGCGATCGAAGGCTGGTGGGCGGACGACGAGAACGCGTGGTGGACGCTCACCGAGCGTGCGCGACGGTCCTGCAAATAGCCAGGACGGCGACGAAAGACAAAAAAGCCCGGAGC
>SXIE01000294.1 GCA_005772945.1 Pseudomonadota bacterium
AGGGACCTCGCGCTCGATATCGAGGGGTCCGCAACAACCTCTTCGACCTTCGACGCACCTGCGCTCTCGGAAACCTCGAAGTCATTCAGGCACGGATTGCCGCATGAAGTATGGACGCGCAACCCGGTCGGCGTTCTAGCCCCGCGCACACCTCGGCGGCGCAGCGATCGCCCGTCGTGCAGGCGTCGCCGTCATCGCAGGCGCCGCCGATCGCGACGTGCACACAGCCGGCCCCCGGCGCGCACGCGTCGCGCGTACACGCGTTGGCGTCGTCGCACTCGGCAGCCGCACCCACACACGCGCTCTGGGCGCACGCGTCGCCGGTCGTGCAGGGGTCGCCGTCGTCGCAGGTCGCGCCGTCGGTGGCCGGGCGCAGGGCGCACTGGCCGCTCACGCACGCGACGAGCTGACACGCGCCGGGAGCGCCGACGAGCGCCGCGCAGTCGCTCGGATCGTCGCATTCCGCCGGCCCGACCTCGCCGACCTCGCTGGTCGTGTCGGACGGTGGGGTGGTGTCGTGATCGGTCGCAGGGTCGTCGCCGCAGGCGGACCCCGCCCAGGCGGCGAACATCGAGGCCAGAAGGAGGCAGGGCCGAAGCCACGTCGTGACGTTCATTGACACACCTTCGCTTCCCCGCAGAGGAGGCCGATACATCCACCCACACCGCAGGACCCGCTCGCACATTCGTGGTCGCTGTCGCAGGGCGTACCGACCGCGGCCTTGGTGAGGCAGGCGTTCATCCCCGGCACCCCGGCCGGTCCCCACTGGAAGCTCGCGCAGAACTGGCCCTGGTCGCAGTGATCGTCGCGCGTACACGCGCAGACCGTCGTGCAGGTGCAGTTCGCGGGCGGGGTCGTCATGGGCTGGCCGGCGAGCGGAACGCAGGCGCCACCCCAGTTGCACGCGAGCTGGCATTGCATGCCCGAGCGGCAGTGCTCTTGCGCGTAGCACTCCTGGCCCCGCCCGGCGCTGTTGGCGCCGAAGCAGCGCTTGGGTCCGAGCCAGCCGCCGCACGCGTCCTTCTTGCACATCTCGCCGCTGTCGCACGGCAACCCGTCCGAGAGATCGCGCACGCAAAGGCCCGGAGTCGCGATCCCGAGCGCCTCCAAGACGATCGACGGGACCACGCTCGCGGCCGCGCACCACTCGGAGGCGTCGCAGTCGTCGTGGCTGCCGCAGCCGCAGATCCCGCCGACGCAATGACCGAACACGCACTCGGCATCGGAGCCGCACGCCTGTCCCGGGAGGCGCAGCGGCGGCGGCGGGGCGACGCACGCGCCGAGCGCGCATACGTTGCCGTCCGCGCAATCGCTGTCGACGACGCACCGGCATTCCAGGCCGACGCAGGCCCAGCTGGCGCACTCGTCGGCGTTCACGCAGGTCGCGCCGACATCGCGCGAGCCGCGGGGCCAGAGGCACTCGCGGCCGAGGAAGATGCCAGGTGGCCGGCACACCATGCCGTCTGGACACTGGTCGTCGCCGACGCAACGATCGCCGTTGCCGATCCGCGGCTGGCAGGTCGGCGGCAGGCACGAGAGCGGACGAAGAAAGTCGCACTCCGAGGCGGTGCACACCAGATCCACCGCGCACTGATCGGCGATGCCGGGGTCGCACTCGAAGCCGGGTCCGCCCACGCCCGGCGTGTAGCAGAGGACATGGCAATGGCCGCTCGCGCACATCGCGTCCGAGGCGCACGGCGAGCCATCGGGAAGCGGATCGAATCGGAGCGCGCCGCAGCTCGGCGGCCCCAGCGTGACGGCGTTGGTCGTGAGCTCGACGCAGACGTCCACGTCGCAGCTCGGCGCGGCGCTGTGGCAGCCGCCGCAGAAGCGGGCCGGGGCCATCCACGTGAGCGTGCACGACGCGGGTCCGAGATCCACGCCCTGGACCGGCGGGAGATCGAGCTCGGTCGCGATGACGAGGCTGGTCTCCGAGAGCGCGATGGCGCCGTCCAGGTGAAAATCCTCCGTCGCGAGGCGGCCCTCGATCGCGACCGAGCGGCTCGCGGTCGAGGCGCGCGCGAGGCCGCTGATACTGAGCTCGGGCAGATCGTCGGCGGAGATGACGACCGGCCCGACGGTCCCGGTGGCCGTCGCGACGAAGCCCGTAGGCGGACTCGGGCAGCTCGCGCCGGGCGGGCAGCCGACCTCGACGGCGACCGTCCCTAGAACCACCCGCCGATCGGAATGGCAGAGGGCGAGCTTCGCCTGGCCGGACGCCCAATCGCCGAGCGAATCGGCGGAGGCGGCGACGTCGCGCAGGCACACGACGCCGAAGTCGTTCGTGCGCACGAGCGGGACCTCTTGGGCGCGAAGCGAGGCGCTGAGCTGGTCCTGGCCCGCATGCGCCTCGATCCTGAACCAGGCCTGTCCGGCCGGGGTCTCGATGACCACACCGCCCAGGGCATCGACGCCCGAGGACTCGGCCGCCGCGTCACCTCGGACCAGGCGCGCGACGATATGCGCGACCGTCGATCGGAGCGCCGTCGCGACGTTGTTCGTGAAGCTGCCGTCGAGCCCGACCTGCGACCCGAGGTTGCGCGCGCCGCGCCCGAGGTCCGCGTCGAAGTCGAAGCTGACGAGGAGGTTCGGATCGGCCCGCGAGATGGGCGGCATCAGCACGGCCTCGCCCGCGACGCGCAGCGCCGGGCGCGCCGATTTCCACAAACGGAAGTCGTCGAGCGTGGCGAGGCCGGAGCCGATGACGAGCGGGGCGCCCGCGACGTCCGGCGGCGCCGGCGGATAGACGTACCCATCGAGCAGCTGACGCTGGCCATCGACGTAGATCGCGACGTCGAGGACGTCGGCGCCAGCGCGTTGAATCGTCTTCCAGGTGACGGCCACGTGCGTCTCGCGCCCGGCTGGCACGACCGGGAGCGCGGTCCTGATCCAGTAGGGCAAACCAAGCCCGGTGCCCGGCCACACCTCGAAGTTGACGCGCGCGAGGCCCGTGCCCTCGGCATCCCCGAAGCTCACGCGCCAGCCGCGCGCGCCCGTGGCCCGCGACGCGAGCTGCGCATCGTGCGTGGCCTCGGTCCAGGTCGCGCGCGACACCGTGCCCTCGACCGTGCCCTCGTGCGTCACGTCGAGCGCGGCCGCGGGGCCGACGCGGATCCCCTCGGCCAGGTCGGCCGGGAAGGTCGCAACCCGACCATAAGGATCGCCCGTCAGCCCCAGCGAAAACAGCCAATGCCCTTTGTCCACGGTCGAGGGGACCGCGAAGAGCCTCGCGAGGCCGTTCGCATCCGCCTGGGCATACTCGGCGAGCGCGATGCCGGTCGGTCCGAACGAACCGTGCGCGTGGAGCGTCGCGTCCTCGATCCGCCGCAGCGTGCTCACGTGCAGCCCGGCCGCAAACGTCTGCCCGTCGAAGAGCGCGTCCCGCGACGCGAGCGTCGCCGACTGGGCCGTCGGTCTGAGTGTGGCCGGCGCAAGCGCGATGGTCGTGGCGGGGCAGGCGCTCGCCGGCCCCTCGCACAGCTCGGGCAGGTCGGCCACGTCGGACGGAAGACCCAGCGCACCAGTCAGTGCCGCCATGTCCGTGAGCGTGATGACAGTGCTCTCGAGTAGAAGCTGCAGGTACTCGCGGAAGGCCTCTGCGAGCACCCACCCCTGGTACAAGAGACGGTGCCTGCCGAGCTCCACCTGGTGTGCGAGCTCCAGCTGGTGCGCGAGCTCGAGCGCGGCCTGAATCGCCAGCGCCCGCGTTGCCGCGCCGGCACGCGCCCCGAGCATGCTGGCGAGGGACACCGCGAGCATCGGATTCGGGACCTCGAGGCGCCAGTCGACGGACCGCCCGAGGTCGAGCCGCATGGCCACACCGGGCACCGCGACCCCGCCTGGACCGGGCTTCGTCTCGCTGTCGAAGTAGAGCGCCGCATGCACCGCGAGAAGCTGACTCTGGCTGCCGCTGGCCCGGCAGAACAGGTGGTCGGCGCAGCCACTGTCGAGGCAATTGGCGAGGCCGTCGCCGTCCTCGTCGACCGCTGGGAGGGCGTCGCAGATCTCGCGGTTCGCCGCCGACACCTCGGGCGGCCAAGCGCCGGAGAGCTTGAGGAAGGCGAGGCCGTCGAGACCGAGGCGCAGGGCGCCGGCGCCGTCGGGTCGCGTGACGAGAAAGAGGTCGGCCCCTTGCTCGATCGCGAGCCCCGGGACCATGAACGGCTCGTACCAACGACCTTTCGTGTGCAATTTGAGCGACACGCGCTCGGTGCTCACCTCGGCGGCGACCCCGGCGGTAACGGCATTGCCGGCCGTCGTGCGCAGCGTGGCCTCGGTCTGGAAACGGAGCCCGCTCGCGCCGCTGCCGCAGGCCGCGAGATCGAGCGCGATCTCGCCGGCGCCCACCGTGATCGAGGTGATCCCGGGCACGTGATGGTCGGGGCGGACGACCTCGAGCGGCGCCGCGAGTGCCGCATAGGCCCGCGCGGTGCGGGGCGGCGCGAGCTCGGCGCGCAGATCCACGTCGGCCTCGGTGCCGAGCAGCGGCAACCGCGTGCGCGTCCTCAGCCACAGGCCCTCTTCCGGCGGCGCCCCGCAGACGGTCCACCCGGCCTGAGCCTCGGACGCGAGACCCAAGCAGAACGGCCCCGGCAGCGGCGGCAACCCCGGAAGCAAGAGCGGCATCGGAAAATTGAAGAAGCCCGCGACCGACACCGAACCCTCGAGCGTGAAGCCGGGCTCACCGAGCTCGGCATGCACCGTCACGGCGGACTTCAAGGTCTGATCGCAGAGCGGGAACGTGGTCTCGCCGTAGAAATCGACGGTCGTCTCGACCGGCGTACAGACGAGACGCATCGACGGAAGCGCGGGCACCGCGCCCTCGAAGATGAAGGGCCGCTGCTGGAGACGACCGCGCCGATGGATATTGATGTGGTCGCTGCCGGTCTCGTCCTCGCGGTCGTAATCGAGATCAAACGAGAAGTCCTGATGGCTCTCGAGCTCGAGCCGCACGTGGTTGTCGTCGATGGTCCCGAGGACCGTCTGCTCGAAGTGTTGGCCCATGACGTCGAAGGAGCTCGTCCCGCCGATGGTCGTGTTCCAGCGGGTCGTGTCGAGGCGCTCGGCGACGAGGTGTCCGGCCTTGAGCAGGAAGCGGCAGAACGAGATCACCGGATCGAGGACGTGGTCCAGCCGAAGCTGCCAGCGGCTCAGCGCATCGAGGTAGAAGTTCGCCTCGACGTCGGTCACGAGCGTCGCCGGATCGTCGACGAACGGGCGCCATTCGCGGAGGTGAACGACGGCGCTCCCGTCGACGCAGAGCGTGAGCCGCGACCACGCCGAGAGCGTCCCGGGGAGGCCCGCGAAGAGATCGCTCGAGGCGGTCTCGCCTTCGAGGCAGCCGCTCACGGTGACCGCATCGCCCGCGCCCCCCGGGGCCACGTCGACCGCGAGCGTACCCGCGAGCTGCGTGCCGGTGATACCGTTCACGGCCGACCGCGCGCTCGCCGTCGCCTGGGCATGCAGCGACCCGTGGCCCGCGCCGTCCCAACACGCCATGAGCGAGCCCTCGGTCGTCGTGATCGCCCCGTCGCCGAGCTCGGGCAGTTCGGCGAAGAAGCACGCGCCACCGGAGCGCCAGAGGCCACGAAACGGCACGCGCCCCCAGTACCCGAGCCCCGTCTCGATGACCACGTCGACCAGCGTGTCGTTCGGATGGAAGCACGCCGCGACCGTCACGTCGCAGGCCCCCAAGGGCGCGCAAGCATTGACATGTTTCGTCCCCGAGAAGCAGACATCGCCCGTCGGCACCGGCAACAACACCTCGCCGAACGGCGGCCCGAGATCGACCGAGCGCACCTCGCACCCTGGAATCAGCGAGCCCCCGAGACAGGCGCCGTCCTGGCAGATCGTCCCGGTCGTGCAGGGATTCCCGTCGTCGCAGATCCCGCCCACGTCCTGATGCGTGCACGTCCCGGCGCTGCACGTGTCGGATGTGCACGGGTTACTGTCGTCGCAGAGGTTGTTCTGCGGGACGTTCGAGCACCCGGCGAGCGTGCACGTGTCGACCGTGCAGGGCTTGCCGTCGTCGCACGCCGCCGCGACCGGCGTGTGTACGCAGTTGAGCGTCTGACCATCGCAGCGATCGGTCGTGCAGGCGACGCCGTCGTCACACGAGGCGCCGCAGCCGGTGCCGTCGTCGGCGATGGTCACGTAGACGCCGGCCGACATGACGAGGTACCCCGCGCCCGGATCGAGGGTCAGGTAGACCGACTCGATCCCTTCGACGAGCGCGTCGTTCACGGGCGTCACCGGCACCGCGAGCGCGCCCTTGGCCGGATCCACGACAAAGGGGATCGTGAGCGCCGCGTAGTCCTCGCCCGGCGCGGCGTAGCTCCCGCCCGCCGTCACGACCGTGGCGTTCACCGTCACCGGCGCAAGGTCGCGCACGAGGCCCGCACACGCCCCGGGTGCGGCCGTCAGGAACGGAAGGTGCGTCACCTCCCCCGCGATCGTGTCGCCCGATCCGGGCCCGCCGCCGCCCGGCCCGTCGGGCGCGCCCCACCAGTTGCCGCGCGCGTCGCTCCTTCCCTGCACCGCGTTCGCGGCGTTGCCGACGAAGCAGCTGCCGGTGACCGAGTACGCCGTTCCGTCCGAGTAGATCGCGGCGCCGCGCGTGGAGAGCGACACCGTGAACTCGCCGGCGGCCCCGCTCTCGGCCGCCTCGGGCACCGTGGCCGCGATCGAGGCGACGTAGACCGGGTCGTCGTTGCCGACGAAGATCGTGTTCGTGATCGCGGTCGGCCCGCCGATGAAGAGCGCGCCGCCGGAGGAATGCGTGTAGCCCGGGATGGTGGTCCCGCGGTTGTGATCGAACGTGCAACCGTCGATGGTCGTGAGGCCCGAGCCGGTGATGAAGGCGGCCCCGCCCTGGGTGCTGGTATTGCCGGTGAACGTGCAGTCCTCGACCGTGACGACGCTGGTCGCGAGGGCCGCGCCGAGGAACGCGGCCCCGCCTTGGTAGGCGCCTTCGTTGTCGGTGAAGGTCGAGCCGCGCAGCGTCAGCGGGCTCGCGAGGACCGCGGACAGTGCGGCCGCGGTCCCGGGCGCCGTGTTGGCCTCGAAGACGCAGTCCTCGACCAGGGTCTCCGAGCCACCGCCGGAGTTGCCGAGCGCGAGGGCCGGGGCGCCGGTGTTGCCGACGAAGCGCGTGCGCTTGACGGTGATGCCGCCGGTGGCGCCCACAATCCAGACCCCGGAGAACTGGCCGTTCCCGGTGGCGGTGTTGCCCGTGATGACATTCTGATCGAGCAGCACGTCGCCGTCGAGCCCGCCACCGCCCGCAAGGACGGCGCCGTCCGGGGCGGTGTTCGCATCGAACGTCGAGCCCGTCAGCGTGAAGCCGCCGTTCATGTACTGGCCAGAGATGGCCGAGGCGCTGGCGCGTGCGACGTTCCGCTCGAAGCGCGAGCCGGTGACCGTCACGGCACCACCCATCCACCACGCGATGGCCCCCCCCGAATCCGCCGCGTTGCCGACGAACGTGCAGCTCCGGATGGTGAGCGACCCTTCAGACCCGCCTCCGTAGCCGTTGATCGCGCCACCCGTGTGGCCGTTCGGCGCCAGGCCGCTGTCGAAGGTGATCCCCTCGAAGGAGGTGTGGACGCTCGCGGCGACCTGGATGATCCGGAACGGCGGGGCCAGCGCGTCGCGCTTCAGGATCGTCACGCCGGCGCCGGCACCGACGAAGGTGACGTCGCTCGTGACGTAGGGCAGCGCGCTGTTCGGGTCGCTGACGAGGCTCCACGGGTTCGTGAAGGTGATCGTGCCGGGCGGGATCTGGATGGTGTCGGCGAGGTCGCCCGCGGCGCAGGCACCGAGCGGGACGTCGCTGTTGGCCGCCTCGATCGCCTGCCCCAGCGAGCACCCCGGACCGACCGTGATCGTGCCGGCATGGGCGTCGGGCACATGCGAGACGAGCGCGCCGACGAGGGCACCGAGGGCGATCGCGTGACGAGGCGTGAGCAGGTTCATCGGGGTCCTTCCTTCTGCTGGCGCGCTCGCGTCCGACACCGCCGTCCGCGTGGCGAGGACGTCTGGCGGGCGGCGCAACCTCGCAGAAAGGCGTGCGTTCTTACGCACCCCCTCCGTCGAGTCTGGCATGTGCCAAGGCCTCTAGAACGCCGACCGGGTTGCGCGTCCATACTTCATGCGGCAATCCGTGCCTGAATGACTTCGAGGTTTCCGAGAGCGCAGGTGCGTCGAAGGTCGAAGAGGTTGTTGCGGACCCCTCGATATCGAGCGCGAGGTCCCTG
>SXIE01000295.1 GCA_005772945.1 Pseudomonadota bacterium
CGCCCGTCGCCGGCACTCCGCGATGTGCGCGCGGATCATGTGTTCGATGTGCTTTTCGAGTTGTTCGATGGTTGTCGTTGTCATGCGGACCGAGGTCGCACGGCGCGATTACCGGCTCAAGCCCACCCCTGAACGGGTACTCAAATCTCAGCTGCGCGGGGCCTCGTTCGCCGAGGGCGAGGCGATGCTCAGCCCGGTTCAGATGAAGCCGGCCGGCGCGGCGCAGGTCCAGCGCGAAGAGGGCGACGTCGAGGAGCCGAACCAGAGCGTGGCGCCGGCCGAAGAGGCACCGGCCGCGGAGGCGCCCGCCGCAGAGGAGCAGAATCAGAGCGTGGCCCCGGCCGAGGGAGCGCCGGCCGCGGAGGCGCCCGCTGCGGAGGAACAGAATCAGAGCGTGGCCCCGGCCGAGGAAGCGCCGGCCGCGGAGGCGCAGGAAGAGCGGCCGCCAGGCCCGCGGGCCGACGAGGCGCAAGAAGAGCGGCCGCCAGGCCCGTGGGCCGACGAGGCGCAAGAGGAGCGGCCGCCAGGCCCGTGGGCCGACGAGGCGCAAGAAGGCGAGTCGGCCAAAGAGGGCGGCGCGGGCGAGGCCAAGGAAGGCGAGGCGAAAGAGGGCGAGGAGCCCCCCGAGGTCAAGGGCGAGATGGAGTTCCCGGCCGGGGACTGCTTCGGGTTTGCCTTCGGTGTCACCAGCAAGGACAAGGGCGGCGCATTCGTGAAGGGGTTCGCCAAGGGCCCGCACCTGCCCGAGCTGAACGTCCCGATTTGCACCGGCGTGTTCTTCCAGGCCAAGCCCGAGATCAAGGGCGGCTTCACGGCGACCAAGACGGGCTCGGGCTGGGAGCTCGAGCTCGCGGTCACGGCGGCGTGCGCGGCGACGATCCGCGGCGGCATGCCGAAGATCGCGTCGGTGGGCGCGGGGATCGAGCTCGAGGGCAAGATCAGCACCTCGATCAAGTCGAGCGGCGACGGTTGGACCGGAGCGGCGCCGTCCTTCTCACTCACCGGCGCCCCGATCATCGACATCCAGATCCTCGAGGCCTCGAAGAAGCTGTCGCTGGGTGAGGTCGAGCTGCTCAAGCTCGTCCCCACCGGCAGCGGCTACAGCGTGCAGCTGGGGTCGGGCGTGCAGGCCATCGCGAGCCGCCTGCTCGCGGAGGACGAGGAGGCCCGGCGCGCCGCGTGCCACGCGAACAACGAGGGCGGCGGGGCCGAGGGTGCGGGCGCGGCGCCGGTGGACTGCGGCGACTGACCGGATCGGCGCGTGAGCGTCAGGCGGGCTCGACCTCGGTGCGGGCCTCTTTCTCGGCTTGAATGCGGATCCGGAGCGCCTCGATCTGATCGCGCATGCGCGCGGTCGCGAGGCCCCCGGCGCCCGGCTGCGCGAGCGCGTCGAGGAGTCCGAGCCAGGTCTCGCGTAGGCCGGCGACGGCGCGCGCGAGCTCGGCTTCCAACCCCCGCGCGCGCACCCGCAGGCCGTCGATTTGCAGTCGCTGCGCCTGGAGCGTGGCGGGATCGAGGAGCGCCGCGTCGCGCACGAGCTGGGCCTCCGAGATCCCACCGAGGTGGTCCTCGAGCTCGCGGCGCGTCCGCGCGAGCTCGACCATCGACGCGATGAGCAGATCGACTTCGTGAACGACGATCACATCGAGGCCGACCTCGGGTCGGCGTGCGTAGTCGGCGATCCGTTCGCGAATGACGACGGCCTCGCGGATCCGCTCGTCGCTCGTCGTGGCGCGCGCGGCCTCCGCGTCGACGCGTGGGATGACCTGGAGCGCGGGTCGCGCGCGGCGCGCCTCTTCGCGTTTCCGCCATCGCCGCCAGCCGATCGGGATGTAGACGGCCCCAAACGAGACCGCCGTCGCGATGAGGAGCAGTTCGAGAAAGACCTTCATCGCACGCACACGGAACGAGGGGGCGTCACCGGCTCACCTCAGGGGGATCCCCCGGCCTCGGGCATGAAGAACTTGCGCCACGCCTCCATGCTGCCGAACTTGTAGAAGAAGGTCGGGTCGGCGGAGTTGAGCAGGATGTCGCCGAGCTGGAAGCCGCGCACCGCCTGGATGGCCGAGAACGTGCGACCCGCCTGCGACGCGAGCGCCTCGGAGCGCAGCTTCTCGCCGAGCGCCTTGGCCTGCGTTTCGGCGAGGTCGCCTTCGGCCCTGGCCTGGGCGTGGAAGGCGTCGCCGTCGGCGCGGTGTTTGCGGTCATACGTCACGCCCTCGGCGTCGATGGCGGCGATCTCGAGCTCGAACTTGCTGCGCAGCTCTTCGATCTTCTTGTTCCACTCCTCGGCCTTGAGCGCGATGTCCTTGTCGATGGTCTTCTCGAGCGTCTCCGTTTCCTGCGCCGCCTTGGACTCGCGGCGCACGGCCTCGTCGAGCTTGCCCTGCACGACGTAGAGCTGCTTGTTCTGCAGCTTCTGCTCGTACTGGTCGCGGAACTTGATCTGCCGGAGCGTGAGGTGCGTGGCCTCGACGTGATACTGGCTGATCGCCTTGCCGACGGCCACCAGCGCGGCTTTCGTCGACGCCTCGCGCTTGTCGGACGACTGCACGTCGATGTTCGAGAGATCGGCGAGCTGCTCGCGCAAGACGCCCATCGCCGCCGACTTCACCTTGTCTGGATAGGTGTCGAGGAAGCCCTCGCGCACGATCATCCAACCCTCGCCGGGTCGCACGCGGTACGCCAAGACAGCGTCCACGTAGAAGATGTTGTTCTCCTTGGTGCGCACGTCGAGGGCCGTCGCGTCCTCCCAGACGATGTAGTGCAGCATCGCGTCGAGCTTGTACCAGCTGTGGATCATCGGCAGCGACAGGTGCCATCCCGGCGTGAAGTCCTCTTCGGCGATGCCGCCGTCGATCGACTTGCGGATGCCGATCTGATCGGGGCGCACCTCGTCGAGGCACATCTTGGGCGAGAGCCAGAGCAGCACGATCACCAGCGACACGATGTTGAGGATCTTCATCGGCCATCTCCGGATTCGAGGTGGCGGATGTCGATCGGGGTCGAGGATTTCGCGTACGGTACTGCTTTGATTTTCGATAGTTGCGGGAAGACGTGCTCGGCGATCTCGCGGTTGAGGACGTCCGGCCCCGACTCGCCGACGGCCTTGATCTGCGCGACCATGCCTTCGGCTTCCTTCTGGTACGCGACCTTGTTCGCTTCGGCGCGCGTGGTCTTTTCGTCGCGATAGGCGGTGCCCTCGGTCTGCCGTTGGATGAAGTACTTGTCGGCTTCGCGCCGGACCGCGATGAGGTGGTTGACGGCCTGCTGCTTCTTGGCCTCCAGCTCGGCCACCAGTCCCTGGAACTGCGCGTTCTTCTCCTGTTCGATCTGTTGGACGCGGCGGCCCTTTTCCTGCTCGAGCTTGTTGCGCTTCTCGAACTGGACCTCGACTTCCTGCTCGGCGTTCTGCCGATCCTCGATCGCCTTCTCGACGGCGTCATCGAACGCCGGCTTGGGCGGCGGGATGTTCGTGACCTCGAGCCCGAGCGGGTTGAGACGCTCGTTCAGCGCATGCTTGGCGCGAGCCGTCGCCTCGCCGTAGGTGCGCGGGTCGGCGATCTCTAGGAACGAGTAGCGCCCGAACTCGTTGCGCAGGATCTCGCGCGCGTGGACCAGGAGCGCGTGCTTCTTCCAGCCATCGCCCGGGCCGTTCTGCCGGATGACGGTCACGGCCGAGCTCGCGATGATCTGGTAGTGGATCTCGACGCGCGGAAAGTAGAAATTCGATCCGTCGCTCGCCCGCACCAAGAGGCGCTGGACGTGGTCGTCCGAGATGTTCTTGTCGCCCTCCATCACGAAGATCTGCGGGCGGATGTCGAGCTTCTCGAGGCGCTGGAAATACGGCCAGACCATCTGAATGCCCTGGTCTTTGACGACGCTCGCCTCGTCACCGAAGACGCCGATGCCGCTCATGTTGTAGATGACGCCGACCTCGCCGGGCATGATCTCGCTGGCGAACGCCCCGCCGAACACGAACGTGCCGAGGATGATGAGCAGCGCCCAGACCGGCAGGACGAAGCGCAGCGCCTTGCGCCACGGCGGGAGCTTGCGCTTGAAGGGCGCGCCCGGATCGCCATCGGGCGCGTTCGCGTCGCTCTCGCCTCTCGCGTCGCTCTCGCCTCTCGCGTCGCCGACCGCCGGGGTCTGCTTGCGCCCGAACACACCGCGGATCTTGTCGATGATGGACATGCGCGGAGCATAGCGCGCCCCGGCCGGGCTGCAAGCGCCCCCCGGGCGGTTCCGGTTTCGGTGAAAGTCCCCAGCAGGAGGCTGAACTCGAACGTCCGCCGCCGCCGCCGCGGGGTCAGCCGCGCTTTCTGGCGCGTCCGTCGTGCGGGCCGAGCGGCTTGTTGCCGACGTCCCACCAGCGCTCGCCGAGCGGTTCCTTGCGCTCGGGGTTGAGCGGATACCAGATCTGGTTATCCGGGCGGCGATGCTCGCCGACGACCACCAGGCGCACCTCGTCGGCCGTGTTGTTCATGAACGTGTGCGCGACCCCCGTCCCCGGCGGGAAGCCGACGACGTCCCCAGGACGCAACGGCACGAGCGCCCCGTCGAGCCACACATCCGGATGTCCCGCGAGGACCATCACCAGCTCTTCCTCGGTCTTTTCGGCGTGCGGGAACGAGGTGCGGCGTCCCGGCGGCACCAGCTCGACATGAACGCCGACGCGCTGGAGGCCGAGCTTGCGCCCGACCGGCGCGCCGTACGAAAGGAGCTCGTCGCTGCCGGGGTAGTGCGAGTCATCCGCGTCGACGAGCGAACGCCAGTGCCGAATGTAGGCCGGCCTGAGATCGCGCGCGCTCGTCACGCTCTCCAGGACGCAGCTCGATTGCGGGCGCAGGTCGCCGCCCGGAATCGCCCACGCGAGCCGCACGCCGACGCGGCCGTTGGGAAACAGCGAAAGGCGCGTTTCGTCGCGCAGCGACTGGCGATCGGCCGGGTCGCCATAGGCGAACACGAAGGCGGTCGCCCCGTCCTCGCCGGGCTCGACCGCGCGCAGCCGCCGCTCGAACACCGTGCGGTATTGGCGCGAGGCGACGTGCAGCGCCAGCTTGCCGTGCAGCCCGAGCCCGATGAGCCCCGTTTCGTCGTGCAGGACCTCGCGGTCGTCGCTGCGCTCGGCGCGGAATCGGTAGTTCAGGCCGTGCCCGTCCGCCACGCCCGCGAGCGACAGCTCGGCCCGGTAGGGGATGCCGGTCGCGTCGGCGCCGTGCCCGACGTAGTGGCCGGCGGCGGCCGCCAGCTGGTCAAACGAAACCTGGTCGGGGACGGGCGGGGCACCGGGCCCGCGCGGTCGGGCGCCTGATCCGGTCGACCCGGTCGACCCGGTTTTGGGGTCCATGGGGTTGGTCACGGGCTACTCCTTGGCGTGGGGGCGCGCCGGCTCAGGGCGTGTCGGTGTGGGCGACCAACGCGACGTCGCGGAACACGACCTGGCGGTACCAGCGCAGCTCCTCGACCGATTCCTTGATATCGTCGAGCGCGCGGTGGTTCGTCTGTTTCGGCGGCGGCGTGAGGCCGTACCAGCGCCGCACGAGCTCCTTGATCGTCGAGATGTCGACGTGGCGATAGTGGAAGTAGGCGTCGAGGTTCGGCATGTAGCGCCGCATGAAGCGCCGATCCTGGGCGACGGTGTTGCCGCAGAGCGGTGACATCTTCGGCGGCAGCCACTGCATGAGAAATGCGACGGTCGCGGCCTCGGCCTCGGCGCACGTGACGCGCGAGGCGCGCACGGCGTCGGTCAGCCCGCTCAGCCCGTGGTGCTCGGTGTTCCAGGCGTCCATCGCCGCGAGCACCTCATCCGGTTGGTGGATGACGATGTTCGGCCCCTCGGCCAGGATCTCGAGCTCGCCGTTCGTGACGAGCGTCGCGATCTCGATCGGTTGGCAGATCTCGGGCTCGAGCCCGGTCATCTCCATGTCGAGCCACACCAGGCGCATCTCGTCGGACTCGAGGACCGAGTCGTTCGACGGCACGCGCTGCGCACCCCTGGCGGACTGCCCGTTGGGCTGAGCCATGCGTTCCTCCGGGAGCGAGCATCGACTCGGGGCGTCATCCCGTCAACCGCGCGCCGCACGACACCGCGCGCCGCACGACCGCGAGAGGCCGCGATCGGTCGAGCGCGCCACGGGCATTTACAGGCGGCGCCCCGCGCGGGAGGATGCCGCGCCATGAGCTTCGTCCACCTGCACGTCCACTCCGAATTCTCGATGCTCGACTCGACGATCCGCGTCGGGCCGCTGCTCGCGCGCGCCAAGGCCGACGGGGCTCCGGCGATCGCGCTCACCGATCACAACAACATGTTCGGGGCGGTCGACTTCTACAAGGCCGCCAAGAAAGCCGGCGTGAAGCCGATCTTCGGGGCCGAGGTCAACCTCGTGCCCGGCGAGGACGGGCGCAAGAACGGCGAGATCCGCCGCACGCCGTCGATCGTCTTGCTGTGCCGGAACCAGAAGGGCTACCAGAACCTCTGCTACCTGCTCTCGCGCGCCTACATGGACACGCCCCCCAAGTGCCCGGGGCCGCGCATCGATCGCCCGCTCCTCGAGCAGTACGCGGAGGGGCTCATCGCGCTGTCCTCGAGCCTCGCCGGCGAGATCCCGCAGGCCCTCCTGCGCGGCCGCTTCGACGAGGCGCGCGAGCTCGCCCGCCACTACCAGGGCGTCTTCGGACGCGACGGCTTCTACCTCGAGATCCTGCGCAGCGGGATCAAAGAGCAAGACCGCGTCAACGAGGGCCTGCTCGCCATCGCCGACGAGCTCGAGATCCCGATCGTCGCCGCCGCCGACGCCCATTACATCGATCAGAAGGACGCCCCGGCCCACGAGGTCCTGCTCTGCATCCAGCTCGGCAAGTCCCTGCCGACGCTCGACACCAAGGCGCGCATCACCGACGACCTCTACCTCGCCAGCCCCGAGGTCATGCGCCAGCGCTTTGTCGACCTGCCCGAGGCGCTCGCGAACACGCTGAAAAGTGCGGACCTCTGCGACGTCGAGCTCAGCCTGGGTAAGACGTACCTACCGACCGTCCCCGTTCCCGCTGGCTTCGATGCTGCCTCGTACATGGCACACGTCGCGCGCGAGGGGCTCGAGGTCCGGCTCGCCAAAATGCGTCGGGCTGTCCCCACGGGTGGCGCCGAGCCCGATCTGAACGTCTACCAGCCGCGCCTCGAG
>SXIE01000296.1 GCA_005772945.1 Pseudomonadota bacterium
CGTCCCCCATCCCCCGTCCCCCATCCCCCCAGCACGTCGGACCGCGCCGCGTGGAGGCACCTGTTGCACCCGCCGACAACCGCTGCCGAGTTCCTCTGCCCCGAATGCGAACGCGTATTCGGGCCCGGTGAGGAACGCTGTCCGTACGACGGCACGCGGCTCGTCAACCTCGGGGCCGGGCTCGCCGGCGGCACCGTCATCGACAACCGCTACACCATCAGGCGCCTGCTCGGCAAAGGCGGCATGGGCTCGGTCTACGTCGCGCGCCAGCACTCGATGGACCGCGACGTCGCCATCAAGATCATGCACCACCGCGCCGACGGCAATCAGGCCTCGGTCCAGCGCTTCTTCTGGGAGGTGCGCGCCGCGCGCCGCCTCCAGAGCCAGCACACCATCACCGTCTTCGACTTCGGCCAGACCGAGCGCGGCAGCCTCTACCTCGCGATGGAGCTGCTGAAGGGCACCACCCTCGGCCATCGGCTCTCGCTCGAAGAGATGCTCCCCGTCACGACCGTCGTCCGCTACGCGACCCAGATCTGCCGCAGCCTCGAAGAGGCGCACAGCCACGGCATCATCCATCGCGACCTGAAGCCCGAGAACATCTTCCTCGTGCAGCGCAGCGGCCAGCGCGCCTTCGTGAAGGTCCTCGACTTCGGCGTCGCCAAGTTTCTCGACCCCGACGGCGGCATCCCGCTGACGCAGACCGGGACCGTCTTCGGCACGCCGCGCTACATGAGCCCCGAGCAGGCCAACAGCGAGCCGGTCGATGCCCGCTCGGACCTGTATTCGCTGGGGATCCTCGTCTACGAGATGCTGACCGGGCGCGTCCCGTTCGCCGAGGACAACCCGCTCGAGATCCTCTACAAGCACGTCCACGCGCTTCCCCTACCGCTCATCGAGGCCGCCCCGGGCCTGGTCATCGACCCGCGCATCCCGGCGCTCGTGGATCGGCTGCTCGCCAAGCGGCGCGAGGACCGCCCCGCGAGCGCTGTCGAGGTCCGCGCCGAGCTCGAGGCGTGCCTCGAGACGCTGCCCGAGGAGCCGGGCGAGGCCATCCTCGCCGAGGAGTTCGACAGCGGCCTCCCGACGCCGCTCGCAAATGCCGCGACGGGAACGAGCGACACCTACGACGCGCTCGAGGCAGGCTCCACGCTCCGCGCCGTGTCGCCGACGCCGTCGCTCGGCGTGCGGCGCGACAGCGGCAGCGCCCTCTACCGCATCGTCGGCCGCCGCAACGAACAGCTGCGCGCCAAGAAGGCGCTCGACGAAGCGCTGCGCGGCGCCCCGCGCTTCCTCTGGGTCGCGGGCGAGGCGGGCTTGGGCAAGCAGCGCTTCTCGCGCTGGCTGGCCGAGGTCGCCAAGAAGGAGCATCGCGCGCTGGTGGCACGCGGCCTCCGCTCGGCCTCAGCCGGGACGGCCGGCAGCGATCTCAGAACGCTCGTCGACGACGTCCTGGGCACGACGCTCCTCGAGCGCACCGCGCTGCGCATCAAGCTGGAAGAGCACCCGGCCCTCTCCGATCAGATAGAGCCGGACCTCATCGAGGCGCTCGCGCGCTTCCTGCGCCCGAACCTCGCGCCTGACCAGGCGGAACCTCCGGTGGGCCGTGAGATTTTCTCGGCGCTCCTCCGGCTCTTCATTCGCGTCGCGCGCCTCCAGCCCGTCGTCATCGAAGCGGGGCGCGTCGACGACGGCGACCCGACCACGCGCGCGTTCCTCGAGTACCTCGCGACCAGCCTGCCCTCGCAATCCGTCCGCATCGCCGTCGTCCTGCGCGTCGACACGCCGCCCGGACAGCGCCAGGTTTCGCTCGGCGGGCTGCAGGAGTCGATCGGCTGGCGCGCCGGCGCGGAGGGCCGCCTGCACGAGCTCGTCACGCTGCAGCGCCTCGAGGGCAGCGAGTTCGCGGAGCTCACCCAGACGATCGGCCGCGGCTTCGGACACCTGACGCCGTACCTCCTCTACCTATCCGGCGGCAACCCGGCGGACGCGACCGATCTCGTCACCGCGATCGAGCAAAACCCCGAGCACCTGCGCATGGCCAAGACCTGGAATCCGGTCGGCCTGCGCGTGCCGCTCAGCGAGCTGCCGCCCTCGATCGTGGACCGCGCGGCGCGCCACCTGAACGAGGCCACGACCCAGCTCGCGGGGTTGCCCGAGGCCGTCGCGGTCACGCGCCACGCGGCCATGCACGGGCTCGAGTTCGACCCGCTGCTGCTCGAACAATCGCTCGAGCGCGATGGCCAGACGGCCGCGCTCGACGCCGTGGAGCGCGTGCTCGACACGCTGGTGCGCTCGGGGTGCCTCATCGAGGTGCCGGCCACCGGGCGCGCGGTGCCGCGGCTGCGCTTCGCGTCGGGGGTCCTGCGCGAGCTGGTGCTGGCGCAGGTCCGAAGCCCGCGCGCCGTGCGGCGCCTGCATCAGATGGTGGCCGAGACGCTCGAGGCGTTCCACGGCGAGGCGCCGCGCGCGCTGGAGCTGGCGGGCCACTGGGAAGGCGCCGACGCGCTCGACAAGGCGCTCGGCTACCGCCTCACCTACGCCCGCGCCGCGCGCGCAGGCGGGCGCCAAGACGAAGCCGCCGCCGGGTTCGCCCAGGTGCTCGACACGGCGCAGCGCATCGAGGCGGCGACGCCCAGCGTGCCCCAGCCGGCGGCGGATGCGGCCGCGCGCGAGGCCTTGCGCGTGCTCGGCCAGCTGCGCGCCGATCTGGGGACCTACGAGGCCGCCGCCGATGCGTTTCGCGGCTTGCTCGAGCGCGCCGCCAAGCAGGGCGATGCCCTGGAGACCGCGCAGGCCGAGCTCGCGCTCGCGGACGTCTACGACGCGCTGGCCGAGTACGGCGCCGCCAGCGAGCTCTTGCGCGCCGCGTCCGAACGCTATCGCGGGCTCGGGCGCCACGTCGACGCCGCGCGCTGCGAGCTGCGACGGGCCGCCAGCATCGAGCGGCGCGGTCAGACTAAGGCCGCGCGCGAGGCGTATGAAGCGGCGCGCCGCGTCTTCGCGCAGCACCAGGATACGCAGGGGTTGGCGGATACCTACCACGCGCAGGGGCTGCTCTCGCTACGCGAGGGCGACGCGGCCGAGGCCTTGCGGCAGCTGCGGCGCGCCGTGGATCTCCACCAGAAGCTGGACGTGGGACTCGCGCGCGCGAAGGTGCTGCACGACCTGGCGCTGGCCGCGACGGAGCGGCGCGAGTACGTGCTGGCGCTCGATGCGGCGCAAAAGGCGCTCGATCTGTTCGATCGCGAGGGCCACCGCATGGGCGTGAGCCAGGCGCTGGGGACGGTCGCGCGTGTCTTGCTCGCGCAGCATCGACCGGCCGAGGCGCGGCCGTTCTTCGAGAAGGCGCTGCGGACGCGCGAGGACCTCGGGGACCGGCGCGGCGTCGGCGAGGCGGTCGGGGCGCTCGCGGCGATCGCGCTCGATCTGGATCAGCCGGAGCGGGCCGTCGAGCTGGCGCAGCGCTCGCGCGAGATCTTCGCGAGCTCGGGCGACTTCGTAGGCGCGGCGGCGGCGCTGCGGACGTCGGGCGCGGCCGAGGCGGCGCTCGGGCGCTTCGACAACGCGCTGGCGCTGCTGAACGAGGGCATCGCGACCTACCAGAGCCTCGGCAAAGCGGACGTCGGGCTGTGTGCCGTGCTGGAGAGCCTGGGTGATTGCCAGGTGAAGATGGGCCTCACGCAGGACGCGGTGCAGTCGCTCGGCAACGCGCTCACGGTCGCGCGCGAGCTGAAGGCCGCGCACGTGATTGCGCACCTCGAAGCGCGGTTACGCGGCCTCGGCACCGGCCTCAGCCACGCCAGCTGACGCGTTTGTCAGAGGACGATCGCGAGCAAAAAAAGAGCTCCAGCGTTACCCATTCGGCCGTCACTCCGAGAAAGGGAACGATGGAGCTTTGAACTGCCAACCGGAGAACACGGCCTGCGCAGACTCTCTCGAGCAACTGCGAGACGTATCTCCTGACAGCGTTTCAAATGAGCAAGGCACGTGCCACGCGAAGGAGCGGCACCTGGAACTCCGCAAGCCCGTCGAGACAGGCCTAGCACTGAGTAGCCACCGCCGGTGAATTTGCTCAGTTCGCTCGCGCGAACCTGTCCAATATCTTCACAGGGCGGCCACGGACGTCGCGTTCCTGCCGCTTCCTAGGTCGTCGCCTCCGGGAGACGGCGGCCGGGCCCGAGCGTTTCCCGCGGTGACCTCCGCGACCTGCGGCGCCGAGGAACTGGCGCGCGGGCGGTCGTCGTGCGACTCACCGGAGAGACGCACACGCGAGGTCCGAAGCGATGCATGGCGCAACCAAGAAACGGGTGATCCTGGTCGGCGCGGGCGCGGTCGGCGTGGCGTACGCGCACTTCCTTCAGAAGGGCGGCGCCCAGATCGCCTTCTTTGTGAAGCCGCATCACAAAGCCGAGCTCGCCGCGGGCGTGCCCGTCTACATGCTCGAGCGCCGCCACATCCGGGACGCCGAGCGCCTCGCGGATTTCGAGGTCTTGACGACCCCGGACGAGGTCGCGGCGCGCACCTGGGACGAAGCCTGGCTGTGCATGTCCTCGACCGGCCTGCGCGGCCCTTGGCTCGAGCCCTTCCTCGCCGCGCTGGGACCGGCGACCACGCTCGTGACGCTGCAGCCGGGCGCCGGGGATCGCGAGTTCCTGGCGGCGCGCTTCCCCGAGGCGCGCCTGGTCTCGGGGCTCATCACCTTGGTGGCGTACCAGACGCCGCTCCCCGGCGAGCACCCGCACGCGCCCGGGATCGCCGTGTGGCTTCCGCCGGGCGCGAAGTTCCCGATGCGCGGACCGGAGGCGCCGGCGCGCGCCGCGCTCGCGACGATCGAGGCCGGCGGCTGGAAGACCCGCTACCTCGGGCGCGAGGTACCGGTCGGCGGGGCGATGGCCTCGGCGGTGCTGTCGCCGCACGTGGCCGC
>SXIE01000297.1 GCA_005772945.1 Pseudomonadota bacterium
CGGAGCGGTCCTGCCGGTGCCGGTGCCGCCCGCGCTGACGGTGCCGCGACCGCCGACGCCCGAGGCGCCCGCGGGGGCGCGCTTCGGCGATGCGCTGAGCTTCGAGCTGGCGCGGGTCGACGGGTTTCTGACCTCGGGCAAGACCCACGGGGTGGCCGACCCGACGGATCCCGGGCGCGATCCGACGGGGCCGACAGGGCCGAATGTGCCCAACGGGCCCAACGGGGTGGTCCCTCACGGGCCCGTCAAGCCGACGCCAATCCCGGTGCAGCTCACGGCCGAGCCGCCCGCGATCCGCGTCACGCTCGACGGCAAGACGGTGTCATGCCCAGCGCAGCTGAGCCTCCTTCCGGGCACCTACACGGCGCTACTCAGGCACCCCAAGTGCCCGAATTGTAAGGACGAAACTCAGGCCGTCGTCGTCCCCAAACGCGCGACCGGACCGGTGGCCGTCCACTTCGTCTTCCGGCAGAAACCCGGCCCGGGCGATGCGACCGAAAACGGAAATCCCGCCGTGGAGCCGGCGCAACTCGACCTCCGCTGCCCCAGCGGCGGCTACGCGGTCGACGGCCACGGCAAGCGCTATGGCTGCGGCGGCAGCTACGCCATCCCCCTGAAGAGCGCCAAGCCCGAGATGCTCGCGCTGACCGTGTACGCGGCGGACACGTCGGTGATCGACAAGCGCACGTACACGATTCGTCCGAAAGAGCGTATCGTCTGGAGCCCGTGAGGTCCCTCTGGCGAGCGGTCACGACATGCTGCGTGCTCGGGTCGATGGTCTGGCCGACCGTCGACCGCGCCACACGCGCGGCGGAGCCTCGTTCAAAGCCCGAAACGCCCGCGGCCCCGTCCCCCGATAGGCCACCCGACCAGCCGCCGGGCGAGGACGTCCCGGCCGGGATCGCCGAGCGCATCACGCAAGCCGAGTCGGCTTTTCGGATCCAGAACTACCAGCGCGTCATCCAGCTGCTGGACCGCATGGTCGGCCACCCCAAGCTCGAAGGGCGCCCCGAGCACGCGAAGATCCTCGAGTGGCTCGGCGCGTCGCACTGGTTCGTCGGCGCCAACGACGCCTCGCGCCTCGTGTTCGGCGAGCTGCTGCGCGAATCGCCGTTTCACAAGCTCGACGAGTTCTACTACCCGGGCGAGCTCATCGCCTTCTACGAGGAGCGCCGCAAAGAGCTCGTCCAGGCGAACATCATCCCCGAGCGCCCCGGGACCCCCGAGCCGCCCAAGGGCCCGCGCCAGATCGTGGTGCGCGAGGTCACGAGCAACGACACGCCGCTGGTCGCGTACCTCGCGCCGTTCGGCATCGGGCAGTTCGCCAACGACGAGGGCAGCAAGGGCACGGTCGTGGCCATTCTGCAGGGGCTCGGCGCCGGCACCATGATGGGAAGCTGGATTGGCATCGAGACCCTCAAGCAGGGCGGCACGAACACGATCCGCGCGGACGATGGCGGGACGGCGCGGCTGCTGAACGGCCTCTGGTATAGCGGCATGGCGCTGTTCGTCGCGAGCTGGACCTATTCGATCGTCGACGGGCTCGTGCTGCGCGACACGCGCCCCAAGATCGAGCAGCACCTCGAGTTCATCGACCCCGACGCCCTCAAAGCCCCCACGATCACCGTTGTTCCGGGGCCGGGCGAGCTCGGGCTCGGGGTCGGCGTCGCCTGGTGAGGCGCGCCGGCGCGTCGACCCGTCGCGCGGCCCTCGCGAGCGCGTGACGGCGGTCCCGGGGCGCGCTACGGTGCGCGCGCTGACGCATCGAGGTCCCCGTGTCGAACGTTCCCTCGCGCCCGGGCATGCGTGCCGCGGCCGCATCCTTCGCGCTCCTGACGCTGCTCTTTGCGTCCTGCCACGCCGCCCTCGCCGGGCCCCCCGCGCCCCGCGTGCCCCCCGCGCTGAGCGTCGTCGCGGGCCGCCTGATCGGCGCCGCGCAGGTCGAATCGCGGGCGCTCGCGACGGTCACCTCGCTCTGCGACGGCGTCGGGCACCGCCTCGCCGGTTCGCCGGCGCTCGACCGCGCCATCGCCTGGGGCGTGGACTGGATGCGCACCCACGGCTTCGCGCGCGTCCACACCGAGCCCGTCATGGTCCCGGTCTGGATCCGCGGCGCGGAGCACCTCGCGATCGAGTCCCCGACCGCGCAAACCCTTGACCTGCTCGCGCTCGGCGGCAGCGTCGGCACGCCGCCCGGCGGGATCCACGCGGAGATCATCGTCGCGACCAGCTTCGCGCACCTCGAGACGCTCGGCGACGCCGTGAAAGGCAAGATCGTCGTCTTCGACGTCCCGTTCACCGACTACGGCGCGACCGTCGAATACCGCTGGGGCGGCGCATCGGCCGCGGCCGCCAAGGGCGCGGTCGCGGTACTCGTCCGCTCGGTCACCCCGAGCTCGCTCTACACGCCCCACACCGGCTCGATGGGGTACGAGGACGGCATCCCGAAGATCCCGGCCGCGGCGATCACCGTCGAGGACGCGATCCTCTTGCATCGCCTGACGGCCGCCGGGAAAGCGGTCCGCGTGCACCTCGAGCTCGGCGCCCACACCGCCCCGGACGCGCCCTCGGCCAACGTCGTCGGCGACGTCCTCGGGCGCGAGGCCCCGGACGAGGTGGTACTCCTCGGCTGCCACCTCGACTCGTGGGATGTCGGCCAAGGCGCCCAGGACGACGGCGCCGGCTGCGCGATCGTCCTCGAGGCCGCGCGCCTGATCGGGCAGCTCGACGTTCGCCCGCGCCGCACGATCCGCGTGGTGCTCTTCACGAACGAAGAAAACGGCCTGCGCGGCGCCAAAGCCTACGCGGCGGCGCATCAGGCAGACGCCGCGCGGCACGTCGCCGCGATCGAGGCCGACACCGGCGCCGGCCGTCCCGACGGCTTCCGCGTCCAGCTCCCGCTCCCGCCCGCGCCGCCCGCCGTCCCCAACGGCGCGCCCGCGGTCCCCGAGCCCGACC
>SXIE01000298.1 GCA_005772945.1 Pseudomonadota bacterium
CGTCGTAGAAGGCGCGCGCATCCTCCTCGCTGTCGAAGTAGCCGGCGGTCCAGCCCCAATAGGTCCAGCACCCCGCCAAGCGCCGAAACACCTGGCGCGAGTCACGCTCGCCGACCATGCGCTGCTTCTCGGGGAGCGCCGCGATGGCCTCGTGATCGGGCTCCGAGCGCGCGAGCCACGCCGGCACGCCAGCCTCGACGATCGGCCGGAGCCGCGCCGGGATCCCGGCCTTGCGGAAATACTTCTGCGCCAAAACGTCGACCGCGACCTGCGTCCAGCTGACCGGCACCGCGATCGCGGTCGCCTCGAAGACGACGGTCCCGTCCGGATTCACGATGCGCGAGTTGCGATCCGCGAACGGGATCGAGGCGAACGCATCACGGCCGGTCTCGGTGAAACGACGTTGAATCCTCATAACAGGGCGCCTCCAGGATGCCCCTCGTGGACGGCGAGGGGGGTTTGACGACGGTCGAAGAGGGAACGAGACGGTACGGACACCGGAGCCCGGGGCGGGCTCGGCGCGCAAGCGGCGATCGTCGTGGGCGCGAGGCGGCATCCCCGCGCACCACGGCAGGCACGTCCGGCGGACTTGCCGAACACGCAAGAAGAGTATGAATCTGGCGTACTTAGCTACGGGAGCGGGCGGGAGCCCGGTCGTTGTTTTCGTGGCGCGAGGGAGGGCACATAGCAGCGTCCCTCGTCACACCCCACATCCCATCCTGTTGCGATGTCGTCAAAAAACACACGCAACATTTAGTGTCCAGCGGACCCGCGAACCACCACATCTGGCGCGATATATGGGCAGCGATCCGGGGCGGCGGTAGCGGGTTCTCTCATACTCGCAGGGCCCTTGCCTCGCCGTTTTCTGCAAATCACCGAAACCAGCGAAACCCCGTGCTTTCTGGCCGTGGTCAAAAACGCGACTGGGCGACGCCGGGGGGTCGAAGGGACCCCCGAACACCTCGGAATCACGGCGCGATCCGGCGTGCGCGCAAAACGGGTGGCGGCGCGATCGGGCGGCGATGACGGCGTCGTAGGCAGCACGAGAGCGGCGCGGTACGGTGGCGCGAGCCCGAGGTCCCGGGCAGCGCGGAGCCGACGACGTGAGTGGAAAGCCGGAGAAACAGGCGACGAAAGGCGACGGCGACGTCGCGACGAACCGCAAGGCGCGCCACGCCTACGCGATCGAGCAGACCTGGGAGGCCGGGCTCGCGCTGCGCGGCAGCGAGGTCAAGTCGCTGCGCGCCGCGGCGGTCACGATCGGCGACGGCTTCGTCATCGAGGACGGCGGCGAGCTGTGGCTGATGAACGTCCACGTCAACGAGTACGCGCAGGCCAACCAGCACAACCACGAGCCGATGCGCAAACGGAAGCTGCTGCTGCATCGCAGTGAGATCGAGGCGATCACCAAGCAGATCCAGGAGCGAGGGCGCACCTGCGTGCCGCTGCGTTTCTACTTCGAGCGGGGGCTCGCAAAGGTCGAGATCGCGACGTGCGTCGGCAAGAAGCTCCACGACCAGCGCGAGTCCTTGAAGGAGAAAGACGCCAAACGCGACATGGACCGGGCGCGCCAGGGGCGTGGCGACGACGATTGAGGGCGCGACGGGCGTCGGCTGCATGTCGATGCGTGACGGCGGCGAGCTTGCCAGCGGACGCCCGGCCCTGGTACCCATACGAGGGTTCGGCTCCGTGGGAGGTGGTGGAATGAAGCGAGTCCTCGGTGTGGTGGCGGCTCTCGGTTGCGCGGTCGTCATGTCCTCGGCGGTGTCCACGACGGCCCACGCGACGACGGTGCTGAAGGTGTCCGTCGAGGAGATGACGCGGACGGCCGACTGGGTCGTGCGCGCGCGCGTCCTCGGCGTCACGAACGTCGACCTGCAGGCCGAGGGCAAGGGCCTCTTCACGGACGTCGAGCTCGCGATCGACGAGGTCCTGCGCGGAAAAGACGTCCCGAGCCGCTATGTCCTGCGGCTGCTCGGCGGGGTCGGCAAGAATCGGCTGGCGATGGCCATCCCTGGCATGCCGCGCTTCGTCCAGGGTGAGGAGGTCGTCCTCTTCCTCGAGAAGACCAGCGTCGGGCACGTGCCGTCGGGGCTCGGGCAGGGCGTCTGGCGCGTCGTGCGCACGCCGGCCACGATGCCGCTCGTGCTCCAGTCGACCGAGGACATGCGGCTCATGACGCGTGCCCCGAGCGGCGCGATCGTCGAGGCTCCGCCGGCCCCGCCACTGTCGGCCAAGCTGCTCGGCGACCTCGCGCGCGAGGTTCGCGCGGTGGCCGCCCTCCCGACCCCCTGAGTAGAGCGCGGTCCCGGCGCGCTCGCTCGCATCGTTCTGCTGGAGACGGCTCATGGCGCAGCTCCGACGGCAGCCGCGTGGCGGCTTCGGTCTACGTGGTTTTGCGGTCGGCTTGGGCGTGTGGATCGCCTTGGCCGCCCTTGGCGGGGCCGCGCGCGCGAACAGCGTGTCGCTCGCCGGCAACGACAGCGGCGCGCTCGTCCGCTGGCCGACGAACAAGGTCAGCTACAAGCTGCACCCGAACTGCTCGGCGGACCTCGACAAACAACAGTGCCTGAACGGCGTGCGCGCGGCCTTTCAAGCGTGGACCGGGCAGGGCTGCTCGAGCCTCTCCTTTCAAGAGGACACCTCGGCCTGGACCAACAACGCGCTTCAATTGACCGCCTTCGGCTACGAGAACGGCAAGAACGAGTTCGTGTGGATCGAGGACAATCGCTGGGTGTCCGGCGAGTACGTGCTCGGTGTGACGGTCCCGTATTTCGACGTCCAGAGCGGCGCCATCTCCGAGGCCGACATCGTCTTCAATGGGTATCTGCAGACGTGGCAGATGGACGGGGCGGACTACTCGACCGACGTCGTGAGCGTCGCGGTCCACGAGATCGGCCACTTCATCGGCCTGCAGCACGTCCTCTACGGTTTCTCGGAAAACGACCCGCCGACGATGGCGCCCGAGCAGGACTCGTTCATGAAGTCGCGCACGCCCAACGCCGATGACCTCGCAGGCGTGTGCTTCCTCTACCCGAGCGGCGCGTTCCAGTGCGCGAGCAACGCGGATTGTCCGCTCGTCGTGGGCGACGGCGCGAACGGCGAATACTACGTCGGCCAACTGGCATGCGACGGTCAGGGGCGCTGCGGGGGGATCTCGAATGCGCTGCCCGAGCCGACGCAGGAGCTCGGCGAGTCGTGTGTCGGCGACGGCGACTGCAAAGACCAGATGACCTGCTACCCGATTGGGGCCGGCAGGCGCGTGTGCGCGAGCGAGTGCACGACCAACCCCGACAGCTGCCCGAACGGCTATGACTGCACGCCGTACTCGAACCAGCCGAGCCTCGGTCTGTGCTTCGCGGGGCAGGCGCAGGGAACGGCGCCCAACGGCGCCTCGTGCAGCAGCAGCAACGAGTGCGCGAGTCGGCTGTGCGCGCCCGACTCGGGCGGGCCGGTGTGCCGCGAGCCGTGCCACAGCTCCGGTGAATGCGCGGCGAGCGAGACGTGCCAAGCGATCCCGGGCGCAGGACTCGGGGCGTGCGTCGCGGGGCAGACGACGCCGACGGTCAAGGACAACGGCGCTGCGTGCGAGAGCAGCGACCAGTGCAAGAGCGGGCTCTGCGCGGGCTCGGGCTTCAACTACGTGTGCTCGCAGCCGTGCTCGAGCGGCGCCCCGTGTCCAGGTGGCTTCACGTGCGTGGGGCTGGGCGGCGGCGGTGGCGCGTGCTTCCAGAACGAGAACAAGGGGGTCGGCGACACCTGCGAGGACGGCTCGGAGTGCCTGAGCGGGCTCTGCTTCCTGACCGCGGACGAGACGAGCGCGTTCTGCGCCGGCAGGTGCACGACGCACGCGGACTGCCCGTGCAAGATGCAATGCGAGACGCTGCAGTACTACGACGCGCAGAACCAGCTGCGGACCGAGAAGCTGTGCAATCCGGGTCTGGCGATCGCGTGCCTGCCGCCGGGAGCGGCCTGCACCAGCGAATCGGAGTGCGCCGGCGGGGCGTGCTTCCATGGCGCATGCGAGGTGGCGTGCCCGGCGGTCTTGGCCGGCGGCGGATGCCCGAGCGGCCAAGGTTGCGCGCGCATCGACGCGAGCGGCGTCGATGGGATCTGTCAGCCCCCAGGCGGCAAGCCGGCGGGCGACGCGTGCGGCCAGGACAACGCATGCGCGAGCCTCTTCTGCAACGCCAACACCTGCGCCACGCCCTGCAACCCCTTCGGCGCGAACACCTGCGGACCCGGTCGCGTGTGCGGCGAGACGGCGACGTCCCAGCTCGGCGTGTGCCAGGCGGCGCCGGAGGATGAAACGGGGCCCGAGGTCGGGCCGGATGAGCCGGGGCCGGACGGGCCCGCACCGGACGGCGACGACACCGTCCCGGCGACCGCGCCGCCCTCGACCCAAGGCGGGGTCGGCGGACAGCACTCGGGGTGCGCCGCGGGGCCGGGCGACGGACTCGCAGGGCTGCTCGCGGCCTTGTGCGGCGCGCAGTGGGCACGGCGGCGACGGTCGGCGGACGCTGGATTCAGGATTCGCTCGCGCGGTTAGTCGTCCGCGCGCGGGTCCGCGAAAACGTCGCCATCGGCGGCGAGGGCCGGCGCCGACCAGAGTTCCTCGCCGTCGATCTCCCCGAGCTGCACCCCGCGTCCCGAGGCCATCGCCTGCTCGCGCGCGCGGCACCAGCCCGACCAGCGCTCGCGCTGGGCGGCGCGATCCGCGGGCTCCGTCGCGTAGACGAAGCGGAGGTTCGCCATGCCGCTCGCGCCATCGTCGCGCCGACTTCCCTCGAGCACGCGCTCGAGCCGCGCGCCGCCTCCGAGGTGGAGACGCAGGATCTGGAGCCATGGGCGGCCGTCGCGGAGCGCACTGCGCATGACCACGCGTGCCAGCGAGGTCTCCGGCGTGCCCGCGCGCCACGCGCTGGCGAGGGCCGGAAGCCCGACCACCGGCGAGAGCGTCCGGGCCTCGGCGTGCCCGCGCGCGCGAACCCAGTCCAGCGCGTGCCCGACCAGGAGGCGCCCGAGCCCGAGCCCCCCATGGGTCGGCGCCATGCCCGGACGGGCCGTCACCGCGATGAAGTGCCATGCGCCGCCGCTCGGGCGTAGCACCGCGCGCGGCCCAGGCGGCCCATCAGCGCCGGGTGGCGACGCGTCGAACAGCGCGTCGAAGCGCGCGATCGGCCCTTGGGCCCAGAGCCCGATCACCACGGCCTGCAGGACGGCGCCCGACCCGAAGGCCCCGAGGACGACGAGCGGATGCGGCCCCGCTGGATCGATCCACTCCAGCCACCGCGCGACGCCGCGCCCGATCCACGCCACGTGCAGCGCCTCGAACTCCGTGCGCAGTGGCGTTCCGCGGCTGAGCTCCGTGAGCGCGATCTCGCGGATCTGGCTCGTTGACGATGCCTCTGACGCGACCACGTTGCGCCCCCTCTGCGTCCGAACGCCGACCCCAGTGTAGCAGGTGCGGCGCGGTGCGAGGCGCGGGTTTGATCGCCCGACGCCTCGCACCGTCGCCCCCTCTTCTTCGCGCCTAGAACGGCACCGCTACCTCGGCGGACGAGGCCTCCACCCCACCCCCACCCGCCTCCGAGCGCCGCTCACCCTGCTCCGCCGCCGATCCCAGGAAGTTGACCCGGAACGCCACGACCTCGTGCTTCGACTGGCGCTTGCCGTCCTCCGCGTCCCACTGTTTGACCTGCACCCGCCCCTCGACAAGGACCGGCGAGCCCTTCTTGAGGAAACGCATGCACGTATCTGCAAGCTTCTCGAAGACGATGACCGTATGCCAATCCGCCACCGACTGCTCCGTCCGCGCATCCCAGCGGTTGGTCGCCACCCGGAACGTGCACACCGACTTGCCCGCCGCGCTTACCTTCAGCTCGGGCGCCGCGCCCACGTGACCCCCCAACACGACACAGTTCACCGACAACATGGTCCCCTCCTCACGCGGCTTCGGTTTCGACGTCGTCCGCAGCCACCGCCGTCGCCGCCGCCTGGTGCGCGTGCTCGAGGACCGCCTGCCGGATCTGCTCACGCAGCGCGCCGTTATCGTCGAGCGTCTGCCGCGCGCGGTCCTTGCCCTGCCCGAGCCGCTCGCCCTCGTACGCGTACCAGGCACCCGACTTCTCGACGAGACCGTACGCGACGCCAAGATCGATGACCTCGCTCGAGACGCAGACCCCGCGCCCGAAGAGCGTGTCGAACTCGCAGCTCTGGAAGGGCGGCGCGAGCTTGTTCTTGGCGACC
>SXIE01000299.1 GCA_005772945.1 Pseudomonadota bacterium
AGCGGCTCGTAGCTCGTCGAGCAATTCACGCCGCGCGACACGTCGATCTGCCCGCCGGCGTGCGCCATGTTCGGGATGGCGATGCCCATCTCGAGGCACTCGATGCCCTTCTCGACGCTGGCCTTCGCCTCGCCGAAGAGCTTGCCGTTCTCGTGCGACACGAGCCACGCCAGCTCCTCGAGGTTTGCCTCCATCATCTGCTTCAGGCGAAAGAGGACCTGCACGCGCTCTTTGATCGGCGTCTGGCGCCAGGCCGGGAAAGCCGCCTTGGCCGCGGCCACGGCCCGCGCGACGTCCTCGGAGCCCGACTCGGGGGCGTGCCCCAGGACCTGCCCGTGGCGCGGGTTGTCGATCGCGAACGTGGCGCCCGAGGCGGCGTTCACCCACTCGCCGCCGATCCAGTTCTGGATATCGCGGTAGGGGACGAAGTCGTAAGAGCGGGCTTCGAAGACGGGGCCGGTCGGGTGCGACATAAGGGATCCAGAGCTCCTGCCAAACCAGTGGGGACGCGGCTCCGCGACTTACATGAGCGCGGCCGAGCGGTCAAAGAGCAAGGTCGATTCGCTCTCGCGAAGACCTCGCGTGGGGACCCCGAAGCGAGGTTGCCCGCGATTCGCCCGCTCGCCTTTTCGCTCGGGAACGTGAACTCTCGGGGCCCGGGTCGCGTTGATTGCGACGCCAGGATGCGTTTTCATGGGTCCCTAACGGGGGTGGAGGCCGGGTGGGCTGGTTCGGGCTCAAGCAGAAACGCGACGCGGAGCGCGAGTTCATGGACCGCGTGTTCTCTCACTGGGAGGGCATGTACCGCTTCGCGCTGCGCCTGTCCGGATCCGAGGCGGAGGCGCAGGACCTCGTGCAGGAGGCCATGGCCAAGGCGCTCCAGCACTTCGAGCGCATGCCCATCGACACCCACTGGCGCGCCTGGGCCTATACGATCGTGCGCAATGCGTTCGTGTCGAAGGCCCGAAAAGCGGGGCGGGAGTCGCTCCTCGAGGACGCCGACCTCCTGCCGTCTCCAACCGACAGGCCCCTCGCAAGCGCCACCGTGGCGCCGGTGCCGGCCCTCGAGGCCTTCCGCGCCGGCTTCGAAGACGAGGTCCTCGCCGCCCTCATGACCTTACCCGAGGGCCAGCGCACCGCGGTCGTCCTCTGCGACATCGAAGGCCTCGACTACGAAGAGATCGCGCACGTCCTGGACTGCCCGGTCGGCACCGTGCGCAGCCGCATTCACCACGCTCGCAAGCGCCTCCGCGAGGCGCTCGCCACTTACGCTAGCCAACGAGGATACGGCGATGTCCAAGCCCACAGATAGCGGGGGCGACAAAGGCGACGAGGCGCTGCGCCCACACCTGTCGGCGTTGGTCGACGGGGAGCTCGAGCCGCTCGAGGCGATCGCGCTGCAGCGGCGCGTCCGGCAGAGTCCGGCGCTCGAGAGCGAGCGCGGGGATCTCGAGCGCCTCAAGCTCGCGGTGCACATGGCGGGCACCCGCGACAGGGCGCCGATCGGGCTCGAGACGCGGCTCCGCGCCGAGGTGCGCGCGGCCTTGGCGTCGCAGACGGCGCCGGCGCGTGGGCGGCGGTTGCCGTTGGTGTTGGGCGGCGTGGTGGTGACGGTGGCGGCGGCGCTGCTCCTGGTGCCGCTTGCGACCGGCGGGGACAAAGGGACGTCGGACCCGGCGGCAGGGCCGGGGGCCGGGGTGGACGGGGTCAGCGTGGCGAAGGTCGAGCCCGAGCCGAGCGCGCGCGTGCTGGCGCGCTTGGTCGCGGTGCATCGCGGCGAGGCCTCGCCGATGAGCGTCACCGAGCGTCGCGGCGCGGTCGTCTCGATCGAGCGGCTGCCCGCCACGTTCATCGCGGACGGCCAGAAGTCGCCGTTGGTCCAGGCGAGCTACATGGGCTGCACCGAGCGCACGGGCGGCGCCACGCTGGCGGTGCTCGACGCGGCGCGCGTGGATCTGCCGATCGCGGTCGACAACGCGCTCGAGATGACGGGCGTCTTCACCGACGAGATCGACGGGGTCGCGGTGAAGATCTCGTCGCAGCGGGGTCGGATCTACGTACTTTTGAGCGGCGACGCGCGCGCCGTGACCAGCGATCCGATCTGACTTTGTTCAAAACACGAATGTGACGCCAATTTCGGGCATGAAGATGTCACATTCGTCGGTGCACGCGCTCAAGACGTGCTCCCAGAGGATGCCGATTTGCACGTTGGCGCCCTGGGTGCGGAACGCGATGCCGGCGCGCGCGCCCGCCGTGTCGAGGTCCGCGAAGTCCGAGTCGACCACGAAGTAGTGGTGATAGAACGCGCCCAAGTACGGCATGATGTGCTTGTCGACGGGGATGAGCAGGCGCAGGGCGGGACCCAGCACGATCGTGAACGGCACGTCGCCGCTGCCGAACTGGAACGCGAGGTCGACCCCCGCCTCGAGGTAGTCGATGAAGAAGTAGCCGACGCTGGTGTTCACCTGGAACGCGGTCGAGGCGAGGTTGATCGACGCGCCGCCGCCGACCCCGACGCGCACCTTGCCTTGGGACCAGGGTGCGTCGCTCTTGGGCGCTGCGGCGGGGGCGGCGGGGGCGGCCTCCGGGGGAGGAGGTTCCTCGGCGTGTGCGGTCGGTGCCGAGAGGCCGAGCGCCGCGAACCCCGCCACGAACCCCCACGCTATCGCCGAGCTTCGCATCACGACTACCCTCAGTCTTGGGTGGACCATTCGAGTTGGAAGCCGACGCCGGCGCGCAGATCGCAGCCCAGGTGCGGCCCGAACCCGAGCACGGTACGCGGGTCGTTCAAGAGCAGCCAATCCCAGGACAGCTCGGTGCGATCGACGCCGGGCGCATTGGTCGTGAGCGGCTCGGCGCGCATGCGGATCCGCCCCGCCGGTACGAAGCGCTGCATATCGAAGTGACGCAGACGACCATATTCGAGCGGATTCTCGAGAGAGTCGGACCAGCCATTCTGCCGGTCCATGAAGATGAGATTGCGCAGGTTCGTTTGCACATACGAGATGACGAGGCCGTGGTCCTTGTTGCCAAAGCGGACCGTCTCGGAGGCCGGCGTGTCGGGGAGGCCCCAGAGGCGCGAGCGGCCGCCGTTGAGCACGCTGATGGCGTCGAGGACGTAAGGCCCGCCGACCCCATCGAACGTGGTCTGGAGGCCCGTCTTCATCGCGAAGGCGACGTTGATCGCCACGAGGCCGTCGTGGGATGCCGGGTCGTCTTTCGGCATCGCGACGTCGCGCAGCGCGAGCGGGTTGGCCGGGACGACGAAGCGCAGATCGGCCTTGAACGTCTCGAGGCCGCCGTCCGCGCTGATCTTGCCGTGCGCCAACGTGAGGATCCGTCCCATCGCGTTGAGGAGCCCGCTCGGCGCATTGAAACCGCCGTGCAGACTCAGCGCCCCATCCTTGATGACCACATCGAGCGCGCCCTGGAGCGCGATGTCGAGCGGATAGGCGCCGAGCCGCACCGGCTCCGGCATCACGATGTGCGCCTCGAGCGCCAGGTCCTTCGGGAACGCCATCACCGGCGGCTTCGTGTACGGCAGCTTGCCGGACGTCAGGTCGTCCGACACGTCGAGCAGATCGCTGTAGGCCGCAATCTGCGGGTAGTGGTAGCGGATGAAGCGCTCGGGCGCGAAGACGTCGAGCTTCTTGAAGACGAGGTCGACCTTCTTGGCCGGCCCAGCGACGTCGGCCGTGATCTGCAGGTCGATGTCGAGCTCGGCCTCGGGGCCGTCGAAGCCGAGGCCCATGACGAGCCAATCCTTGCTCGTAATTGCAAGGGTGATCGGCCCGGGCCTGAAGCCGGGGAGGGCCACGCGCCCGGTGATGTCGAGCGTGCGCGCCGGGTTCTGGAGATCGGACTCGCCGAAGTGAAAGGCGTCGATGACGAGCGCATCCTTCTCGGCGACGATATGGAACTTGCCGTCGCGGAGGTGGCGATCGGTGTCGGGCACGACGATGTCGAGCTCCGAGAGACCGAAGTCGCCCGAGAGGGTGCTCGCCGGGTCGAGTCCGGGTTTCTCCGGGTTCTTCGACACGAGGAATTTGCCATCCATATGCCAGTCGAGGAAGCCCTTCAATTCGAGCGTCTTGCCCGCGATGACGAACGCGGGCACCAACGTCTTGAAGTCGACGTGGTCGGCGCGACCCTCGAAGACGACCGGGAGGGTGGGGGCCTCCTTGTCTTTGAGGTCGGCGCGCTGAACGTGCACGGTGCCTCGTACGCCCGCTCCAAGCGCGAGCGCGGCGTCGATCCTCTCGGGGCCGGCATCGAGTAGCAACGCCACGCGACCGGGCGTCCCCGCCAGCGAGTCGAAGCCGTCCCAGGCGACCGCACCGTGCGCTTCGGGCGTGGCCAGCGTCCCGCCGATCGTGAGGTCGCCGCCGACCTTGCCCGGCAATTTTGGCACTTTCGGGAGCGCGGAATGCCACGCCTCGAAGGAATGCTCCGTGACGACCACGTGGCCGGAGAGCGCGCTCTGCATGAGGCGCGGCCGGTCCTTGAGAACGGCCATGAGGACCTTGCCCGGCAGCCCGATGACGAGGTCGACGCGCAGCGCTTCGAGCCCCGCGACGCTCACGCGCTGGGTCAGCGTCGTCTGGTCGGGACCGATCGCCAGCTCGAATATCCCGTTGGCCTTCGGCGCCGTGCCGACCACGATGTCGTCGAAGCTGCCGTGGATCTCGCCGGTCACCGCGAGGCCCTTGCCCGCGAACGCCATGCCGCCGTGGATGGTGCCGGCGACCGCCTGCGGCGCGAGCTTCAGCGCGTTCAGCGCAGCCAGCTGAATCGGCGCGAGCGCACCTTCGAAGGTCCACGGGGCGTTCATGAAGTGCTGCAGGAGCGGCGAGCGATCGAAGCGTCCGGCAAATGTTTGGTGTACAAACGAATTCTGCGTGCGATCGAGGAACACGTCGAGCGAGCCGGCGAGCGCCGTCTTGCCTTGGTCGGGTGCGAGCGTGCCAGTCAGGTGCAGCATCTGCTCGGCGTCGACGCCGCGCGCCTTGAGGAACGCGCCGATCACCTCGAGGTCCCAGCTGCCGGTCGGCCGCGCCGGCGTGCCGGTGATGTGCGCCTTGCCCGCCAGCGTGCCGCTCGGATCGACCGACGGGGGAAGCCCGCCCGGGATGAGCCTCCCCCAGCGCGCGAGCGACGCCTTCGGCGCTTCGAGATCGAAGACCAGCCGTCCGCCCGGCGCGAGGCCCGGCTTGTCCTCGGGCTTCTTCGGAAGGAGCAGCGGTGCCTGGAGCGAGCCCTTCACCAGAGGCGCCCCGCGGCCCTCGGTCACCTTGAAGTGGGTGTCCAATTTCGAATCCCGAATCTGCCCGTCGAACGCGACCTGGAACGGTCCACCCTTGGGCGCCTGGCCGTGAATGGTCGCGCCGAAATCGACCGAGGGATCGAGCGGCGAGCCGCGCACTTCCAGCGACGCATCGAGCCGCGCCCCGAACCCCTTGGTGGACTTTCCGGCGGCGGCCGCGAGCGTCGCGAGATTGACCTTCTCGAGCCCGAGATCGAGCGTGATGGAATCGAGAAGAGTCGCCCCCGGATGGTCCGGATTCGGCACAAAGCGCGCGTCGAGCCCGACCTTCAATAGCCCGCCCGCGAGCCTGATGACGGCCGGCGGAAGCTCGATGTGCGTCGCTTCGATGACGGCATGGACCGGCTGATCGAGCGCCATCTCGAACGCGCCGCGCTTGACGGAGAGCTGGTCCACGACCGCATCGACTCGGCCCGCTGCTAGGTCGACGACGTTCTTGGCATGGAAGAGGACGTCCAGCTTCTGCGCCGGATCCTTGATGACGAGTGTCAGGTCCTGTTTCACGCCGTCCAAGATCGCGTCGAAGTTGATGGCGTCGATCTGCTGGGTGCCGAGGTCGAGCTTGCTCAGGGCCGCATGAATCGTGCCTGTGGGCAGCATGTCCTTGATCGCGACGTCGATGGTGCCGTCGATCCCGCCGGCCGCGACGGTCTTGCCCGGAAACACGGCCGTGAGGTCGGAGCCCTTGACGGCCCCCTTGAGCACGATGTCCTCGACCGGGAACTTGGCCGGATCAAACAGCTCCTTGAGGTTTGCGGGGGGAGGCACCTTGCGCGCGAGAATGGCGGCGCCGTATTCGCTCAGCTTGCCCGTGACCTTCAGGTCGAGATCGAGCTGCCCTTCGAGCACGGGCAGCGGCACGAGCAGCAGGCCGGCCTCGCTCACGCGCGCGATGGCTTCTTGCACCTTCGGCGCCGCGCGGAGCCGCGCGTCGAGGAGGCGCGTCTCGAGATTGAGCGCGCCGTCGAGCGTGATCGTCTGGCCATAGGCCGTGACGGCGAGCTGATCGAGGCGCAGCTGCGCTCCCTTCGACGAGAGGTCCATGAGCGTCATGTCGATGACCTTGCCGCCCATGTCGGTGGGGCCGATCTCGACGTGCAACTTGGCGTCGCCGGCCGGCAAGAGGCCATGTCCCTCGGCGTGCAACTTGACCTGCGTGGTCAGGGCGTTCTTCGGATTCGGGAGCAACTTCGCCGTGTCGATGTCGGCGCCGACGAGATCGATCTGCCAAACGGGATCGAGCAGGTCGCGCACATCCAGAAAGCCGGTCAACGTGAATATGCCACCGGCAGTCACGACTTTGCCCGCGATATCGAGCCGCTCCGCCGGCCCCTTGACCGACACGTCCGCGGCCACATCCGAGATGAGCACCTCGCGCCCGAGCATCGTATTGAGCCCCTTGGCGTCGAGCTTCAAGCCTTGGAGCGCGACCTCGTGGATCCCGGGTCCGAGCGCGAGCTTGCCCGCTGGGGGCGGCGCGCCGGCCCCGACGATGCGCTGGATCGTCAGTGGCCCGGCGGAAATCCCGTTGATATGCGTCTCGGCGCGCTGGCCGTCCGAGGTGATGACGAGAGGCCCGATCTTGATTGGCACCCGCTGTTCGGAATTGTCGCCGAGCTTCAGGACGGCCTCGGCGGGCGTCGGTGTGAGTGCCACGTCGACCTTGTCGCCCCGCTTCTTCGCGGTGAGCACCATACCGATCGGCAGCCGGATATCGTTCGCGCCCTTCACCGTGTGGAGGTTCGCGGCGAGCTTGCTGACGTCGGCCGTCAGCTCGCCCTTGAGCGTGTTCATGGCGATCTTGGCGGCGACCTCGACGTCGTCCAGCCACATATCGCTGCCGTCGGCGCGCTTGATGTGCACCTTGGCCGCGAGCTTGTTCAAGACGGCGTCGAGCGTCCCGGCCTCGTCGTCCTTCGCCACCGAGGCGGCGACCGTGAGCCCGTCGACCCAGACGTCACTGCCGTCGGGCTGCTTGATGTGAATCTTCGAATTTGACAATCCCAGCGCCTGCACGACCACTTTCGGTGGCAATTTCGTCGGCTCTTTCTGCATGCGCTGGAACTTCGACGTGCCGTCGGCATACGCCTCGTCGTCGAGCTCGAAGCCGCTGATGGTCACGTTCTCGATGGTGAGTGGGGCGGATAACAGCGATCCCCAGTCCAGCTCGAGATGCAGCGCGCCCAGCTTCACGACGGGCTTGCCATCGTTGTCGGCGATGACCAGATCGCCAATATCGACGTCCCCGAATATCGTGTAGTCGAGTTTGCCAAGCGTCACTTTGCCGTCATATTTCTTGCCGAGCGAGCTCTCGACGATGCCACGCGCGATGTTCTTGCCGACCGGCAGATGGAAGAACCCGACGGCCAGCAGGATGAGGATGAGCAAGACGCCGAGCGTCGTGAAGAACCACTTCACCAGGCGGCGCGGCAGCGACTTCTTCGGCTTCGGGGCCTTGGCGTCCTTGCCCTTCTTGCCCTGCTTTCCATTGTCTCCGGGCGGCTCGACGTCGACAGGGTCGAAGGCCGGCGCGTCCACGCGGGTCGCCTCGGCGGCCTTCATGTTCGTCGCGGTCGCCCCCTCGGAGAACGCAGGGCGGTCGATCGCCGTCGGCTCGTCTGCGCTCGGCTCTTTGCGGCGGTCGCTCATTAGAACGCCTCCCCGATTCGGAAGAACGCCTGGAAGCGATCGACGCCGGGGTAGACCATCCCCGAGGTGACGCGATAGGCGAAGTCGAGAGCCGCGCTCAAGTGCCAGAGCCGCACGCGCAAGCCGAGGCCTGGCGCGATGTCGATCCCCTCGGCGAACGGATTCAGCTCGGCCCCCGCGGCCCCGAAGTCCACGAATGCGACGGCGCCGAACTGCTGCCGGAACGGCAACCAGCGGAACTCGACCGCACCCTCGAAGAGGCTCTCGCCGCCGACCGGCACCTGGCGACAGTCGCCCGCACCGGCCGCGCCGCCACAGGCGCGCGCGTACGGCGAGAGCTCGCGCGTCCCGAAGCCGCGCGTCCCCCAGGCCCCGCCGCCGAACATGCGCGTCGCCATCGGCATCGCCGCGTCGTCGCCACCCAGCGGCACCGCCCAGCCGGCCTGCGCGCGGAACCCGAGCCCCATGTCGAGCCCGAACGGCACGAACACCCGCAGATCCACGTCGCCGCGCAGCCACGTCAGATCCCCGACCGGCGCGGCCGCCAGGTGCAGCCCGATCAAATGACCGCTCAGCGCCTCGACGCCATCATTGCGCGTGTCCCACACGAACCCAAGGCGCGCCTCGCCCGCCAGCGAATCCTTGGTACTCAAACCTTCTGCCGTCCCGGGCGGCGCCGCCGGATCGATCGCCCCGAGCCCGACCAGCGAATCCCAGCGGAAGCGCGGCTCAAGATCGAAGAACATCCCGGGCGCCAGCAGGAACCGCAAGCCCAGCCCGGCCGACGCCGTGCGCGTGTGGAAGCCGCGGTAGAGCTCCTCGTCGAACGCGAGCGTGAGCCGCAGATCCCCTGTGCGCCCGATGGTCCCAGGGTGGTTCCACATGAGGCGCGCATTGCCGTAGAGCCCGAGCGGCTCGTCGATGTCGCTGCGCCAGCGGATCCCCCAACCGACCGTCCCCCGCAGCGTCAGGTGATGCAGCGGCCCGAAGGCGTTGCGCCACCAGAGGCGCGTCGTGACGTAGGGATCGATGCGCTCCGGATCCATGTTGATGCCGACGTCGAGCGACCCCTGCGCCGTCGGCGACTCGACGACCGAGAGCTTCACGTCGACCTCGGCCGGCACGTTGCGCGCGACGAGGGCGCCGCTCTCGCTCACCTGCTCGGGCTTCAAAATGCCGCCGGTATCGGGCGGAATCCAGGTCTCGTACGGCGAGGCGTTCGTCTGGAACTCGGTGCCCGTCTCCGCATAGACTCGCGCCGTATTGAAGGCCCCGAGATCGGCCAGATCGAGCTCGAGCTTCTCGATGCGATCGAGTGTCAGCGGCTGCCCGGGCTCGAGTCCCGCGCGATCGATGATGAGCTCCTTGGGGATCTTGCGGGCGCCGACGACCTCGACCTTGCCGACGACCGAGCGCGGCCCCGGGTCCACGAAGTAGTACCAGTCGACCGCGTGCGCCGCGTGGTCCACGTAGGTGCGGCTGTAGACCTCGGCCCGCATCCAGCCCTGCTTGCGCAGGACGTCGCACAGCGCGTGACGTGCCATGCGGTAGGTCTGCACGTCGATCCTGTCGCCGACGGCAAACGGGACCTCGGCGCGCACCGCCGTCTCGAGCTCCGTCGGCGCGCCTTGCACCTGGATCGCGCGGATGTGGTAGCGCTCGCCCTCGCGCAAGCTCCACGCCACGCGCGCGCTCTTCTTGGCGTCGTCGAACGTGACCAGCCCCTTGTCGACCTCCACGTCGAAGAACCCGAAATTCTTCCAGAATGTACCGATGCGCCGTCGGTCCTCGGCCAGGCGATACGGGTTGTAGGGCTGGCCGGCGATGAGGAAGGCGGACGGTCGCACGGCGAGCACGGGCTTGAGCGGCTTGGGGCTCAGCACGAGGTTCTCGGGGAAGGTGACCTCGTCGATCGTGTACGTCGTCTCGCCGGGGAGCTCGGGCTTGATGAACTCCGAGCAGGCGGGTGCCGTGGCAGCCGCCAGCAGCGCGGCGACGAGCCAGCCGTGTGCGCGTCGAGCCGGTGTGGCACGCGCGGCGCGGCAACCTGATCGAGCGGGTCGAGGAGCGGGGGGCGTGACGGCCATCAGCGCGAATCCCATGGAGCGCGAGGAAGGAAACCTCTATGCTCTCGCCGCGCCGCGACGTACTCGCGGAGGCCGCGGCGAGCCTGCGTCGGCGCGGTACCTGGGGCTGGGCCCCAACGAGAGTGGGCAGTCGCAGAGGCGCAACGGCGCCTGTGCGCCGCGATTGTGCGCTTTTGCCGTGGCGCTGTCGAGGCGCCCCCGGTTCGATTCAGGTGCATTTCGCTGCAAAGGACGAGGCCATGACGAGCCCAGTGACACCGCGTGGCTGCCTGGCGGCGCTCGCGTGTGTCGTGCTGGGCGCGTGTGCGAGCCGCGAGCGCCGCGGGGGTGCGTTTCCCGATCTCGACGTTGCGCCCGTGCGTGCCGATCGACCGCTCGAGGCGGGGAGCTGGGCGGTCATGCCGCCGCTTGGCGTCGTCCTGGTGAAGGCCGTCGAGCCCCACCCGGACGGCGACACGTACGTCGTCGTCAACGAGGGGCACACGATGAACGTGCCGGTCGCGCGCGCGGCCGGGCTGGGGATGCGGCCGCTCGTGTCGGCGGCCGGGGCGCGGCAGGTCCTGGCGCTGCTCGATCGGGGCGTCGAGGTCCCGGTCGCGCGCCTCTATGATAAGGAACGCACAGCCAAGTGGCTCGAGGCGATGCGCGTCGGCACCATCCGCGGGGTCGCCGAGACCTTCGCGGCCTTATGTGAAGTGCGCTCCGAGCGGCGGCTGGTGACCGTCGAGCAGGGGCTGTTTCACGCCGCCAAGACCTGGCTCGTGGCCGAGCTGGGGGCCGCGCGCTCGCTGCCGCCGGACGATGTCGAGGTGGGGCTGATGGCCCTCTGCGATTGAGGGGCGCGGCACTGCGTCGTCGGCGACGCGGCTGATACCGGCGGAACATGCGCTTCACTTCGAAGTGCGAAATGTTTTTCGCGGTGCTGGAAAATCAATACGCATTGATGTACGTTAAGAAAACGACGCTCCTCCCGCGTCCGGTTTTCTTCGTTCCGCGATGTGTGTGCCCCATGACGACCGCAACCCTCGACGTTCTGACGCTCAACACCTGGGGATTCGCGTGGCCGCTTGCCAAGCACCGCGCGGCGCGGTTTGGCCGGATTGCTGAGCACCTGCAGGCCGAGACGTATGATGTCGTGGCGCTGCAGGAGCTCTGGGGTGGGGCGCGCGAGGTGCTCGGCGAGACCGGCATGGAGTGGGCGCTCGACGACGCGCAGGCCGAGCGCGGGCTGCGGCAGGTCGACTCGGGTCTTGGCCTCAAGGTGCGGCGCGGTCTCCATCGCGGCGTCGAGGTGATGCGCGACCTCGTGCGCGCGTTCCGCGTTCATGCGGGCTTCGATCGCTGGAAGAGCAAGGGGTTCGTCGGGCTGCAGGTGCCGGCGGGCGACGTGAGCCCGGTGGCCATCGTCAACACCCACCTCCAGGCGGGTCAGGGGGCGGCCAGGGTTCGGCGCGAGCAGCTCGAGCACGTGCTGGCGTCGCTGTCCGAGGTCGAGATCCCGACCATCATCTGTGGGGACTTCAACCTCTTCACGACCTCGGCCGAAGACCGAGCCGGCCACGATCAGCTTGCGCGCAACGGGTTCCGCGACGCCAGCGAGCTCATCGATCGGCCGGACGCGACGTACCTCGCGCGCAACATGTACGTGGGCGGCATGGAAGACCACCGCTTCGATCGGATCTACCTGCGCGACGGCGTCGCAAACGGTCGCCGCGTCCGTATCCATGCGGAGGACGTGCGCGTCATCGTCGACCACGAGGCGCCGCTGAGCGACCACGAGGCGGTCGCGGCGCGGATCCGCGTCGAGGCGTGCCCCTGAGGAATCAGGTGCTCTCGGGCTGCCACATGGCGCCCGCGACCTCGTCGAGCGCGACGTCGGGATCGGCGCGCAGCGTCTCCTCGAGGTGTGCGCGCAGGAGCTGGTGTTCGATCTCCTCGGCCTCGCCGGGCCGCCGCTTGAAGAGGCTCTGCAGGAGGCCGGTGCGTCGTCGCGCGCTGAGGCGCCAGGCGCAGCGCTCGGCATCCACCAACGCGAGCTCGACGTCGTAGCGCACCGTGACCAGCCGGGCGTCCATGGCGTGCCCGCTGTAGGTCGTCCACGCGTAGTCCACGTGCCAGCCGCGCGACCTCAGCCCAGCTTCGATGGCGCGTGCGAGGCGCTTGCCGGGCGGCTCGCTGTCGTCGGCGGGCGCCGGCGCTTCGGGCGCGTCGGGAAGCCCGCCGGGTCGGCGCCGTTCGCCTGGTTCGGCCACGACTTCTGCGACATATCCCGGGGCCAGAAACGTGGCGACCGTTGGAATCGGCGGGGTCGACGGGGTTCTGCTCATGGCAGGGGGATCGCCTGGTCGAGAGTGAGGCCGTGGATGCGCACGGGCGGTATCGGGACGAACCGCGGCGGCGACCGTGTCGCCGGTTCGGGCCAAACCGCCGTGGCGGTCGCGCCGGCGCCTCCGGCGGGGTCGCGCCACGAGGCCGTGACGCGCAGCGGGCGTCCATCGGCGCGCTCGCGCGGCGGGTTCCACGCGAAGGTGCGGCGTGCCCTAACGGCCAGGGACGCGGTGCTCCGAGAGAGCGAACGGTCGCCGTCCAAGAGCGCCAGCGTGATCGCGCCGCCGTCGGCCCAACGTGAAACGACCTCGAGAACGACCGCGCCACCGGGCTCCGCGCGCCACGCCAACACGAAGGGCGGACCATCCCCCGCGGCCGCCTGCGAAGCGCCTGTCCGGGCGTCCGCCGGAAGCGCCGACCACAGCGAGATAAGAAGCGACAAGGCCAGCGTCATGAGGCGATCGTGCGCCTCGCCCTGCGCGACATCAAGCCCGATTCGGAGTCCCCGATCTGCCGACCTCAGCGCAGGGCGTCGCGCAAGCGCAGCTCGGTGACCAGTGCATGCGTCCGGCGCCCGAGGGCGCCGTCATCGCCCGCCGCGACCGCCATGGCGGCCGACACGGCCTCGGCCCGGGCGCGAGCCCCTGAAGCGTCCTTGGCGCCGCGCGCTTGGAGCGCTTGGGTCTGGAAGGCCCGTTGGAGTGCGAGAAGCTCACCGTGTGTGTCGCCAGAGGCGAGGAGGACCCGGACGCGCTCGCGCTCGCTCGTGTCGAGCTCGGCCGCGGCCAGCATCGCAGGTACGCGCTGAGCCGGAGGCAGGTCGATCCACGGTGGGGGCTCGGCTGCCGCAGGCTGCAGGCTCTCCGCCGCAGTGACGGCGCGCCATCGCAGCGGCGTGAGGGACTCGAACGCGGCCGCGGCCTGCGCGCGAAACGCCGGGCTTCCTTCGGTGCACCACGTCGTGCTGACGAACGCGGTGGCATGACGAACGCGTGCATCGCGCCGCGCGATGACCAGGACGTCGCCGTCGTCGGGGCCCGAAATCCAAGTCCAGGTGATAACCTCCTCCACCGATTTCTCGGCGAGACGCGAGGGCGGTAGCTCCCAGTCTCCGGGCGCGCGACGAACGGTCGTGAGGGTCACGCGCACGATGGGCGTTTCTTGGTCATGGGCCCGACGCGCGTGACGCGCGACGGTGGCGCGCCACGCCGGGTGCGCGGGAAGCGTCTCCGCGAGGCACTCCTGCCAGTCGACGCCCGACGTCCAGCCGGTCAACGCCTGCGACGCGTGCTCCACAGCTTGCGCGACCCGCCAATCGCCGTCGAAGTCCACGCGAAACCATAGTGCCTCCGTCGCGGGCGCCGCTTCGAGCACCCACGCCGGGTGGCCGAACCAGGGCGCCGCGCGCCCCCACGCCGCGCGATCGAAGGGGCGCATGCGTGCGAGCACACGCGCGACGAAGGCGGCCGAAAATCCCTCGGGTGGGTTCTCGAGCGCGGACAACCACGGGTCCAGCAGGACCGGCGCCTCGCGCAGAATACGAACGCGGCCGTTCGATTCGGCGCCGCGCTCCACGAGCCAGACGAGCAGATCGGCGCGCCCGTAGGCGTGGACGGGGTTCGCGGCCAGTGCCTCGCGCGCCCAGGCGATCGCGATGTCGGGCGCATCCGCGGCGGCCGCCAGGACGTTCGAGCGGGCGGTGAGGGGTTCATGCGTCCGGTCGGCGCTCTCGCCGAGTCGTTCGCGAAGCGCGTCGCGGAGGGCACCCATGCGCGTGGCCGACACCCCTTCCACCGACACGCGGAAGTCCGAAGGTGCCGGCTCCCACCCGGAGTGCATGAGTGCGATGCGCACGGGCGCCTCGTCCCCGGGCGCGTCGAGCGTCATGGCGACCTCGTACCCGTAGCCGTCGCGCTGGTTGCCGCTTCCCCCCGCGACGCGCACCACGAGGCGCGTAGCGTGGCCTTCCCAGAACGCTTCGTACGCGGCGCCGAACTCATTGGGGTCGTCCAGCGCCACGCGCGAACGCTCGCTCAGGGGCCCCCCTCCGAGCGCCGCCCAGAGGCCCTGGAAGGCGTCGAGCGCCCGCGCCATGCGCTCGGCCGGCGTCGCACCCGTGAGTGCGAAGGCAAGGTACATCAGGGGCCCCCTCGGGACGGTGCGTTCGGTCAATCCATGTGGCAGGCGCAGCCCTTGCCGAGCATCCAGACGTGCGTCGACGAACCGTTGCTGGTGCAGCACTTGCCGCAGGTCTCCCCGTCGTCGTTGGCGGGCTTGTCCTTCGAGCACACGGCGGTGGCCTTCTTGGGGTCGCCGCCGCCGCAGGCAAAGGCAGTCGTTGCGAGCGCGAGCGCGAGGAGCAGATTCTGAGTCTTCATGACGGTCTCCGGGCCCTTGATTCGGTCCTGGGCCTCAGGGGCCCGATTTTCGCGGGATCACCGTGCTGGCGCGGTCCCATGGTCAAGGGTTGCTGCATTCCGCAGTTACGACCTCGCGCACGGACGGTTTGGCCGCCATCCTGAGCAAGAGCGCCGGGAGCGTCAAGTGGCCCCCTTCGCACCTCTTCGCACCTCCGCACCTCCTGACGCGGCACGTTGCGACGGCCTGCTCGTCGCTGGCGAAGGCGGCGTTGACGATGCCTCAAGATCATCATAGGCGGCGGTGAGTCACAGCGGCGGCGTAGCCGCTCGCGAACCGTCACGCCTCTGAGGTATCATGCGCATTGCGCCCTTTTTCCTGGTCGCAACGTTGGCCAGCAGCACGGGAGCGTGCGGCGGCAAGCAACCCGACCCGACGCCGACCGCCAAACCGCCGGAGACCGCGGCTCCACCCGCGGCCCAAGACGCCGCGGTCGCGCCGGAGCTGGCGGCGGCCGTAGAGACGAGCCTCCCGGCGGCGGATGTCGCGCTGGCTGCCGAAGCGAGCACGCCGAGCAACCCGGCCATCGCCGAGCTGGCGCCTCTTTGGGACGAGATCGACAAGTGCGAAGACACATCGGATCGCTACTCCGCCGAGCAATGTCCCGCGTGCTACAAGCTCCTCGAGGCCGTCAATCTGGCCTATTCCGAGCGCGACAAGCGCCCGGACCGCTTCGCCCAAATCCACGAGGCGCTGATCGACCAGCTCATCCACGGCAAGAACCCGAAATCCCGGTCCTGCGCGGCGTACGCCGACTGGGCCAAGTGCGATACCGGTGGCCGGAAGTACGACGATGACGTGGCGCAGGCGATCGCGCTGCTCGATGCGTTGAAGGCGCTCGACGCCGAGGACGAGGGGGTCGGCGAGGGCATCGCGAACATCCTGCGGCGCTGGTGGAAGAAGGGCGGCGAGCCGCGCAAGGCCATGTTCGCCGTCATCGCGGACGAAAACGTCAAGTCGCTGCGTGGGCGGCGCCAGCTCATCCGCCACGCTGGTTGGGCCGCCCAGGACGTGCCCGAGCTCGTCGACGCGTTGATCGCCTGGACGAAGGATGCGCGCGTGCCGATCCAGACCGTTGCGATCGAGGTCCTCGGAGACCTCACGCCCGGCGCCGAGGTGGCGAACAAGGCCCAGGGCAGGTTGCTCGAGCTCCTCGGGGCGGAAAGCTATGCGGTGGCGAGCGCGGCCGCCCAGGCGCTCGCGCGGGTCACGGATCGCGACGGCCTGGATGCCGCCCTCGCGTGGTACAAGGCCAACGCGGCAGCGGCGAAGGTGACAGAGACCATGGCCTTTTTCCTTTCCTACGTGGCCGTAGGGAAGCGCTTCGAGGACGATGCGGCGGGCGACGCCGCGATCCGCAAGGCGATCGACGCGCTTCTCGAGGACAAGGGTCTGACCGCCGACGACAAGGGCTACATCATGTTTGTCCTCGGGTTGATGGGCGGGCCCAGGTCGGCGGCGACCTGCGTGCGTTTCGCCAAGGACAAAGACACGCGGGTCGCGGCCAAGGCCAAGGCGTGCGTCGACAAGGCCAAGGCGACCAAGTAGGGCGCTGACAGGCGGCTGCCGCGCCTGGGCGCCGGTCGACGCGGTCGTGCCGCGTCGAGCGTCGTCAGCCGCGGCGCCGCGTGACGTACGCCGTGAGGGCACCGAGTGCGGCGAAGATCCAGACCGGATCGCCGCCCGCCGCGCCGCCGCCGCAGGCCCCGCCCTCGGCGATGAAGAGCGACGGATCGGGCAGGCACACCTGGTCGTCGCCCACGCACGGGTCGCGCGGGTTGGTGCCTTTGTGGGTCTCGACGCCGTCGTTCACACCGCCGTGGTCCGTGTCGGGATCGATCGGGTTCGTCTCGTTGTCCGCCGGCTCGTCGAAGTCCCTCGGGTCGTAGTCACCGTCGAGGTTCTCCCCGCCGGTGCAGGTCGTGGCGCCGTTCTGGAATCCGTCGCACAGGCTATCGCCGTCGGTGTCCGGGTTCGTCGGATCGGTGTCCGTGCCGAAGTCGTAGTCGCCGTCGATCCCGACCTCGCCGCCCTTGCAGCCGCTCTGGTCCCAGGCGCCGCCGGCCGTGCTGAGCGCGTCGCACAGGCCGTCGTCATCGCTGTCGGTGTCGAGCGGATCCGTGCCGAGGTTCTTCTCGCCGCCCGCGCACGGAGTCGGCCCCGGGAGCGCGTCGCACAGCCCGTCGCCGTCGGTGTCGGGGTTGTTCGGATCGGTCTCGGTCGTGCCGCGATCGCCGCCGTCGAAGTCCTCGTCGGTGTCCTCGACGCCCACGCATGGCCCCACCTGAACGTGCCCGTCGCAGAGGCCGTCGCCGTCGGTGTCGGGGTTCTCGGGGTTCGTGTTGTCCCCGGTCGCCTCCTTCGAACCATCGGGGCCCTGGTCTTCGGCGAGATCCTTGATCCCGTCCTTGTCCACGTCGTCGCACGCGTCGCCGATGCCGTTGCCGTTGGGGCGCGGGTACTGATCGAGCTGATCGGTGTTCGCGACGAACACGCAGTTGTCCTGGCTGTCCGGGATCCCGTCGTGGTCGACGTCGGACTCCGGTTCCTTCGACACGACGAGGGTCTCGACCGGGTCGGTGTCGAGCTCGGCGCCCGGGCCGGGTCCGTCCGGATCGGCATGCCCGGTCTCGGTGATCGTCGTCGTCTCGGTCGCGGTGATGAGCACCTGGAACGTCACGACCGCGCTCGCGCCGCCGGCGATGACCCCGGCCGGTGCGCCTTGGCTCTGCACGGCGCGGGCGGTCGCGAAGGGCGGCGCCTGGCTCGGGCCGTCCGCGACCGCGCTTCCGTTGAGCTTCGTCGATCCCGCGACGTAGCTGACACCCGTGGGCACCGGCAGGCGCGCCGTGACGCCGGCGGGGCTATTGCCGGTGCCGACGTTCGTGACGGTCAGCGTGTAGGTCACGGTGTCACCGGTGCCCAGCGCGGGCGGTGTCGTCGGGTTGGCCGTCAACGTCGTCACGAGCTTCCAGCCCGGCACGTACAAGGTCTCGCCCGTCTGCTGGTCTGTTTCACCGGGCGCGCCATCGCAAGGCGGGGCCCACTCGAGGCGCCACGACGGGGTCCCGGAGGCCTCGCGGAAGGTCGCCGGGGTCGCCGCGATCGTGTTCACGCGATAACGTAGCGTGACGACCTTCGTCTGGGCGGGCTCGAAGCTGCCGAGCGCCACGCCGCCGGTCGCCGCGCTGCACTTCTGCGGATCGAGCGCGCCGCTCGTGACCGCGGCGTCGGCGGTCCCGTCGACCTTGAAGCTCCCGGCGACGAAGCTCGTGTTGGCGGACGCCTGGTAGCAGAAGAAGACCCGGTCCGCGCGCCCGCTGCCTTCGTTGGTCAGCGGCACCGTGAACGTGATCTCCTCGCCCTCGGCGACGAGCGTCTTGTCGACCTGGTGGGTCCCGCCGAGATCGGGCGACGCGAAGTCGAGCTCGAGCCCGATCGCCGACACCACGAAGTCGTCGCCGGCCGTCGTCACGAGCAGCGTCGTCTGGCTCTGCCCGTTGTCGAGCACGAACGGGTTGTAGAGGTCGTCGTTGAGCGGAATCGACGTGATGTCCCACCCTTGTCGCGCGCCGGGGACGAGCGTGAAGGCCATGCCATCCGCGGGATCCACGCTGTGGTTGATGCGCCCGAAGGTCCCGCGCTTGTCGAGGAGGCCATCGCCGTCGTTGATCTGCGAGGCGAAGAAGTTGCGCTGCGCGTTGTTGGGCCCCGAGAGCGCGAAGAACTCGCCGACGAACAGTGGGTCGGCGATCTGCAGCGTGTCGTCCGTGAAGCGCGCATCGCCTTCGAACGCGGTCACCGTCATCTCGCCGAGGGCCTGGCCCTCGGTCGTCGGCGTGCAGAAGCCTTCCACCGGGATCGTCGTCTCGCACGGGCAGCCGGCGCCGGTGAACTTCACGGGCTCGCCCACATCCCAGATGTTGATGTTGCGCATCGGCAGGTCGGGGTCCTGGTAGACGACGAACAGCGACCAGCCGCAGGCCGTGACGAAGCTGGCGTTGGGGGTCTGGATCCCGACGACCCCGGAGAGCTCGTAACGCCCGGGGCCACCCGCCACGATGGCGTCCGTGACGGTAGCGCGTCGCTGGTAGTACGTGTAGTTGGTCGAGAGGAGCCCGATGTTGGTCGCCTCGTGGGACGGCGTGATGGTCTGGAAGGCGCCGCGCGGAAGCCCGAGTTGAACGGTCCGGGGCGCGTCCAGGGCGGTCGCGGGCTGCCCGCCCACTTTGCTGGAGCAGGCCCAGATGAGCTCGGCGTGCTCGATCTTGACGCCGGCCGGCAGGTCCAGGACCGCCTCGGAGCCGTTCTTCAGCCAGTCGCTCGTCGTGCCGATGGGGTACGTCCCGTCCTGCTCGGTCGCGGCCGTCCGCGGGCTGGCGACGAAGGTGCCGATGCCGCCGCCCGTGCCCGGCGCGAGGTCGGTGTTGGCGTCGAGCCCGAGCGTATTGCCGGTGACGACGAGCTCGCCGCGCAGCGTGCGCGAGAAGATCGGGGTCTCGGCTGCGGCCGAGGCCGAAACCAGCGCGGCGAGGGCGAAACCGGTGAGAGCCGTGGCGACGAACGTTGTGAGGCGCATGGGGTGCATCCTGCCCAGTGGTCAACCCACTGAAAACGACCTGTTCGGGACGCGCCGTATGTCAAATGGGCGGCGGTCCGGTCAAGCATCAGGATGCAAGCGCGCGAATTCACGCCAAGGCGCGCGGGGTGTGTGGCGCGCTGGCGGCCGCGGCATCGGCAGATTCCGGGGTGGGCTTGCGTCGGGCGCGATCCCCACCGATCATAGTGGGATGAGACGGATTGCAGTGTGCCTGGTGGCGGTGGGGGCGACGGTTGGGTCGGTGGTCGCGTGCGGCGACGACGGCCAAGGCAGCCGCGCCGACAGTGTTCAGGCGACCGACGGCGTGGAGGCCGAGACCGAGGTCGAGTTCGAGGTCGAGGTCGAGGTCGAGTTCGAGGTCGAGTCCGAGTCCGAGACCGAGCCCGAGACCGAGCCCGAGACCGAGTCCGAGACCGAGTCCGACGTCGCGACCGAGTCAGAGACCGAGACCGAGTCCGAGGTCACGCCGCCCGCCCCTCCGGCGGCCGTGCTGACGATCGCCGAGATCCCTCTATCGATGAACGGCGCGGTGCCCTCGCTCGACCCGCCGCTCACCTGGCGCCTGCGTGCCAACCGCGCCCACCTCACGCTCGACGTTCTCCCCGAGCCCACCTCGGGCCCCATCGACGCCATCGCGATCACCTGCCAGGCGGACGGCGTCGACCAGCCCCTTCCACCCCTCGAGGCCGCTCCCGACGGGCACCAACGCATCGTCATCGACCCCGCGAGCGCCTTCCCGGACGGCGCACAATTGCATTGCGATGCAACCATCACGGGTCCCGGCGGCGAGGTCACCTCGCGCATCGACTTCGACGCCGCGACGCTTCCTCCGGAGCTCGATCCGTTCCCGGCCACCGACGAGTGGCTCATCGTCCTCTCGCGCGACATCTTCCACGTGAATCTCGCCGAGCACCTCGACGGCACCGCCGCGCTCACCTCCGACTACATCCCCGGCGGCGACGGCGTCCCCGACTTCGACGAGGCCTTCTTCGCGCTCGGCCTCTTCCCCGCGGACCATGCCGCCGAGCATCAGGCCATTCGGCAGCATCTCCTCGGGAAGTTCCGATCGTTGGTGTACCAAATATATGGTCTCGACCCGGACGGCGCCCCGACGGCCGAGGGCGTCAACCTCCGCATCTACCTCGAGGGCGACGCCGGGGCCCCGCTCCCCAGCGACTACGGCGGCGCGCGGCGTTTCTCCAAGATCGCGCTCGGCGGCGACGGCGACCCCGAGGACCAGGCCAGCTCCGTCTTCGGTCGCGCCCGCGTCGATTGGAACAACCAGGACACCGAGGACGACACGGTCTACGGTCTCGGCGTCTTCCCGTCGTCACTTGCGCGCACGGTCCTTGGGCAGCCCGCGGGCGCCATCATCTTGGCCGACATCCGCCCCGGCCTCGGCGGCCAACCCTTCGGCTCCATCGCCTCGGACGCCGCGTTCATCGGCCGCGACGTCGAGCTGACCACGCTCCCGCCCGCGGTCCAGGACCGCGCGCGCCTCTACCAGATCCTCATCGACTTCGGCGCGCTCGGCCTCGCCGCGATCCTCACGCACGAGGTCGGTCATTCGCTCGGCCTCGTGCCCGTCGGACTCCCGCCCGAGGGTCTATTCGCCGGCATCGACGTCGACTTCGTCGTGGCGGTGGCGCCCGACGCGCACATCGACACCGAGGGCCTCAACGTCATGCAGACCGGCGGCTCCGTGAATTGGCTCGAGGTCGCGACCGGCGACAGCCCGCGCTTCGAGCCCCTCTCGTGGGCCTACCTGAAGCGCATGCTCGTCGTCGGGACGGTCGCCGATTGAGGCCTTCCCGCCGCGCGTCACCCGTGGCGCGGGGCCCGAAACAAGCGGCGCCGCCGGGCTTGGAAGCGCGCGTGCCGCTGGGCGCGCACGAGGTCCTCGTCCACGTCGCGAGCGGGGTTGAGCGCGACCTGCTCGGCGTGGTGCTCGTCGAAGGCGCCGACCGTCTGCCCGAGCTCGAACAGCGCGATCTCGCGATTGCCGCGATCGCCGACGCGAAACGGCAAGACGGCCGCGCCGATCCCAGCCCCTACGTACACCGCCCCAACCGGGACGGCGCCGCCGGGCCGCGTGGCGAGCGCCCGCTGGCCATAGAGGCCATGCACGTAGCGATGGCCTCCGAGGCGCCCGAGCGTGAGCTCGTGGAGGCGCGCGACGGTGAGCTGACCGCCGTGCGTGTGTCCGGAGAGCACGAGCGGAACGCCGGCGGCCCAGAGCGCATCGGCCTCCTCGGCGATGTGCGACAGCCCGAGCGTCGGGAGGTCCGACCGCACGCCCCGCAGCGCGAGCCGGCGATCCGCGTGTCCGGTGTAGGCGTCGTCGAGTCCGACTATCTGGAGGCGCTGTCCACCGACCTCGACGATCGTATTGGCGTTCGCGAGGAGCTCCACCCCCGCGGCCCTCAAGGCGCGGCGCACACCGGCCGCGCCGGCCCAGTAGTCGTGGTTGCCGAGCACGGCGAACGTCGGCGCCTCGATCGCCTTGAGGACCTCCGTCAGGTCCTCGAGATAGGCGTGGCTGTGGCACACGAAGTCGCCCGTGATGACCACCAGATCCGGCTTCTCGCGGTTCGCGATCGCGATGGCGTCGAGCTGCACGCGCATCGGTGTGACGAGCCCGACATGGAGATCGGTGAGGTGCGCGACGCGCAGCGGCCGCTCGAGGTGGCTCGCGAAAAGCGCGTGTCCGGCGAAGCGCCGAAGGCGAATGCGGTGTTTCTCGAGACGGGTTCCAGGTGCGGTCGATGGCACGCGAGCAGTATAGAACCATTCTGGCCAGGCACACGTTCCGTTTGCGATCGCCCGAAAATCGGACGCTCGGAGTACTGGTTCAGGGCTCCGCCTCGAGGAGCGCCGCCCATGAAGCCACCGACTGCCCGCGGTCTCAGGTGCTGTCGTCCGCCTCCCCGTCTTCGCCTAGGTCCTCCGCCGTCACGGCGTCGACCTCCGGTGGCGGGGTGCGGCCCGAGGCCCGAAACGCGGCCATGTGAGCATCCCAGCGGCTCGGCGGGTCCGCCACCTGCGGCTTGTAGCGGACCTCCAGGATCTCGACCTCGACGCGCTCGCCGAGGTGAACGAAGACGACGCTGTCGCCCTCGCGTTTGCGCATGAGGCTCACCCCGAGCGGCGAGCGCCAGGTGATGCGCCCGAGGTCCGCCTCGATCTCGTCTTCGCCCACGAGCTCGAACTGCTTCTCCGTGCCGTCCGGATAGGCGACCAGGACCGTCGCGCCGAAGTAGATCACCGCGCCCCGATCGGTCGACGGATCCACGATTTCGGCGGCTGCCATGCGCTTGTGCAGGAAGCGCAGGCGACGATCGATCTCTCGCATGCGCCGCTTGCCGTAGATGTACTCGGCGTTCTCGGAGCGGTCTCCCATCGCTGCGGCAGCGGCGACCTCTTCGATGATCTGGGGTCGCTGTACCAGACGCAGGAGCAGGAACTCGTCGCGCAGCCGCTTGAAGCCGCGCGGCGTCACGTAGTTCTTGGGCTGATCGGGAGCCGCCATCGCGAGCCTCGTCTCTCGGCACGCACGCCGTTGGCCGGCCTGCCGCGCGGGTTGTCCGCGGGAATGTAAATCAAGTGTTCGCGCCGCCACGCCCTGAATGTCCCACAGCGGCTGGCGTCGCCCGGCACGAACCATGAGCGGCCCGGTGCCGCCACGCAAGGAGGTTTCGACGTGAAACGCTTGGTCCTTTTCGGCTTTGCCTTTCTTGGCTTCTCCTCTCAGGCGTTCGCGTGGGGACCTGGTCCGCGCGAGACCGGCTCCGACTTCGGCGAGCTGCGACAAGACCGCCAGGCGATCCGCGGCGACGCGCATGACGTTCGGCGCCTCGAGGGGATCCTCGCCAACTACCGCGACGCGCGCTGGCGTCGTGACATCCGCTGGCTCGGCGGGCTCGAGCACGAGTTCCTCGGCGCGCTGCGAAGCGAGATCCGCGAGTCGCATCGCGAGCAGCGCGCGAAGGCGCGCGAGGCGTGGCGCTCGGCCGCCGAGCTCGATCGGAACGTGAGCTATCATGGCTGGCGTGACGACCGGAACGACTACCGCGACGACCGGCATGACCTCTTCGTCGAGAGCACGAACCTGCGGGCGCTGCGGGCGCTCGAGGGGCGCTTCCTGCGGCTCATGGGTCGCATGCGCCGCGGGGCGGTCGGTCAGAAGGAGGGCCTCATCGCCGAGGCGCTTCGGCTGGCGCGCGCCGAGCTCCGCGCGGACCTGAGCGAGCTGCGTGAGGACCGCCAGGAGCTGCGCGAGGATCGCGGTCAGCTCCAGCCCGTGCATCCCATCGTCGTCGCGCCGCAGTACGACTGGCGCGGCACCGTACACACGTACTGAAGTTCGGTACGGGTGAAGGGGCGGATGGGGCAAGAGCCGGCTCCATCCGCCCCTTGTGCGTTTCTGGGGCCGGGTTCTCGGTGTTTCGCGACAATTCGAGCGGCCCGACGTGCGCCG
>SXIE01000300.1 GCA_005772945.1 Pseudomonadota bacterium
CGATGACGCTGGCGACGCGCATCGCGGTCCTGCATCGCGGGATCCTGCAGCAGGTCGGGACGCCGCTCGAGCTCTACGAGCACCCGGCGAATCGCTTTGTGGCCGGGTTCATCGGCTCGCCGGCGATGTCGTTTCTCGACGGCGAGATCGTCGAGCGCGGTGGGGGGCCGACGTTCGTATCGAGGGCCACGACGTTTGCGCTGTCCGGGGTCGGCGTGCCGGCGCGGCTGCCGCTCGGGCCGGCGACGGTGGGCCTTCGGCCGCAGGCGATGCGGCTCGCGGCGCCCGAGGGCGGGATGGTGCGGGGCACGGTCGAGGTCGTCGAGCCGATGGGTTGGGAGACGTTCGTCCACGTCGCAACCGAGGGCGACGAGGCGGCGACGCGCCTGGTCGTGCACTGCGCGGGGGCGCCGCCCTTCGGACTGCGCGCGGGCGACCCGGTCGGCGTCTCGTTCGAGCTCGGGCGCGCGCATCTCTTTGGCGCCGACGGGACCCTGCTCAAGCATCCGCCGCGGGTCGCGGGATGATCGCCGGCGCGCTGGCGTTGCTGGCGGCGTTCGCGGCGCAGGCGCCCGAGCCGGCCGCTCCGATCGTCCTTTGGCACAGCTACCGCGGGGGCGAAGAGCGCGCGCTCATGACGATCGTCGTTCGCTATCGCGTCGCGCACCCCGAGCGACGCATCGAGCTGCTCGGCGTCCCGAACGAATCGCTCGCGTCGAAGCTGACGACCGCGATCCCCTACGGCAACGGACCCGACGTCTTCATCTTCGCGCACGAGCGTATCGGGGGCTGGGCGCGGACCGGGATCCTCGCGCCGTTGCCGGCCGGGGTTGGCGATATAGACAGTGTCAACATGCCGGCCGGCGGGCCCGGTGAGCGGGAAGGAGCGAGCCCGTTCTTTCCGGAGACCGTCCGGCCGCTCGTCTTCGAGGGCAAGACCTGGGGACAGCCCCTGGCGTTCAAGAGCCTCGCGCTCTTCTATCGGACCGATCTGGTCAAGGCTCCGCCCACGACGACAGACGCGCTGCTGGCCGCCAAGGCCGGGCTGGCGGCGGGGACGTATCTCCTCTCGTATCAGGCCGGGGAGTTCTATCACCACGCGCCCTGGTTCTTCGGCGCCGGCGCGACGCTGATCGGGGCCGACGGCAAGATCGCATGGGACCGGCCGGAGTTCATCGCGTCGCTCGCGTTTCTGCGCCGGCTCGTCGACGAGGGCGCGCTGCCGTCCGAGCCGACGGGGGCCATCACCAAGGCGCTCTTCTTGGACGGCAAGGCGGCGTTCATCATCTCGGGGCCGTGGATGCTGGGCGAGCTCCCGGCGGGGCTGCCGTTCGCGGTCGCGCCGCTGCCGACGTTTTCGCCGACGGGGCTGCCGGCCAAGCCGTTCCTGACGGTCGAGGCGGTGTTCGTCGCGGGGACCTCGCGGCAGCCCGAGGCGGCGCGTGCGCTCGCGGATTTCATCGCGCGCGATGAGGACGGCGCGGTCGTGCGGGCGACCGTGGGTGGGCAGGCGGTGGCGCTGACGTCGGCCTGGGATCGGCCCGAGCTGAGGACGAACGCTGCGTCGTGGCAGGCGCTCTCGGCGTTTCGCGCGCAGCTTCCGAACACCGTGCCGATGGACAACCGGCCCGCCATGGAGTTCGTGTGGGAGCCGGGCGACGTGGCGGTGAAGGCGGTCCTGCGCGGGAACCTCACGCCCGAGGCCGCCGCCAGTGCGGCGGCCCGACGCTACCACTCCATCGTCGACGGCGTCGCTGGCGCGGGCGAGAAACCCGAGGCGGCCGACGCGATGCCGTACCTCATCTTGCTCGGGGCGCTCGGGCTGGCGTTTCTAGTCTTGCTCGTGCGTGCATGGATTGCGCGCCGGATGGGCGTACGCACGCACGATGTGCTGAGCCCGCGCAGCCGCTGGCGCTTGGCCGGCTGGGTCGCGCCCGCGGTCGTGACGACGTTCATTCTGGTCGTCGTGCCGTTTGTGGTCGGGTGCGGGCTCGCGTTCTTTTCGAGCCACGAGGGCGAGTGGACGTTTGTCGGCGGACGCAACTTTGCCGACATCCTGGGCGCGCGCCGCTTCGAGGTCTTCGAGCCGCTTTCGTTCTACTACGCGCTCTTGGTCACGGTCTTGTGGACCGCCGTCAACATCGTCCTGCACGTGGCGATCGGCTTCGGGCTGGCGCTCGTCCTGAGCCGGCCGCTCCTGCGTTTGCGGCCCCTCTATCGGGTGCTGCTCGTGGTGCCTTGGGCGGTGCCGACGTACATCACGGCGCTCGTTTGGAAGGGCCTGTTCCATTCGCAGCACGGGGCCATCAACGGGATCCTGGAGGCGCTCGGGCTCGAGAAGGTCTCGTGGTTCTCCGAGTTCGGGACCTCGTTCTTCGCGAACGTGTGCGCGAACGCGTGGCTTGGCTTCCCGTTCATGATGGTCGTCTCGCTCGGCGCGCTCTCGACGGTGCCGCAGGATCTCTATCAGGCCGCGGCCCTCGATGGCGCGAGCGCGTGGCAGCGCTTCCGCCACATCACGGTGCCGCTGGTGCGCCCGGCGCTCGTGCCGGCGGTCCTGCTCGGGGTGGTCTGGACGTTCAACCAGTTCAACGTCATCTACCTCGTGTCGGGCGGCGAGCCGAGCAACCAGACCGAGATCCTCATCTCCGAGGCGTATCGCTGGGCCTTTGCGCGGCAGTCGCAATACGGCTACGCGGCGGCGTATGCGGTCCTCATCTTTGTGCTCTTGCTCGGGTGGTCGCGCTACGCGGCGCGCGTGTCCCGGCGGCTGGAAGAGGCCTCCGTATGAGTGGCATGAGCGCTGGCAAGCTCGTACGCAAAGTCTGGAGCGGGACCTGGCCGCACCTGCTTCTGGTCGTCGCGTCGATCGTCGCGATCTATCCGGTGCTCTGGGTGCTGAAGACGGCGCTCTCGCCCGGGCAGTCCCTCTCGCCCGATCCGAGCCCATTTCCCGACACCATCACGACTGAGCACTTCGAAGAAGTGCTTGGTACACCAAGCTTTTGGCGCAACGCGCTCAACTCGTTCTTGGTCTCCGCCGCGACGACCGTGCTCGGGCTCGTGTGTGCCACGACGGCCGCCTACGCGTTCTCGCGCTTCCGCTTCCGGGGCCGTCAGACGCTGCTCCAGGGCTTCATGGTGACGCAGCTCTTCCCGAGCGTCGTCATGATGATCCCGCTCTACATCTTGATGAACGCGGCGGGACTTCTCAATTCGCTGATGGGCCTCGTCATCGTCTACGCGACGACGGCGATCCCGTTCGCGACCTGGACGCTCAAGGGCCACTTCGACACGCTGCCGCGCGACATCGAAGAGGCGGCGATCATCGACGGGGCGTCGCGCTGGCAGGTCTTCTGGCGCATCGTCCTTCCGCTGGCGCGCCCGGCGCTGGCGGTCACGGCGCTCTATGCCTTCATGACGGCCTGGAACGAGTACGTCCTGGCGGCCACGTTCCTGACCAGCGAGGACCTCTACACGCTGCCGGTCGCCCTCAAGCGCTTCGTCGGCGAGCACGACACGCTTTGGGGGAGTTTTGCGGCCGGGGCCATCGCGACGAGCCTGCCGGTGATGGTGCTCTTCACGTACCTCCAGCGGCACCTGGTGGGCGGGCTGACGGCCGGCGGGGTGAAGGGGTAGGCCGTTCGCGAAGAGCGGTTCGTCGCGGTTGTTGCCAGTCGTTGACACTGCCGCCGAGCAGCGCGACGATGCGCCTCGCATGCACACAACCTTCCGCACATGGGCTCGCAACGCGCTCGTCGCGGCATTTCTCGTGTCGAGCGGCGCGGCGTGCACGACCGATCCGAATTTGCCCGAGGCGCGGCGCGAGGCCGTGCGCGAGGTGCTCGCCGCGCAGATCGCGCACGAAGAGGCGATGCTGCAGATCTTGGAGGCCGAGCGCGCGAACCCGGAGCGGGCCGTCGCGAGCCTCGGGTTGTATGTGACGGCCCACGCGGGTGAGCTCGATGCGATGGCGGCTCAGCGAGCGCTGCTGGAGCGCGAGCCGGCGGCCGTCGCACTCGCGATGCACGAGCTGCGCGAGGGGTTCGGTGAGGTGCTGAATCTCCGGCGACGGCTCGCGAAGGTGGCGCCTGAGCTGATGGCGCGCGTCGCCGTGCGCGAGGCGTTTTCCACGTTGGATGCCCTTTGACGGGGCTGGGGCGGAGCGGGGTGATGCGGCAGTGGATGCGGGAGCTGGCGGTGGTCGGGCTCGTCCTTGGCGCGTCGTTCGGCGGCGCGTGCGGCGGGTCGGATCCGATGACGCGCAAGTTCGATCGCGATGAGCAGATCATGACGTTGCTCGAGGCGAATAAGGCCGATCCCGCGAAGGCGGGCGCCGCCGTGAGCGCGTATGTCGCTGAACATGAAGGTGATTTCGGGGTGCTCAGGACCGAGGTGCAGGCGCTCAAGGCCGATCCGGCGAAGCTCACCGAGCTCCTGAAGAAGCACGAAGAGCGCTTTCAGGCGCTCATGGCGCGGCGGCAGAAGCTGCAGAAGGAAGCGCCCGAGCTGTTCACGGATCCGAAGGTTCAGGCGGCGCTCGGCGCGGGGATGTGAGGCGCTTCGCGAGCCTTCGCGAGCCTTCGCGCACCGCTACTCGGGTGCGTCGGTCGGCTCGTCGGGTTGGGTCTGGTTCGGGTCCAGGCTGATCGGTCCACGCGGGTCGGGCGTGCCGGGCGGGACACCATCGGGGGATCCGGCGTCGGGCGTCGGCGGGGGGTCGGCGACGAGGATTTCGATGTGGTAGTGCGGCGGCCGTGACTCGCGGATGACGCGCATGCCGCCGACCTCGCGGAGGGCGCCGATGAAGGCCGCGCGTTGGGCGCTGGTCAGGCCGACGCTGCGCACGTCGAAGGCGCGGCCGCGCAGGTGGCGCGAGATGAACTGGCCGCGCTCGACCTGCTCGGCGAGGACCTTGGCCATCGCGGCGACGATCTCGGCGCGCTTCCTACGGAGGCGGCGCCCGTCGCGCCACGCTTTTTGGAGCGGGTCGATGAGCGCGCGGTTCTTGTAGATCGCGAGCGAGCCACCGTGGATGAGCTTGGTGTACATCGCTTCGGCCTGACGCTCGGGCGAGCGCCGGCCCGAGGTGACCTCGAGCCGGCGGCGCGTCTTGGCGTGATAGATCGCGGCGACCGCGTCGACCTTCTCACGGATGAGCGGCGTCACGTCGATGCCAGGCGCAGCGCGCCAATGAGGGCTCTCGGGAGCCGGCACGAGCACGAACGCAATCGCGGCGAGAAAGGCGATCAGGGCGCTTTCTCGGGCGGGGCGAGCGGGGCGCCGTCGTCGAAGCGCTGACAGAGCGCGCGCACGTCGGCGAGGTTCTCGCCCGCGCCGAGGACCCGCCAGCCATCATCGGTCTCGATGAAGAGGACGAAGAGCTGGTCGAGGACCTTGCCGCCCGCGAAGGCTTTCACGTCCACGGGGACGATGAACGCCTCGTCGCTGACGTGCGTGGCGGCGCCGTGGCGCACGAGGCCCCAACGCTTGCGGGAGCCCTGTTCGAAGATGCCTTTGACCGTGCCACCGCTTCCGCCGACGAGGTTCACCTCGTAGCCGCGGTCGTCGCAGTGCCGCTTGAAGGCGGCCTCGTCACTTGCCTCGATCGCCTTGGTGAGCGCGGTCAAGGCGCTTTTCACAGGGCCTGGGATGGAGCCCGGGGGAGTCGTCGGCACGATGCGCGGTGGCGCGATATCCGCGTGCGCGGTGCCGAGCATGAGGGGCGCCTGAGCGCATGCCAGAACGACGAGCGATGTGAGCCACGTGCGATGGGTCATGTTACCTCCGAGGTGAGTGACGAGCGGCGAGGCGGCGATCCAAAACCTGGTCGTCGGCCTGCGCGTCAGATCACTTCGGGGGCATACGCAGCGCGCCGTCGAGGCGGATCACCTCGCC
>SXIE01000006.1 GCA_005772945.1 Pseudomonadota bacterium
CGGGCCGGCGCCGGCCGCCGAGGCCTTCGACAAGACCGCCGAGAAGGCGCGCGTCAAGGGCCTGAGCGTCGAGCGCCCGGCGGGACCGGACGCGCTGGACCAGGCGATCATCGCGCGCCTCACCGCGGGCGAGCCGGTCGCGCGCTTCGCGGGCGGCGAGGAGTTCGGGGCGCGCGCGCTCGGCAATCGCTCGCTCTTGGCGGATCCGGCGCGACGCGAGGTCGTCGGGGTGCTCAACCGCGCCATCAAGTCGCGCGACTTCTGGATGCCGTTCGCGCCGTCGGTGCTCGATTCGGAGGCGCAGCGCTACGTCCACAACCCGAAGGCTATCGCGGCGCCGTACATGATCTTGGCGTTCGACTCGCGCCACACCGACGAGGTCGAGGCGGCCTGCCACCCCGAGGACCGGACCATCCGCCCGCAGGTCGTGACGCGCGCGCACAATCCGGCGTATCACGCGCTGCTCACGCGCTTTCACGCGACGACCGGGCGTGGGGCGCTCCTCAACACCTCGTTCAATCTCCACGGCGAGCCGATCGTGTCGGCGCCCGACGATGCGCTGGATGTGCTCGAGCGCAGCGGGCTCGAGAACCTGGCGCTCGGTCCGTGGATGATCCGCAAACCGGGCCGAACCTGAGCGCCCCCGCACCTAGCGGAAACCCGGCGGGAAAACGGTTGCTTGCGTCGCAGCGCAAGGTTACATCTGCGAGGCCATGTCCGAGAGCGAGGGGCACAAGGGTCTGATCGGCGGCGATCTCGAGCTGCGCGCGCGCCTGTCGCGGGTTCCTCCGATCGTGCATCCGCTCGTGCTCGCGCCGTTTCGGACGGACGGTGACGATGCGGCATTGCGCGCGTTCGCGACCGAGCCCCTGCCCGGCCAAACGCAAGCGTCCCAGCTCCATATCGAGATCGGCTTCGGGCGCCCCTACTACCTCTTGGCACTCGCGGCGCGGAACCCGAACGACCGCATCCTCGGCTTCGAGATCAAGCGCGATTGGGTGCGCGTCGCCGCCGACCGCGCGACCCGCCAGGGCATCACGAACATCCGCGTGGTCGAGGGCGACGCGCGCGGGCACATCGAGCGCCTCATCGCCGACGATTCGGTCGACGCCTATCACGTCCTCTTCCCCGATCCCTGGTGGAAGAAGCGGCACCACAAGCGACGCGTCTTCAACGCCGAGTTCGTCGCGTTGCTCGTCCGGACGCTCGAGCCCGGCGGCCTGCTCGTCCTGAAGACCGACGTCGAAGCCTACGCCGATCAGGTCCGCGAGGACCTCGCCGAGCACGCAGCGCTCGTCCTCGCCGGCACCGGCACCGCCGACCCCATCCTGGCCGCGCTCCCCGCCTCGCACCGCGAAGGCAAGTGCATCGAGCTCGGCGTCCCCGTCTTCAGACTTCGCTTCACGAAGGTGGCCCCATGAACGACATGCGCTGGCTCCCGCTCGTCTTCGCGCTCCTCGCGGCGATGGGCTACTTCAGCTTCATCATGCTGTCGAAGGTGCGTCTGCTGATGCGCGCGCAACATCGCGAGCGCTACTTCCAGCACCTGCCGCAGCGCTTCGGCAACGTGATGGTGAACGCCTTCGGGCAAAAGAAGATGTTCAAGGAGAAGAGCGCGGGGATCATGCACGCGTTCATCTTCTGGGGCTTCATGGTGCTCCAGATCCGGACGCTCTATGTGATGGCGGTCGCGTTCTTCCCGCAGGCGCATCTGCCTTTGATCTCGGGATGGTACGACCCGCTCAAGGACATCACCGGGCTGGTCGTCTTGGTGATGGTCGGCTGGGCCGTGTATCGCCGCGTCGTGACGAAACCCGCGCGCCTCTCGCTGTCGGGTGAGGCCATCATGATCCTCGGGCTCATCGGCGGCCTGATGGTCTCCGACATGCTGCTCGACGGCTTCGCGTTCGCGCTCTCCGCCCCCGAGCACCTGGCCGCCAACGCCTCGATCTTCCCGGCCGACGCGGCGGCCCACGCGCCGATCGGCGGCCTCCTCGGCAAGCTCTTCGCGGGCCTCGGCACCGGCACCTTGATGGGTCTCCAGGAGGTCGCCTACTGGCTCCACATCGGCATCGTGCTCGTGTTCCTGAACCTCCTGCCGGGCAGCAAGCACTTCCACGTCCTCACCTCGATCCCGAACACGTTCTTCGGCGATCTCAAGGCGCGCGGCGCGCTCGAGCCCATCCTCGACATCGACAAGCAGGAGAAGTTCGGGGTCTCGGAGGCGACCGATCTCACCTGGAAGCAGGTCCTCGACACCTACACCTGCACCGAGTGCGGGCGCTGCACGGTGAACTGCCCGACGACCATCACCGGCAAGGTCCTCAATCCAAAGTTCCTCATCCTCGATATCCGGAACCACCTCTATGCGCGCGAGCGCGAGCTGGTCAGCGGCGGCACCGACCTCGTCGGCTGGGACGTCCCGAAGTACGCGCGCACGCTGACCGAGGACGTGAAGGAAGACGCGATCTGGGACTGCACGACCTGCCGCGCCTGCTCCGAGGCGTGCCCGGTCGCCATCGAGCACGTCGACAAGATCATCGACCTGCGACGCAACCTCGTCCTCATGGAGGCGAGCTTCCCGAGCGAGCTCAAGCAGACCTTCAAGAACCTCGAGCAGAAGGGCAACCCCTGGGGCCTGCCCGCGAAGGACCGCACGAAGTGGGCCGAGGGTCTGGATATCCCGCTGCTCGCCGACAAACCCGACGCCGAGTACGTCTTCTGGGTCGGCTGCGCGGGCGCCTACGATGACCGTCAGAAGAAGGTCTCGCGGGCGCTGGTGGGGCTGCTGCGCGAGGCCAGCGTGAGCTTCGCCATCCTCGGCAAGGACGAGGGTTGCACGGGCGACCCGGCGCGGCGCGCGGGCAACGAGTACCTCTTCCAGACGCAGGCGCAGGCGAACATCGAGATGATGAACGCCGCGGGTCTCGGCGGGGGGAATGGGGTCGGTGGGGCAGGCAAGAAGAAGCTCGTCACCCACTGCCCGCACTGCTTCAACACGATCAAGAACGAGTACCCGCAGTTCGGCGGCAACTTCGAGATCGTGCACCACTCGGTCTTGATCGAAGAGCTCGTCACGAGCGGGCGCATCAAGCCGAAGGTCAAGCCCGAGGGGACGACGCGCGTCACCTACCACGACAGCTGCTACATCGGCCGCTACAACGACGTCTACGAACAGCCGCGCGCCGCGCTGGCGGCCATCCCGGGGCTCGCCATCAAAGAGATGGCGCGCAACCGGACGACCGGCATGTGCTGCGGCGCCGGCGGGGCGCGCGCGTGGATGGAAGAGCATCGCGGGAAACGCATCAACCACGTGCGCGTCGAGCAGGCGATGGAGACCGAGGCCGACACGATCGCGGTCGCCTGCCCGTTCTGCAACATGATGATGGAGGACGGGATCGGGGCCAAGCAGGTCCAGGTCAAGTCGCGCGACATCGCGGAGCTCTTGTACGAGTCGCTCGGGAAGGCGCCCGTGGGGGCGACGGCGCCCGAGATGGCCAAGGACTCGGGGGCCCCCGCGGCCTGAGCTGCGCCGCGCAACGCGGATCGGCCCGGCGGACCCTCACCGTTGCCCGGAGGTGACCGCAATGCTCTACTCGCAGCGTGCCGACCGACCGCTCCGCGATTCCGATCCGCCGCCAGGGGCTTCACGACGAGCCCGGCGCCGACCCTTTCACCTGCTCGCTGACCCCCGCGGAGCGTATGGCGCTGGTCTGGGAGCTCACCAAGCAAGCCTGGGCCTTCGCGGGCGTGGTGGTCGACGATGAATCGCGACTTCGCCGAGATGTTGGACGCGTTGTCCGCGGAGGCGGCTGAGTTCCTCGTCGTCGGCGCGTACGCCGTCGCCGCGCACGGCGCGCCGCGCGCCACTGGCGATCTCGATCTCTGGGTACGGCCGAGCGCCGAAAACGCCGTGAAGGTCTTTCGCGCGCTCGGACGCTTCGGCGCCCGACTGGGCCCCCACGGCGTGACCCATGAGGACTTCGAGCGCCCGGAGAGTGTCTATCAGATCGGGGTCGTTCCGAACCGAATCGATCTGGTGACCTCCATCGACGGAGTCCGTTTCGACGATGCGTGGCGAGGGCGCATGGCGATCGAGCTCTGGGGGCGGCGCGTGGAAGTCCTCGGGCGCGACGAACTCCTGCGCAACAAGCGCGCCACCGGGCGGCTCAAGGATCTGGCGGACGTCGAAGCGCTCGAAGCGCTCGAGCCGCGCACCTGACCTCCCGATCGCCGAGTGGGCTCCGCGCCCCGAGACCGCTCACGGGCCGCCGCGAGCGATAGCGCACCTCGACCTCTGCCGCTCTGCATGCGGCCCGGCGCCGGTTGCACACGCCTCTCACCCGGTCCAAAGTGGGCGCCTCACGAACGCGACCGTGCGCCCCGGCGACAGCCCGCGGCCGCACCGAGGAGGGCTCGACGATGGCGACAGAGCAACCCACAGGTGCGAGCACGGTCGACGTCTTGATCGTCGGCGGCGGGCTGGCCGGGCTGACCGCGGCGCTGGCCCTGCGCGAGCAGGGGCTGTCGCTCCTCGTGCTCGAGCGCGACACGATGCTCGGCGGGCGCGCCGCGAGCTGGGCCGACCCGACAACAGGCGATCCGGTTCACATCGGGCCGCACATCCTCCTCAGCGAGTATCCGAACTTCCTCGCCCTCCTCGACCTCTGCGGCACGCGCGACCAGGTCGCCTGGCAAACGGGTCGCTTCATCCGCATGGTCGACGGCCAGCGCGAGATCGACATGACGATGGCCGATCTGCCGGCGCCGCTGCACTACGCGCCGAGCCTCCTGCGCGACGAGACCGTCGGCCACCTCGATCGCCTCTCGAACCTCCCGGTCTCGCTGCTCGCGGCGCGGCTCAGCGAAGAGGACGTGCTGCGCCTCGACAACGTCAACGCCGCCGCATTCCTGCGCAGCATGGGCGTGACCGAGTGGTTCCTCCGCCGCTTCTGGCAGTTCGCGTCGATGTCGATCATGAATGTGCCGCTCGAGCTCTGCTCGGCCGGCGCGCTGCTGCGCTTCTACCGCCGCCTCATCGGCCACCGCCGCTACGACGTCGGCTTCCCGCGCTGTGGCCTGGGCGATCTCTTCGGCCCGCCGGCGCAGGCAATGCTCGAAGCGTGCGGCCATCGCGTCGAGCTCGGCGCGCACGTCACGGGTTTCACGGGCGACGCACAGCGCGTGACCGGCGTCGAGCTCGCCGACGGTCGCCGCATCGAGGCGCGCGTCGTGGTCGCCGCCCTGCCCCCGCGCGCCCTCAGGCGCATCGCGCGGCGCGAATGGATGGACCGCGCGCCGTTCCGTGATCTCGTCCACTTCCAGGCGTGCCCCTACGTCAGCACCTATCTGTGGTTCGACCGCAAGCTCACGCGCGAGCAGTTCTGGGCGCGCAGCTTCGATCCGAACGACCTGAACTGCGACTTCTACGACTACTCGAACATCTACCCGGGCCCTGCCGATCGCCCGTCGCTCATCGCGGGCAATTGCATCTTCTGCGAGCGCGCGAGCGAGCTCAGCGACGCCGAGATCGTCGCCGAGACGGTGCGCGAGCTGGCCGAGTACCTCCCCGAGGCGGCCTCGGCCAAGCTCGTCCACTCGGCCGTCCACCGCATCCCGATGGCCATCCACTGCCCCGTCCCCGGGACCGAGCAGCTCCGTCCCGACCCCAAGGCGCCGATCGACCACCTCGTCCTGGCAGGCGACTGGATGAAGACCGGCCTCCCGTCCTCGATGGAGAGCGCCTGCGCGTCCGGGTTCCGCGCAGCCGAGCTGGTGCTGCAGGCGCTCGGCGCCCCGGTCCCGGCGCTGGTGCACCCGCCGAAGCCCGTCGAGGGCCTGGTGCGCCTGACGCAAGTCTTGACGCGCGGCGCGGGGCTGGCGCGGCTGCCGAGCTGGGTCAAGGCCACCGGACCGCTGCGTCCGCCCAAGGGCATGCGCGGCGCGGGCGCGGCGCGGGCGGACGCGTGAGGCCGGAGCACGACGCCGATGCGATCGTCATCGGCGCCGGCTTCGGAGGCGTGACCTGCGCCGCCCGGCTCGCC
>SXIE01000301.1 GCA_005772945.1 Pseudomonadota bacterium
CAGGGACCTCGCGCTCGATATCGAGGGGTCCGCAACAACCTCTTCGACCTTCGACGCACCTGCGCTCTCGGAAACCTCGAAGTCATTCAGGCACGGATTGCCGCATGAAGTATGGACGCGCAACCCGGTCGGCGTTCTAGAAGGCGAGAAGGTCAATTACGCCGACAGCAATTTCGCAAAAAATCACACGGTGGGTCCTCACCCCGCACTCGTGTACACGGGCTGGGTATCACAGTACCAACAGCCCACGCGCGCACCCAACTGGTTCTTCTACTGGCGACAGCTGCTCGCCGGGCTCGGCACGCACCGCGACTCCGCAGCGTGGGCGCGGTACTGCAACGAAGCGGCTGAGGATGAAACGGGGGCAGTCGATGCGAACTGCGGATTTTCCCATCCCGTCGGCCAATATTGCGTGACTCGCCTGTCGGCGTTCGTCAACGATGGAGACCAAGATGCTCCCGAGGGGCAATTCGGCGATCCGCGATTCAGAATCGACTCGCTAGCGGTCACGATGTGGCACGAATGGCAGCACGTCAGCAACATTGTCGCGTGGAGTCGCTCGGAACTCGGTAGGGCCACCAACGCAGGCAGTCCCTGCGTTAGAGACAACGGACTTGGGATGGGCGACTGGAAGCTGCGACCGAGGACCGGCGGTGTCTGCATGTTTCCGCAGCCCAAAGACGACGACTGCGATGGTGTGCCCAATCGCCTTGACCGAGCCGACGTCGCCGATGACCACGACGTGTTCCCTGGGCTCGCCCCGGCGACGAGTGGCGCAACGGCGTGCAGCGACTGGCGTCCTCCAGCGGTGATGCCTTTGGGGTGCATGGACTGGAGTTTTCCAGGCCCGAATCACCGGACGCAGAGCCTCAAGGACTAACCTCGCTGGCCTTGGCGACCGGGCCGGGCCCTGGTAATTTCCGGGCATGGTGAAGCCCACGTCACGCACCACCGCGAAAGGACCCGCGCCCAAGGCCGCCAAGGCCAGGGCCGGAAGCGCACAAACCCCGAAGGCGAGGCCCGCTCCGAAGACGAGCACCGCGCAAGCCGCCGCGAGCACCACGGGCGCGGGAGGCAAGCGGGCGCTGCCACCGGCGTTGGTCGCGAACGCGCGCGCGCTGCGAGAGCGGGCCGAGGCGCGGCTGCGGGCGCGCGGCGAGGCGGCGGTCGAGATCATCAAAGAGAAGATGCAGGACGTGGCCGAGAACGTCCTCGACATGGGGGCGGCGGCCGCCGAGCTCACGGTCCCGGGGGTGCCCGAGGCGATGGGGCATAAGAACTTCGAGGCGCTCTGCGAGGCGGAGCTCGGGGTTCATCCGCAGACGGTTCGGCGCTGGTGCGCGCTGGCGGCGAAGCTCAAGCGGCAGTTCGTCTTGTCGGTGGGCCTCGCGCGGGCCGAGGTGCTGATGGAGCTCTGCGACGCCACGCCGGCCGACGATGTGCCCGAGGATCTGGTCGACGCCACGCTGACCTTGCCAAGCGGCGAGCAGGTGGTCGTCGCTCGCGCGAGCAACGAGCAGCTGGCCGCGGCGGCCAAGGCTTTTCGGCAGGCGCGCCGCGATACCAAGGACACGCCGGGACGCGGCTTCTCGACCACGCCGGCGGAGCGCAAGGCACACGCGGCGATCGCCACGCGCATGAAGAAGGTGCCGGCGCACGCACACGCCAGCACGCGGCTCGTGGCGCAGCGCGATGGGGACGGCGCCAAGGTCGTGCTCGAGGTGCGCTTGCCCGCCTGGGACGCGACGATCGCGCTGCTCGCCAAGCGCTGAGGGGGTCCATCGTGGCGCCTGCCGAGGGCGGCCCGACGTTCACTTTTGGACTAAACGTCTTTAGTCTTGGACTAAACGCGTTTAGTCCAAAAGTGAACCGGCCGAGGCGACAGGCCGGGGTCTGCGGCGCCTTCTGGCCATGCACGTGCGAACCCGGTAATCTCGGTGCGTGCATCCGGTGACACCCCAGGAGGCCTTCCGTACCCTGGTCGCGCGCTATGAACGGCGCGAGGCCGAGGCCCGGGTGCGCGCAGAGGGGCTGCGGGCGGCGGTGTACAAGTCGGTTCCGACGCTTGCGGCGGCGGCCTGTGCATCCGAGGTCTGGCTGTTCGGGTCGCTCGTCGGGCCACCCGAGTGGGCCGAGCCGCATGAGCACAGCGACATCGATCTCGCGGTGGCCGGACTCGACGCGGCGGCGTTCGGGCGCCTCGCGGGCGACCTCTTCGCCGCGCTGCCGGTGCCGGCGGACATCGTTCACCTCGAGCGCGCTGACGCGACCCTGCAGGGCCGGATCCTCTCCCACGGCGAGCGCGTCTATGCGCGCGCGGCGGACGCGGAGTCCACGCCATGAATGCCGAGGCACGCGCGACGCGTGCGGTCGCGAGGTTGCTCGCGGAGATCCGACTCGATGTGGCGGTGATGGACGAGCGGACGGCGCGGCTCGCGGTGGCACCGGCGCTCGTGGGGCCGCGCACGGGCGAGGTGGTCCCGGGGGCGTTCGACGCCTACGTCGCCCATGAGATCGAACGTTGGTACTCGGCGCTGGAGGCGATCGGAGAGCGGGTGGCACGTGGCCTCGACGACGAGATCCCGAGCGGCTCGGGCTGGCATCGCGAGCTCCTCGAGCGCATGACGCTGACCATCCCGGGGTTTCGGCCGGCGCTCATCGACACGGCGGATCTGGCGGAGCTGACGCGCACGCTGTCGCTTCGCCATTTCCTGCGCCACGCGTACCGGGTCGAGCTCGATCCCGAGGAGCTCGAGCGGCACCGCGCACGCGTCCTCGCGTTGCACCCTCGCGTGCGGGCGACGCTGGACGCGTTCATGACGTTCCTCGAGGCGATGACGGCCGAGTGACGGCCCTCTTGCCCTACGGCTCGGGCGTGCAGCCCAGCGTGATCTGGCAGCGCAGGTAGTCGCAGGCCGGCTGGTGGCCGAGATGGCAGGCGTCGACGCGCGCTTTCGACGCCCGCGCTGGGTCCTTGGGGACCCCGTCGCCCGTGGCGTAGAGCTTGGCGGCATTGCTGCAACCGATGGCGCTGCGCTTCTCGCACGCCATGTCGAACATCTCGGCGGCCAGCGACGGATTGGCGGGCATGCCCTCGCCGCGAAGCAAGAGAAGTCCGGCGTCGCTGCAGGCGTCGGCGACGTACCACTCGCAGGCCTTGATGAAGAAGGCGGCCGCGGCGGCGGGGTCGCGCGGGACGCCGGCACCGTCGCGCAGGGCGCGTCCCATCCGCATGCAGCCCTTCCCCTCGTTGAGCTTGCAGGTCCGCGTGAAGAGCGCGCGGGCGCGGGCCGTATCGACGGGGGTCCCCTCGCCGGCCTCGTGCATCTCGCCGAGGACGAGGCACGCGTCGGAATGCGCCGCGAGGTCGTGCGTGGTCTCGCAGGCCTTCGTATAGAGGGTGATGGCGCGGGCGAGATCCGCCGGGACGCCGTCGCCTTGGCGGTAGCGTTCGCCGAGCCAATGGCAGCTCTCGGCGTCGTCGAGCTCGCAGGCGCGCGTGTAGAGCTGGAGGACGCGGGCCGGGTCGCGGGGCATCAGCTCGCCGTCGGCGACGAGCTCGGCAAGGCTACGACAGCTTCCGCCATCCTTCATGTCGCAGGCCTGCTGGTAGAGGCGCGCACCTTTTTGACCGTCCTTGGGCACGCCGCGACCGTGGAGGAAATTGGCGCCCAAGGCACCGCACGAGTCGGCGTCGCCGAGGCCGCAGCCCCGCTCATGGAGCGTGTAGATCTGGATCGCGTCGCCGTCGGAGCCGGCGTAGGTGAGGGCCGCCTGGAGGCAGCCGGAGCCCCACCCCAGGTCGCAGGCCTGCAGGTAGAGTGCGCGCGCGCGCGCCGGATCCTTGGTAGTCTTCTTGACGCCGTATTCGTAATAGAAGCCGAGGGTCGCACAGTCCTCGCCGCGGCCTGCCTGACAGGTGCGCTCCAGTGCGGCGGGGCTCTCGTCCCGAAGGGTCGGCGAGGTCGCGCCGCTCGGGCAGGCGGAGCCGGCGATGGTGGACGACGCGACGAGCGCGAGCAGGGCGAGGGTTTGGCGCATGCGGCAAGTCTACACCGACTCGGTCGACATCCAAACCCGGGGTCGGCCCCGCGCTTGGACGCGGGGCGCTGTCAGTCCCCCATGCCGGGCAGGAGGGACTTCAGCTCGGCGTCTTGGAGACGGAGCGTGAGGATGACGATCGCGCCGTCGATCCGCGTCTGGATCCGCTGGAGCAACGGCCCTTGCGGCAGGGCGGCGGCGGCGAGGCGCTTCTGCTCGAGGTCGCCGAGGACGTTCGTCGCGGTCAGCATGTCGGCAAAGGCCAGCTGCAGGGTCACGGCCAGGTCGTCGCCGCTCGCGCCGATCGTCACCGCCATCCCGATCGCCTGCGCAGTGGAAAGGCCGCGCGCTAGGCTCTCGAGATCGGCGGCCTGCGCCTTCTGGACCCGCAGCGCGGCGAAGAGGGCGGCCCCGGGGCGCACGCGTCGCACCATGGCCGCGAGCTCGCCGCCGGTCAGGACGCTGTCGCCGACGCGCGCGGCGAGGAGCGCCTGGGTGTTCCCGCGACGCGCCACGGCAAAGCGACCTGGCTCGAGGATGAGGCCCTCACCGGCCGGCAGCGCCAGCCAGGGCACGGGGCTCGCGCTGGCGGTCGCGCCGTACGCGATGGCCTGTTCGCGCACCGCGTCGACGGCCGAGCTCATGCCCGCGACGATGTAGTCGTCCTCCGCCGCGCCGACGACGCCACCGGCATAGACCAGCGCGGGCGCGTCGGCGATGAGGCGGGCGCCGCCCACGACGCTGAGCGGCGGAGACTGCCCGAGACCGAGCGCCAACTGCCCATGCATCAGGGCGAGGGTGGGCGAGCGCAGGAGCTGAGCCCGGTCGAGCCCTACGACGATCCAGGTCCGCGACGGGGCAAAGGCGAGGAGGCCCGTCAACGCCTCGTCGGTCGCGCTGGGCGCGCCGGGGACGTGGCTGTCAGGCGGGAGGACGGGCAGGTCGGGAGGCACATCGGGGGGCGGGATCGGCACATCGGGGAGTTTGCCCGCGGGCACGTAGGCATCGCGCGGCACGCCACGCGTGCTCGGCGGGCGCATGCGCGGCATCGCCGGATCCGGGGGCGTCGCGCGGTACTTGGCCTCGAGCTCGGCCAGCGAGGGCGACGGCGGGAAGGGGTTGTCCATGACGGGCGCGGGCGCTTCGTAGGCGGCCCGCAGCTCCTCGAACGTGGCCATGCCGCGGCCCGGGACACGCGTCACTTTGCCGTCGGGGGTGATGGCATATTCGTCGGTCGCCAGATCGGCGGGCTTCCACTCGCGCCGCGCGACCTCGGCGATCGGCCCGCCCGCCTTCAGCGACAACTCGAGCGTGGCCGGCTTGGTGCCGTCACCGGGGCGACCACGCGCCACCCAGATGACGACGAGCGTGACGCCCGCGACCATGAGCAGCGCGGCGACCCACCACCACCCGTTCGCGCCGCGCCTGGCCGGAAGGACCTGCGGCAACTCCTCGTAGGCTTCATCGGAGTACGCGTCGTCAGGGGTGGCTGCGGCGGGCTGAGCCTCTGGCAGGGCCGCCGGCGCCACCCTCTTCGCGGGCCGCGGCGCCGCGGCCTTCGCTGGTGTCGCGGTCCTCTTGGGCGCGGGAGCCGGCTTCGCAACCGGCACGCGCTTCTCGACCGTCGGCGACTCGTCCCAGACGACGTGCTCGTCCGGCCCGACCACCTCGGGGGCGGGCTCGGGAGCAGGCTCGGGGGCGGGCTCGGCCCCCGTCGCCGCGCCCAGCTCGGCGCGCACCTGGGCACGATAGCGTTGCTCTTCCTCGGCGCGGTGGCGGGCCTCTTCTTCGCGCCGGATCCGCTGCTTGTCCTCGGGCGAGAGCGGGCTCATAGCGCCACCTCCTCGGCCGCGGCGACGCGCCGGCGACGCCGTCCGACCGCGATCGCCAGCACGCCGGCGCCGATCCCGACGCCGACGAGCGCGAGCCCCGCGACGAGGAAGCCTGCGCCGCCCCGGCCCTTGGCGACCGCCTCGTCGCCGTGCGCGACGACGGCCGTGTCGACCGCGGACATGAGCGCATCGGCGACCTCGGTGCCGGTCTTGACGGTGATGACCTTGCCGTCCGTGTCGGCGGCCAGCCGGGTCGCGTGCGCGGTCGCCTCGCGACTGTTGCCGATGACGATCGGATAGATGTGCGCGGGATCGACGGCGAAGGCGCGCGCCTTGATGCTCTCGAAGGTGTTGCCGGCCTTGTCGGGGACCTTGGCCGGGGCGTCTGTGATGACGACGATGACTTTGGCGGGCACGCGGTCATCGTCCTGGGGCTCCTTCTCCCAGAGCGCGATGGCGCGGCTCAGGCCGTCGAGCTGGTCCTCGGGCGTGTCGCCGCCGCCGTCGGCTTTGAGGCCGCGCATGAAGGAGAACTGGGACTCCAGATCGGTCGTGAAGCCCTGCAGGAGGAAGTGCCCGGCGTCGGACTCGACGTCGCGATCGCGGAAGGTCACGACCGCCATGCGCAGGTCGTCGGTCTGCTTGCGCAGACTCCGAATCGAGGCGATGGCGTTGTCGCGCATCGAGTCGATCGAGCTCTGCATCGAGCCGGTCGTGTCCATGACGACGATGACGTCGACCGGGCCCTTGGTCGCGACCAGGCGGGTCCCGGCGGACGGGTTCGTGACGGTGTCGGTCTCGCGCTTTCCGAGCGGGAGGCGCATCATTCCGAGGTCGGGGAATGTGCCATAATCGGCGCGCACATCGACGACGAATTTCGCCAATGGCACATCCAGCGGCACGCCCTGTATTGTCGCGCCTACATCGAGCGGCTCGGCCGAGGTCAACGTCCGGCCCTTCAGATCGGCGGTCCACCCCGGGGCCGTGTGCCACTTGCCGGCGTCATCGAGGTAGGAGAAGCGCGCCTCGAGGAGTTTCGCCGGAACGTCCGCGCGATTCTCGAGCACCAACTGCGCGCGCATTTCGCCATCGGGGGTGCGCCGCGCCCAGCCCTCGCCGCGCAGCGCCGTGACGCTGGCTCGGTAGGCGGTCGCGACGCACTTCACCGCGAGCTCGAGCTTGTCCTTGAACGGCTCGGCGAAGTCGCCGTCGTCGCCGGCACTCTTGTGCGAAAGGAGCGAGCAGCGTTTGACCAGATCGGCGGCCGTCTCTTGCATCGCCGCGGCGCTCGTCTTCTCGTCGAAGCTGGCGAAGCCCGGCTTCTTCTGCCAGGGCAGGTAGGCGCTCTTCGGGTCGACCTTGCCGAAGATGGACACCGGCTCGCCGGGCGCCGCCATGGTTTTTTCGACGAGCTCGTATTGGGCCGGATTCGTCTCCCAGAAGAGGTGCTCCGAGAGAGGCACGCAGATGCTGAAGTCGGGGTAATCGCCGGCCGGGTTGAAGATGGGGCCATTGAAGTAGAATGGATCGAAGTACGAGTAGAAGCGGTCGGGCGGCTTCTCGACGCCGCCGGCCTTGGGCAATGAGGCAAACTCGTGGAGAAAGCACGCGACCGCTGAGCGAAGGCTGCTGTCGGCGATGTCGACCCACGAGAAGTACCACCAGCCGCGCTTGAGGAGCTTGGTGCCGCCGATGAGGCCGATGCGGCTGCTGAGGCGCGCGAGCCAGGCTTCGCCTTGGGGGGCGGCGCGTGCGCGGTGCTCGATGATGGTGACGGCCTCGGTGACGATTGGGCTGGCGATCCAGGCCTCTATGTCGTCGTTCGGAGCGGCGACCCAGCGCTTGGCGATCTCTTTCAGGTCGGTCATCGCTTGGTCGTCCAGCGCGACGATGTCGGCGTGCTTGGCGCTGATGGGGTCGGACACATAATGGGCCAGGTAGGCGGCGTGGTGGGCGCGCTTGGCGACGTCCTCGCGCGTGGCGCCGAGGACGGCGAGGCGCTCGTAATTGACGCCGGCGAGCTTGGGAGCGTCGCCGTACTCGAGCCAGGGGTTCCAGTAGTGGGCGCGCCCGTTGTAGAGCGGGTTCCAGCCGCCGCTGGCGGTGAGCTCGGCGTCGGCGCCGGGGCGCGAGGTGGTGTCGCCGGGGGTGCGGCCGGGGGCGAGATCGGTGATCGACGTCAGCGACTTCTCGCCGCGCTCGCGCATGCCCTGCTCGCAGCGCTCGATGCCGTCCCAGGCGTTGATGGCGCCGACCTCGGGTAGACCGCTCTGCTTGTCGGCGATGGCCGGGTCGGTGGCGAGGAGAGTGAGCGCCTGCTGCACGATGAACTGGTGGACGGGGTGGGCGCCCGTGCGGGCGGCGTATTGGGCCCCGAGCGTCGTGGGATCGACCCCGTAGTTCTTGATGAGCCACTGCAGGTTCTTGCTCTCGTCGGCGCTCAGGTTGAGCCCGCCGGTGAGCGTGCCCCAGGCGAAGACGACCGCGGACGGCGCGATCACGAGCGGGACGAGCACCAGCAAGAAGCGGCGTCGCATGGTCATTTTCGCGCCTCCGCGCGGCAACGGTGAGCCGGCGTCAGTGGATTTAGCAGACGCCGTGCGATGCGAAAAGGGCTCGCCGCGCCGCCGACCGCGCGGCGCAGCCGTCCGATTTCACACACGCGTCGGTGCGAGCTGCGCGCGTGGGCTGGCGGCTGCGAACGGCAAGGGTAAGCTGCGCCGCATGAAAGCACTTCATGTCCTGATGTCGTTCGCGCCCGCGATCATCGCCTGCACGGACGGAGCGAGCTCGAGCGCGCCCGAGGCGACCGCGGGCGACACTGCCGTGATCGAGACTGTGCCCGAGACGGTGCCCGAGACGGTGGCCGAGACCGTGGCCGAGACCTCGGAGCCCGAGACGGTGGCCGAGACCTCGGAGCCCGAGACCGTGGCCGAGACCTCCGAGACCGAGACCGAAGTCACCCCCGCGAGCACGATCGTGAGCGCCGACTTCGGCGCGAGCGACGGTCCGGTCCGCAACCTCTTCGGCGTCAACAAGCTCCCGCGCTTCGGGGACGCGCGCGGCGGTGGACACAACTACGACGTCACCCAACTCTGGAAACAGCTCGGCGTCAGTCAGGCGCGCCTCCACGACGTTGTCGATCTGTGCACCATCTATAAGGACGCGCTGATCGAGGAGATGAGCTCCGGCACTCCGGTCGCCGTCACGATCTGCGGGGCCGTGACGGGCTCGGGCCCGCCGCACCTGCGCTGGACCCCGCGCGACCTCGCCAAGGTCGACGACCCCGCGAACTACGACTTTGCTCAGCTCGACACCGATATCGCGCTCATCCTCGGCACGGGCGCGGACCTCTACCTGCGCCTGGGCCACAACTACAACGGCGCCAATGACACCAGCGACGCCGAGGCGTGGGCCAAGGTCGCGACCAACATCTACAAGCACCTCATCGGCGAGTTTGCCCCCTCCGCGCTCGAGGCGGATCCGACCCACGTCGAGGTCTTCAACGAGCCCGACGGCATGTTCTGGGTCGGCGACCGCGAGGTGTTCTTCGACCTCTTCAGGCGAACGGTGGACGGCGTCCGCGCCGCCGCGACGGCCGCGGGAAAGTCGCCGATCGTGGGCGGGCCCGGCTTCACCAACAACTACTTGAGCAAGGCCACCAAGCCCACCAGCGCGGCCAACGGTTTCGTGGCGGCGGTGACCACTGGGCGCCTCGATTTCTTCTCGGTCCATCGTTACGACACGTGCGCCACGGCCACGCTCGCGGCCTCACAGGGGTTCTTCGCGGCGGTCCGTGCCGAGGTCGACCGACAGGGCGCGAGCGAGATTCCGCTGCACCTCACCGAATGGAACATCGGCCTTGGGCAGAGCTGCGGCGAGACGTTCTACGCCGAGCCCCGCGTCCAGTCGTTCATCAGCGGCATGCTCACGCTGATGCAAGCCGAGGCGTACGACATCGAGGCCGCTCACTACTACTCGGGCTCGGTCCCGATGGGCCTCTTCTCGGTCGACGCGAGCGTCGTCGGCACCGTCACGGTGCGCCCGCACGCGTGGGCGCTGTGGGCTCACAGCCGCCTGAAGAGCGGGACCAAGGCCGTCACCCAGGTCTGCGCGGCGGGCACGTGCGGCTCGGGCCTATCCTCGGACGGGCCCTTGGTGGCGCTGGCGGCCACGGGTGCCAACGGTACCCGCTACGTCATCGTCACGAACGACTCGGACGCGCCCGTGGCGTACACGCTTCGCGTCGCGGGCGCCGGGACGCCAAACACGGTCGGCCGCTACGCCCCGCCGACGGGGACGGTGACCGTCGCGGCGGCCCTCTCGGGCGGCTCCTATGTCGTCAGCGAGGCGGCGGTGCAGGCGCTCGTCGGCGCCATCGCACGGCAGACGACCGCCACGCGCGTCGTGGGCGGGGGGATCGAGGTAGATGTGACGGTGGGCGCGCGGACCTTCCAGCTCCTGGAGCTGTAGGGCCTACCGGACGCGGTCCGCGAGAGCACGTCACACCATCCTTTGGGAGGGTGTGAGCGCGTCCTCGCGAGCGCACGCACGCGCTACGCCGGGCCAGCCGCCCGCGCCCGACGGCGCATGAGGACGAGTGCCAACGCCACGGCGCCGAGCCAGGTCGGACCCGCGCCACCGCTCGCGCAGCCGCCCGCAGCGCTCGCCTTGCCGAAGGTCACGTCGGTGCCATCGGGACAGGTCAGCGTCGCGCTGCCGTCGGCGTTCTGCGTGACCGTGCACGCCGGTCCGACGCCGCCGTCGGCTCCGGGCGCGCCGTCTGCGCCGTCGGCTCCGGGCGCGCCGTCTGCGCCGTTCGCGCCGTCCGCTCCAGGTGCGCCGTCCGTTCCGTCGTTGCCGGCGGCGCCAGCGGCGCCGTTGCACAACGTCTCGGTGACGTCGACCTCACCCACATCGAGCACCCCATCGCCGTCGTCGTCGCTGCCCGCTGTGATGATGATCCCGCCGCCGGCACACGCCGCGCCGGCGTCGGAGGCCGCCAACAGCGTGGACGTCCCGTTGGTGCCGTCGGTGCCGTCGGTGCCGTCGGTCCCATCGGTGCCATCCTTACCGGGCGCCCCGGCGACGCCGTTGCACACCGTCGACGTCGCGTCGACTTCGCCCGGTTTGTCGAGGCTGCCGTCGCCGTCATCGTCGAGGCCGACCGCGATCTCGACGCCGCCGCCGGCGCACGTCGCGCCTGGCGCAACCGCGGCCATCGCCACCGCGGCCGCGGTGCCGTCGTCACCGTCGCACACAGTGGCGCTCGCGCTGATCTCGTTCGCGTCCAAGACGCCGTCGCCATCGAGGTCGTTGCCCGAGCTCCACGACTGCCCCTGGCACGGCGTCGTCACGGCCGTCACGCTGAGGAGCGCCTTGGCCCCCGAGCAGACGGTCGCGCTCGTGTCGACCTCGCCCGCCTTGAGGATCCCGTCGCGATCGTCGTCGACGCCGACCTCGAGCCGCGCCCCGCCCGCCGCGCACGTCGCTCCCGCGGCGACCGCCGTCAACGAGACCAGCGGCGCCGCCGCCGCCGAACCCGCGGCGCTCGCACACAGCGTCGCGGTGCCCGTGACCTCGCCGAGATCGAGCGTCCCATCGTGGTCGTCGTCGGCGCCGAGATCGAGCCTGGTCCCTCCGTTCGCGCATTGCGCGCCGGCCGCCACGGGCGTGCTGGCCACTAGGATTTCGGACGACGCGGTCCCGCAGATCGGCGTCACGTCGACGAGCTCCGTCGGCCCCATGCGACCATTGCGATCGTAGTCGATGCCGCGTCGGAACAACTGGCCGCCGCTCGGGCACTCGGTCGTCGCCGCCACGAGGTCGACGACGGGCATCATGGGCCCGGTACAGTAGACCACCTGCGACCGAACCTCGGCGCTGCCGAGCTTGCGATCGCCGTCGCCATCGAATCCGAGCGCGAGTTGAAAACCAGTCGCAAAGCAGACGTCGGTGCCGACCGTCGTCACGGCCGCGAGCGGCGGCTTCATGTTCGCCTCGTCGCACAGCCGAATCGACATCACCGGCTCCCCGGGGTCGGTCACTTCGTCGCCGTCGATGTCGTAGGCCAGATCGAGCTGCACGCCGCCGAGCGCGCAGGTCGCGGCGTCGGGCGTGCTGGTCTTCACCAACGTCAACGGGTCGGTCGCCATGAACGGGAGCGTCGCGGTCGAGCGCTGCTCGCCGCTCGTGCTGCCATCGACGTTCGCGTCGCGCCCGATCGCCACGCGCCACATCGGCAGCAGGTCGCTTCGAGCCTCGATGAAGAGGCTCGGTCGATCACAGAACACGCGCGCCGCAACGGCCGTGTCGATGACACCGTCGCCGTCGTCATCCGAACCGAGCGCGACGGACACGCCGCCGGTCGCGCAGATCGGTCCGCGCGGCACGACCGTCGTGCCGACGAGCATCGGCGGCAGCCACAAGGGGTAGGAATCGGGCCGGGGCCAAAGTGGAAGCCGGACCTGGTACTCGGGCGACGTCTGGCGTAGCAACGCGGCGTCCGCATCGACCCCATTGTCGCCGTCCGCATCCACCCCGACCGAGAACCCCAGACCCAGTCCGCGGAATACGTAGCGGCAGCCCTGCGAGTAGTAGCAGCCCGACGGGCCGGAGAGCCAGTCGGTTTCCTCCGGAAGCACGGCGGCCGCGACCGGCACATGCCCGTCGCAGAGCACGGCGCGCGACTGCGCTTCGCCCGCGGACGGGGCGCTGTCGACGCCCGTCTCGTACCAGAGCGCGAGCGCGACGCCGGTACACGGAGTCGTGACGTCGACCACCGACGACCTCGTGGTCCCTTGGCACAGCGTATCGGACACCGTCAGCTCGGCCTCGTCCGGGACCGTGTCGCCGTTGACATCGAAGCCGAAGCGCACGCGGTGGGCGCCCGCGGGACAGTTCGCATCCGGCGGAGCCTCCTCGATGGCGATGAGGCGCCCGCCCGCGGCGGTCGGCTGGCACCAGGCGAACTCCGGGCCGGGCGCTTCTTGCGGAGAGACCCGACCATTGGCGTCGAGGTCACGCGCCACCCGCACGAGCGAGCCCCCGTTCGGGCACGTCGCCGGCGGGGCATCTCGCAGCGCGAACGCGATGCCGGCGTCGCCGGCCTCGAGCGTGAGCGACGCGAACCCTGACCGGTTGGACGACTGCATGAGCCCGTCCGCGTCGAAGTCGAGGCCAACCGTTACAAACTCCCCGGAGTAGAGGGCGTAATCCGGGTAGCCCCCCTGGTCGGTCGAGTACTCGACGTCGAAGGTGGACGCCGCGGTGTCACAGCGCCGATCGAGTTCACCGAGCGCGGTATCCGGCGTCCTTGAACCAACTGACGATGTGGCCTCTGGGCAACTCGTTCATGGCACGCAAGACCTCCCGGTCGACGGCGTCACGAGAGCGGGCTTTGGCTCTTC
>SXIE01000302.1 GCA_005772945.1 Pseudomonadota bacterium
GACGCTCACGGCCGCCGGGATCACGCTCGATCGCGTGGTCGTGCTCGAGGTCCCCGACGACCTCATCGTCGAGCGGATCACCGGGCGCCGATCCGATCCAGACACCGGGACGATCTACCACCTCAGGTTCGATCCGCCGCCCGCAGGCGAAATCGCCGCGCGCGTCGTCCAGCGCTCGGACGACACCGAGAGCGCCTGCCGCACGCGCCTCGCGAAGTACCACGCGGAGACCACGCCCGTGCTTCCGATGTTCGACGCCAAGGGGATCGTGCGCCGCGTCGACGGCGTCGGCACGCCCGACGAGGTCACGACGCGGGTGATCGCCGCGCTCGGCTGAGTGCCGCGTCTGCGCGACGGTGCGGCGGTCAGACGGTTGCCGTGTGGCAAGCAGGTTGCCGTAGACGGCCGTATGGCGAGCGCGAATGACGGGGCGGTGGGCGGCCTCTAAGGCGGATTTGCGCTCGAACGCGGGCATGGCACCGCGGTTGCTCTAGTGGCACGTGAACGACACTCACCAAGGTGGTCACGATGCGGAGCAATGGGGTGCAGGGTGCGAGCGGGGTGCGGGTAGGAGTCGTGTGGATGGGAGCGGCGACGCTCCTGTCGGCCGCGTGCGGAGCATACGAGGACGCGGGCGCGTCTCAGTGGTACCCGACGAGTTCGTACCCAACGAGCGATGCCAGCGAGCCGGCGTCCGCGGCGCCGGCGAAGCAGGACCGCTACGAGGCACCCGGAACGAACCCGTTCGTGCTCGCGGCGGCCGATCCGCTCGCGACGTTTGCGGCCGATGTGGACACGGCCAGCTACGACATCTTCCGACGCGATGTCGGCCTCTACGGGCAGCTTCCGAACAAGGACAGCGTGCGGCTCGAGGAGTTTGTGAACTACTTTCACTATGACTACCCGGCGCCGAGTTTCGACGACCCGACGCCGTTTCGGATCTCGGTCGAGGCGGCGCCGAGCCCGTTCTCGCCGACGACGCTCGTGCGCGTCGGGATCCAGGCCAAGGTGGTGCCGGCGGAGGCCAAGCGACCGGCGAACGTGGTCTTTCTCGTGGACGTCTCGGGCTCGATGGACGACCCGCGCAAGCTGCCGCTCGTGAAGGTCACGCTGCGGGCGGCGCTGGATGCGCTCGATCCGACCGATCGCGTGTCGATCGTGTCGTACTCGGGGAGCGTCGGCGTGCGGCTTGCGTCGACGCCGGTCTCGGAGCGGGCGGCGATCACGCGGGCTATCGACGGCCTCGACGCAGGCGGGTCGACGGCGGGCGGCGCAGGGCTGATGATGGCCTACGAACAGGCCGAGAGCCACTTCATCGATGGCGGCATCAACCACATCGTGATGTGCACGGACGGCGACTTCAATGTGGGTGCATCGAGCGACGAGGCGATGGTCAAGCTCATCACCGAGAAGCGGGCGACCGGGGTTACGCTGACGACGCTCGGGTTCGGGTCGGGCAACCTCAACGACGCGATGATGGAGAAGGTCGCCGACGCCGGCAACGGGTCGTACGCGGTCATCGCGACCGAGGACCAGGCCGTGAGCTACGCACATTCGCGCCTCTTGGCGACGCTCGTCATGGTGGCCAAGGACATGAAGATTCAGGTGGCCTTCAACCCGGCGCGCGTGAGGGCGTATCGGCTGCTCGGATACGAGAATCGCGCGATCGCGGACTCGGATTTTCGGGTCGATGCGGTCGATGCGGGCGAGGTGGGGTCGGGCCACGAGGTCACGGCACTGTTCGAGGTCGTGCCGACGGGAAATGCCATCCCGACGGCCGCGAATGCGCCTCCGGTGCAGGAGAGCGCGGTGGACGTGGCGGCGTCGGAGCTGCCGACGTTCGGCGGCGAGGACCTGCTGGTGACGCGCGTGCGCTACAAGGACGTTGGGGCGACGGCGGAGGACCCGGCGCACGAGGTGGGCGTCGCGGTGACGATCGATGCGCTGGACGAGGTGCTGGCGGATGCGAGCCTGGACTTCAAGTGGGCGGCGGCGGTCGCGGGGTTCGCGGAGATCCTGAAGCAGAGTCCGTTCGCGAAGGCGAGTGCGATGGGCACGATTCGGGAACTGATCGACGAGGCCAAGGGGACGAGCGCGGATCGGCTCGAGTTCGCGGATCTGGTGAAGACCGCGGCGACGCTTGTGCGCTGACGGTTTGTGGAAACGGCAGCTCGTGCCGACCGGCCGCAGCTGCTCGCGACCCAGCCATGGGCGGGCGAGCGGGCCGCGCAGGCCGCATTCGGCGCGAGCGATACGACGACATGCCCATGGGCGTTTCATCCTGCGTGGTGGGCGCCGCCCATGGGCACGTCAGTCGAGACGGGTGACCTCGTCGAGGAAGATCTCGTAGAGGGGCTCGATGGTGCCGGGGAGGAGTTCGAGCGAGCCGACGCTGTCGCCGCGGCGCTCGTCGGCCTGCGAAGCGGGTTTGCGGGGTGGCGGCGGCACCTGCTGAAAGGCCTCGGCCATCTGCAGACGCCAGCGCGGGAGGCTGGCCGCGAGCGCGTCCCAGGTGTAGCGCCCGGTGCCGCGGAACCAGGCGATCGCGCCGGCGCGCTCGACGAGGCGAAGGCCGTTCGGCTCGGGGACGACCTCGCGTTGCCAGCCCGCGAGAGCCGCGCCGGCGCGCGTGAGCGTGATGCCGGTCAGGAGTCGGAAGTGGCGTGCGGGGGGGCCGGCGACGAAGATCTCCTCCCAGTGCCAGGCGACGGTGAGCGCGTCCTTGCCGCCCTCGGTGCCGTCGACGGTTCGGGTGATGCGCACGCGGACCACGCCTGGGAAGGTCGCGATACCGTCGAGGCGGCTGGCGGCGTTGGCCAAGAGATCCATCGCCGTCACGGCCTCGGACACGGCCGTGCCGCGGACCAGCATGACGCGCACGTAGCGCTCGCCCGAGGCCACGACCATGTCTTCGCCGGCACGAAACGGAAGGCGTTGGACGATGCCGGCGCCGAAGCCGTAGAGGGCGCGCTCGGAAGTGGCGTTGGGTCGCACGTGCCACTCGGCGTCCCAGTCGCGGCCGATGTGGGCGGCGTCCGCGAGCGGGGTGAAGGTCGGGTCGGGCGCGAGCGGATCGGTCAGCGCGGCAGGAAGCGGAGCGAGCATGGTCGATCGCGAAGGCGCGGCGTGGTTCGCCAGGGGCACTGCCGGGCTGCCCGCGAGGGTGGTGATCACCGTGCGCGCGGATACTTGCCGCGTGCTGCAAGCGAGCGCCGTCGCGTCGACGCGGCAGAGGAGGACGACGCGATCGATGCGCCTCGGTGCAAGCTTTTCGGGGCCGCCTTGGTAGAGGTCTTGCGCTATGTTGCCCTGGCCCTCGACGCGAAAGACGCGCGCGTCGCTCGGGTCTTGGGTGAACGCCAGCGGGTACCACCAGCGGCCCATGCGCTCGGGGGTCTCGCGGTCGAACACCTGCTTGCACCCGGGCGGCGACGTTCCGATCGCGAGAGGCGCGAGCCAGCCTTCGGGCGCCCTGGCGACGAGCGACCAGGCGCAATCGGCGCTCCCGTGGTGGGCGACGAGGCGGACTTCGGCGAAGCCCCCGTGTCCCGGGAAGAGGGCACGCGCATGGGTCTCGAGGCAGCTGCAGGTGTCTCCGCGACACGTCTCGCAGCCTTCCCAGAGCTCGGCTTTCGCAAGATCGGCGAGCGTGGCGAAGGCCGTCTCCGGCGGGAGCGTGATGGGGATCGGCGGGGCGAGTGGATCGAGAACCGTGCGCAGGCGTGCGAGCCAGATGCTTGGATCCTCGCGGGTCACGGTGATCGGCGCGCGCGCGACGCAGGCGCTCCCGAGAACGACGACGCCGAGGGTCAGGAAGGTCGCGCGTTGCATGCAGCTCCCCCGTGTTGGTGCCGGCGGGCGCGTCGAACGCATGACGCTGCGGACCGCATCCCGGGCGCCGATCGCAGGGCGCGGATCACAGAGCGAAGCCGGCGAGCGCGTAGGCCGCGTGGGCGATGAGGCCCGGGAGCAGGACGCGCGACCATTGAAAGAGCGCGCCCGTCACGAGGCCGAGCGCGATGAGCGGAACGATCGGACCTGCACCGACGTGGGCCAGTGCAAAGGCGAGCGCGCCGAGGAGGAATGACCAGCGCCGGTGGCGAGGCGGAAGCTCGGCGTGGATGGCGGCCTGGAGCCAGCCGCGAAAGAAGAGCTCTTCGGCGAGGGGGACGAGGGCGACGGCGAGCACGAGGTTCAGGACCAGCGGCGTGTCGGTGAGCGCGGGTTGCGCAGCGTGCGGAGGCGCTACGACGGCGGCGGCGACGATTGCGGCGAGGAGGCCCGCGGCCGCTCCCATGGCGGATGCAAGCCAGGTCGTGCGAGCGCCGCCGCGGTGGCCTCCCGATACCCACGGCGTACGCAAACCGTGGCGCCCGACGACGGTGACCAGCACGAGCACGAGCGCGGCAAGCGAGTAAACTAGAACATGTTTCACATTCGGGTCGACGTCGCCGAGACCGAGGGCGCGGCCGCCGAGCGAGCGGACGGCGAAGAACATGCCCAGGCCGAGGAGGGCGCGCCACACGGTGGTGTCGCGGGCGAGGTCGTCGGCGGCGTCGTCGATCCAACGGACGGCTTGCTCGGCGGCGCGGCGGGCCTCGCGCGCGATGGCCCAGACGGCGACGAGGGCGGCGAGCGCCGAGGGGAGGTCGGGCGCCGCGGCGGCGGCGAGGAGCGGCAGCATGAGGAGCTGGACGGCGAGCGAGGTCGGGGCGCCGAGGGTGCGCACGCCGGGGAGACCGACGCCGCCGGTCAAAAAGGCGACCGAGACTGCGGCGGCGGCTCCGAGCCATACGGCGACGAGCGAGACGAGCGTGCGCCAGGCGAGCTCGAAGGAGCCGACGGCGATGGCGACGACGAGGGTCGGCAGGCCGGAGACGAAGACGGGCAGGAGGATCCAGCGGAGCGCGCGGACTTTGCCGACGAGGGTTTCGAAGGGGGCGATGGGGAGCGGGGCAAGAAAGGCGCGCACGCCCGCGTCGCGGCGTACGGCAGCGCCGGCGCGAGAGAGGGCGACGACCGCGCCGGTGTAGGCGACCGCGAGGCCGTAGCCGGTGCCGAGGATCCCGAAGACGGCGACGGGCGGCGGGGCGATGAAGGCGAGGACGGCGAGGCCGGCTATGACCAGACAGAAGATCCAACCGAGGACGACGAGGCCGAGGGCGCCTTCGCGGTTCATGAGGATGCGCTCGGTGGCGGCCAGATCCATCGGGCGGTTCGAGCGGGCGCCGCGGCCGCCGCGTGGGGCGTCGAGGCGGTCGTAGCCGATGCGCTCGGCCAGGGCGATGGCGCCGAGGGCGAGGACCCAGAGGGCGGCGAAGACGGCGGTCGGGATGGCGAGATCGGCGCCGCCGTCGGGGCCGCCAGGGGCACCGCGCAGAGAGCGGGCGAGCGCTTCGAAGGCGCCTCCGAGGCCGGTCCAGGCACCGAGGAGATCGGCGAAGACGACGGGCTGGAGGCCGACGACGACGAGACCGATTGCGAGAATACTGATGACCCGGCGGCCGCGCGCGCGGGCGACGACGCGCGTCCAGGTGGCGAAGGCGTAACCGAGGGTCGTGAGGGCGACGAAGACGAGGAGACCGAAGGCGGCGGCGCCGAGGGCGCCTGCGGGAGAGCCGCGCGCGGACGGGCTCCAGGCGAGCGCGGCGAGGGCCGCCAAGGCGGGGACGAAGGGGTTGCGGAACCAGACGAGCACGAGGCGCGCGAGGGTCGTGACCGGGAGCTCGTCGAGGAGGGCGACGCGCAGTGGGGGGCGCAGGGTGCCGTGCTCGGGGGCGAGCTCGACGAGGCCGTAGCCGAGGATGGTCAGGACGACGCCGAGGAGCTGCCAGCTCATGGCGTGGGCGCCGGTGAGGGGATCGGTCGCGGCGTGGTCGAAGCGCGTCCAGAGGAACTGCGCGATGAGCGCGACCCAGGCGAGGGTGAGGAGGAGGAACCAGGGGATGCGCGCGCGGCCCTGGGTGGCCTCGATCCCGCCGGCGCGGAGCGAGCGACGCGTGAGGTGGCGCAGGAGGAGAAGCGCCAGCGCGCGGACTTGTGTGAACGTCGTGGTCACTTCACGAGCTGGAGGAAGGCGTCCTCGAGCGAGGCTTCGGGGGGAACGCCGGCTTGGGCGCGCACAGCCGCGGGCGAGCCTTCGGCGATGAGGTGGCCCTGGTCGAGGACGAGGACGCGGCTGGCGAGGCGGTCGGCCATGTCGAGGAGGTGGGTCGAGATGAGGATGGCGACGCCGGCTTGGGCGCGGGCGAGGAGGAGCTCGCGCACGCGGTGGGCGGTCGGGGGGTCGAGGCCGTTCGTCGGCTCGTCGAGGAGGAGGACGCGCGGGTCGTGGGCGAGGGCGGCGAGGAGGGCGAGCTTCTTCTTGGTGCCGTGTGAGTAGTTGCTGGTGAAGACGTCGAGCTGGGCGTCGAGATCGAGGAGCGCGATCAGCGGGGCGAGGCGCACGAGGGCGCGCTCGGGGTCGATGCCGCGGATGGCGCAGACGAAGCGCAGCGTCTCGCGGCCCGAGAGGAAGGTGTGGAAGGCGGGCTCGTCGGGGCTGTAGCCGAGCGTGGCTTTGACCGCGCGCGCGGCGTGGGTCGAGTCGCGACCCAGGACCGTGCAGCGTCCGGTCGTGGGCTTGAGGAGCCCGAGCAGGAGCTTGAGGTTGGTCGTCTTGCCGTCGCCGTTGGGGCCGAGGAGGGCGACGACCTCGCCGGGTTGGAGGGCAAAGGAGAGATTGTGAACGGCGTGCACAGTTCCGAACGACTTGCCGAGGCCTTCGGCGAGAATGGCCGGAGAGGGCGCGGCCAGCTCGGCCCGCTCGGACAGGCCGCTCAATTGGGCTCGACCAGGCCTGGCCCGCCGGGCCCAAGGGCGGCAGACCCGTCTGTGGCGGCGACAGGGAGGATCGGCGCCCAGATCAAGCGGTCCAGCAGGCCATCATCGATGAAGCGCCCGGTGCTGCCGAACGCGAGCACGTTGCGGCTCTCGCCATGGTGGTCCTCGGCGATGAAGAGGAGGCCGCGCCCGGAGGGATCGTAGCCGAGCTGGACGATGGCGTTCTTGAGCCAGCGCCCGCCGGTGCTGAGCTCGATCGTCTCGGGCAGGGTGTAGAACCCTTCGGTCGGGAGCCGGCGCAGGGTCCAGATCCAACCGGCGTCCGCGAGCGGCACGACCGGCTCGCCCCAGAACCAGCGGTTGCGGCGGTTCGAGCCGGGGCGGACGACGAAGCGGCTGCCGTCGGCGCGCGCGCCGAGGAAGACGAGCGCGCCGGCCGGGATGGCGTCCTCGCGCCCGGGGAGCGCGGTGGTCGTGCGATAGAGTCCCGAGGGGATGAAGTCGGCCATGTGCGCCCCGCCGCAAGAGTAAGCGAGGCATCCTGCCGCGGTGCGGGGCGGCGGTCAATCGGGCACTGCGGCGCTTCGACTCACGGTGGGTAGGTCAGGTCCGCGGCGCGGACGTACGCATTTTCCAGCCGCGCGCAGCCGTTCGAACTGCCGAGGCCGGGCACCTCGACCAGCTGGACCCAGCCGGCGTTCCCGACGACGACGACGCGCGTGGTCTGGGCGGCGCGCGCCCAGGTGGGCCCGTCGGCCGACGCATGCACGCTTGCACCACCGTGCAAGATGGCGGGGCCGTGGTATTGGCCGCTGACGACGATGCCGCAGAGGCCGGCGCCGACCCCTGTCAGGAAGTCGCCGTACTCGCCGTCGAACCACTGGACGTTCGCGGCCTCGGTCCAACCGGTGACGCGCGTGCCGTCGCTCCAGCTCGCGGACACCTTGTTCCAGCCAGCGCGAGCCGCGATGCGCTCGAGCTGGAGACCGCTGCCAGAGCCAAAGCGGAGGGTCCACGCGGGCGACGCGGCGTTCGGCGCCGAGCGCAGCGGGAGCGTCTCGCCGGTCGGGATCATTCGCCGCGCACTGGGCGCGATGCGGTGTTTGGGAGAGAGCTCGCGCGTGTCGCCGAGAGTCAGGTCAACGCACTTTACGCGCACGGCCGGAATGTGGATGTTGGCCGCCTCGAGGTCGACGTGTAGCGCGAGCTCGGCACCGGAGGCGGTCTCGGCCACGAGCCGCGAGCGCGGCCCGAGCGTCAGGAACCCCGCGTCGCCACGCCAAACGCGGCGCGTGCGCAGCGGGAGTGCGCTCGGGGCGAGGGTCGCATCGAAGGCGAGCGGCGATCGGACGTGAATGGTCGCCGCCGTGTCGGCCAACGCGACGCTGACCGGAAGGCCGTCGAGCGCGATCCCGAACGGCGCGCCGCGTGCCACGGGGACCTGCGCCTCGAGGTGGCGGGGCCGACCCTCGACGGTGCACACGGCGGCGGGCGGCGGCACCGGAGCGGTCGCGAGCATCGCCAGAAACCAGGGCGCGAAGGTCATCATCGGGGGCCTCGCGAGCGGGGAGGCCCCCTCGACACCCGATCCGCGGTTTGGTTCCCCTCCTTAAGAAGGGGTGGGTTCGTCCTCGGACTCGGACTCGCTTTCGGACTCGGACTCGGACTCGCCCTCTTCCTCGACCTCGCCCTCGCCCTCTTCCTCGACCTCGCCCTCGAGCTCGACCTCCAGCTCCGCCGGCTCGACCGCCCACTCATCGGACGCAAGCCGCTGCGCGTCGAGCTCCTCGAGCCGGTCCCAGTCGATCTCCTCGACCTCCTGCCCGAGCTTCTGCCGCGCCTCGGCCACCCGCGCCCCCATCCCGTCGGGCACGGCCGAGCGCCGCGTCCGCGCCCTCACGATAATGCGCAGCGGCGTCCCCTCGAAGGACCAGTGCTCGCGGAAGCGATTCGACAAGAAACGTCGGTAGCTGAAGTGCAGCCCGACCGGATCGTTGCACCATAGAATGATGGTCGGCGGCCCCGAGGCGACCTGCGTCGCGTAGTACAGCTTGAGGCGCCGGTTCTTCACGACCGGCGGCTGGTGCACGTGCAGGATCTGCTCGAACACCTTGTTCAGCTCCGAGGTCGACACGCGGCGCGTGAAGTTCCGATGCGCCTGGTCCACCAGCTCGAAGATCTTCGTCGCGCGCTGCCCGGTCAGCCCCGAGAGGGTCAGGATCGGCGCCCACTTGATGAAGTCGAGCTTCTCTTGGACGGTCTTGACGTGCTCGCCGAAGGTGGCGTTGTCCTTGGCCCCGAGGGCATCCCACTTGTTGAGCAGGATGACGCACGCGCGCCCCTTCTCGGCGATGAGCCCGGCCAAGCGCGCGTCCTGATCGCTCACGCCCTCGGTCGCGTCGAGCACCATCAGGCAGACCTGGGCGCGGTCGATCGCCTTGAAGGTTCGAACGATCGAGATGCGCTCGACGCTCGTCTTGACCCACTTCCGACGTCGGACGCCCGCCGTGTCGATGAAGAGATAACGCTGCTCGGTGCCGTCCTCGCGCTTGACCATGATGACGCTGTCGATCGAGTCGCGCGTGGTCCCGGGAACCTCCGACACGATCATGCGCTCCTCGCCGAGGAGGCGA
>SXIE01000303.1 GCA_005772945.1 Pseudomonadota bacterium
AGGCTTCATGCGACACCTCCAACACCGACCGGAACGCCCGGTCGGGTGCCAGAGGATCACAGCGGGGAACCGCTGTCGATCGACGCAGCGAGCAATGGCGGCTCCCCCGCGCGTCTCGCTTCATGATCGGCGTCCTAGGCTTCTTCGACCGCCATCTCGAGCTCGCCACCCCCGCGGCCCCCGCATCACCCGGGAGGTGAATCACGGGCGATTCTCCTGCAGGCGCGCGCCATTCGCTCGTGAAGAGCGCGTGCTGCGCACCGACCCATCTCGATCTCGCCACGAGCTGAAGGTGCTCGTGGCGAATGGGCCATAGTCGTCTGAATGTCCCGTCGCCGGCAAGCTCGAGGCCCAACCATGGAATCCGAGGTCCCAGGGGCCCGTTGCGCGCCCATGCGTCAACCTGCCTACTCGTCGCGGGCAAGTGCTTCGCGCTCTTCGCGAGCGAAGGTCCCATTTTCCGCCGTGCTCACGCTCCTCGTCGCGTCGCGCGCGTCGGCCGGTGCGCCACCACCGCCCGCAGCCGAGTCGATCGGAGCGTACAACAAGGACGGCGCGCTCGTGGCGGGCGTGGCGCTCGCGGCCGAGGGGCCCGATCACTATCTGCTGTATCCGGCCGCGTGCTACGCGCGTCCCGAGTTCGCCGCGGCGTATCCGGACGCGTCGACGCGCGACAACTTCTTCGGGCACCCGGTGGTCGTCGCCGCCATCGTCGAGGTCGCCGCGGCCGTTCGAGCCAAGCTCGCGGCGTCCGGGCCCGCGCCGCGCTTGCCGGTCGGCGAGATCGGCCACGCGACGGGCGGCCTCATCCCGCATCACCTCTCGCACCAGAACGGTCTCGACGCGGACATCTACTTCTTTCAGCGGCCTGCCCAGGCGGGCGCTGATTCCACGCATCCGGTGCCCCTCTGCGAGGACGGCGCGCGTTTCGAACGCGAGGATCCGACGACCCACCGCTGGAGCGTCTCACCGGACTTCGAGCACGCCTGGACCTGGGCGTTGGCCGCCGCGTTCGCCGCGCGCGACGACGTCCAGGTCATCTTCATCGGCGGCCTGCTGAAGGCCTCGCTCGGCGATTGGGCCAAGGCCCATGGCGTGCCGGCGCCCGAGCACCAGCGCACGTTGGCGAAGCTGCTCACCGTGGCGTGTTCGCCGCCGCGCGGGGTCAAGGTGCCGTTCTACAAGAACAATTTTTGCCCGCACGACGACCACTTCCATGTGCGCTTCAAGTGTCCGCGCACAAGCAAGCGCTGCGTCGGCCCGCGCGCTCCGCGTTGACAGAAACGCACGTGGCCAGATCTACGCACTTTCTTTAGAGGGCCCTCGCCGTGGTCGTCCGCGATGGTCCAGCGCGGCAGAGTCCGCGCAAGACATCATCGGTCGACAGCAGCGTCGGCAGCGCGAACGCGCCAGCCGGATTGCCCGCGGGGATCACCACGTAGAGCGGCACCGAGGGCTGACGGAAGCGCGCGAGCCACTCGGTGATCTTCGGCTTCTCGACCGAGTAGTCGGCCTTGACGGCCACGACCTTCAACTGCGCGAGCGCGTCGCGGACCCGATCGGTGTGGATGGCCGTCGCCTCGTTCACTTTGCACGTCGTGCACCACGAAGCCGTGAAGTCGATGAACACGGTCGTGCCATCGGCGGCCGCCTTCTCGACGTCGAGCTGATCGAAGTCGCGCCAGGTGATGCCGCCTTCGACGAACGTGCCCGAGGGCGGTGGCGGCGCCTCGCCGGAGAGCCGGCTCGCCACCAAGACCGTCAGCGCCAGCGCGGTGAGAGCCCCGCCGCTGCGCGACAGTCGACTGCGCGCGGGGTTCGCCCAGTGCCCGTAGATCCAGGCGGCGAGCGCGAGCGCGGCGAGGAACACCAGGTACTCCATGAACGCGCCGCGCGCGAGCACCTCGGAGAGGGTCGAGAGAAGGAAGACCGCCGTGCCCAGGATGAGGAACCCCATGGCCTTCTTGAAGGTCTCGAGCCACGGGCCGGGCTTCGGGATGAGGCGCCGCCACGCCGGACAACGCGCGACGAGCAGGAACGGGAACGCCATGCCGAGCCCCACGGCGAGCATCAGCGTCACGAGCTCGAGCGGCGGTTGGGTGAGCGCATAGCCGAGCGCCGGGCCCAGGAATGGCGCGGTGCAGGGCGTGCCGAGCAGCACCGCGAAGATGCCGTAATTGAACGAGCTGGCGTAGCCGTGCGAGCGCGCGACGGTCTGATCGAGGCGCGAGGCGAAGGGCAGGGCGAGCTCGAAGACCCCGAACAGCGAGAGGGCAAAGGCGAAGATGACGCCCGTCAGGACCATCACGAAGGTCGGGCTCTGGAGGCCGACCGACGAGGTCTTGGCCTGGATGGCGATCAGCACGATCGCGAGCGCGAGGAAGCTCGCGAGGACGCCCGCGGTGTAGACGAGCCCGTGACGCCAGATGCGCCTCGGGTCCTCGTGCGCCTGCTCGACGAGCGAGAGGACTTTGAGCGACAGGATCGGCAAGACGCACGGCATGACGTTCAGGATGAGTCCGCCGAGGAACGCGAACAGCAGCGCCACGAGAAATGCGTTGACCTGACCCTCGGGCTCGCTGCTGCCGGCCTCGAGGCTGTCGCAGACGTCGCCGGGAGCCGCGGAAGCCAGCGTGGTCGCGCTGCTCGGCAGCTCGTTCACGGGCACCTGCGTCACTGGGCCCGGCTCGCGCGGGACGGGCAAGGTCGCCTCGAAGGCCACGCGCGCGCCGCCGGACTGGACCACAACGACGCCCCTGAGCTCATTGACCAGCGTCGCGTCGTCGCTGGCGCGACCCTTGATGGTCACGTCGAGCCCGCCGCCCGCGCCGCGATTCGTCGCGATCGACGACACCTTCAGGCCCTTGCGGGTGGCGGGAAAGAAGGCGTCCTCCGCGGCGCCGGCCGGGTCCACCGGCTGCCCGGCGCGGTCGGTCACGTGAACGGTGACGACGAACTCGCCGCCTGGACGAACGGGCGCTGCCGGTCCGGTCTCCGCGATCGTCAAGGTCCGCGCCGCCGCCACCTGGTCGAGCGGCACGCGCGCCATGGCCGCCTCGAAGGCGGCTGCGCGGTCGCTCGTGCGCGTCTTGCGGTCGGCGGTCGAGACGCGCAGCGTGAGGCCCAGGCGCGCGTTGCCCTGGACGCAGTTCTCCTTGCACACGAGCCACTTCGTCTTGGCTTCCAGCGCGAGCTCGCTCCCCTCGGCGACGCTCTCGGGCACGCGCGCCGTCGCCTGCAGGATCACCTCGTCGCCATACCCGTACGTCACGTTCTTGAAGGTCCCGCTCGTCTCGATGAAGCGCGTCGGAAGCGGCCACGCGATAGACCCGAAGTCCAGGCCGTCGGGTCCTTCGAACGTGACTTCGGTTGGCTGGCCGGTGTCGCCGGGGTTCATCCAATAGAGGTGCCAGCCCGGCTCGGGCTTGAAGACGACGCCCACGTGGACGACCTCGCCGGGCGCGACAGCGGTGACGTCCGACGCGAGCTCGACCTGGATTTGGGCCTTGGCGATGCGCGGTGGCAGCGGGCCGTCGGCGCGCGCGGCGGGCGCCAGCGCGAGCAGCGCCGCGACGAGGAAGCATGTCCGAAGCCGCCAGGCGCGCTCGGCGTGCGTTCTCGAAGGCGTGTTTCTCGAAGGCGTGGGGGTCGGCGTCGACAACATCATGCGCATCTCTACTCACTCTCGGGCCGGAGATAAAGGAGAGGACGCGAATGGATATGCCGCACGGCGGCGCGCGGTGACGCCGCACGCGAAAGTTTGTTGGGCTCGGTCCCGGCGCTGACCTAGCGGCCGTGGACCGCGTCGAGGATCTGTCCGAGCCGCGTCGTCATCGTGCCGAGGCGGTTCCCGAGGGTCTCGAGCAGCGCGAAGGTGAGGCGCGCGGAGAGCGCCGGATTTGCGCGGACGAGGTCCTTGAATCGCGCGCGCGTGAGGACGTAGAGCCAGGTCGTCTCGGTGGCCGTCGCGGTCTCGAGCTCGGGCCCGTCCGTCGCCAGCGCGAGCGCCCCGAAATGGTCGCCGGCCCCGAGCGCGTAGGTCTCGCCGCTGTGCTGGGTGAGGCTGATGCGGCCGCCGGCGATCGCGCAGAGTCCGAGCGCTGGCTCGCCCGTGCGCCGCACGATCTCGCCGGGCTTGGCCTCGAGGACCTCCAAGTAGGGCCCGAGCTGCAGCCACTCGGTGCCCGTGAGCGTGCGGTAGAGGAACGATTGGCGCACGGCCTGCTCGAGCCCGTCGCTGCGCACCGGACTCCGCAGGGCCGCCTCGGTCTGGATGATGATGAAGGTCGCGTTGTCGGGCGCGCCGGCGTCGAAGACCCGCTGCATGAGCGCGTCGGCGGCCTTGTCGGCGTCGGGTTCGCGCAGGGCGAGCGCGATGGTTTCATCGGCGACGGCGCGCGAGACGCCGTTGGTGGCGATGAGGAGCGTGTCGCCCGGGACCAGCTGCAGCTCGGCGATGTCGACCTCGAGCGCTGGGGTCACGCCGAGCGCTTGGGAGAGCGTGCGGCGAAAGGGGCTCGTCTGGTATTCGGCCGGCGTGATGTCGCCGCGGCGGAGCTGAAGCGCGGCTAGTGTGTGATCGTTGGTGAGGCAGCGCAGCTCGCCCTGGCGCAGCAGGTACGCGCGCGAGTCGCCGACGTGCGCGACGTAAGCGAAGGGCCCGACGATCGAGGCGGCCACCAGCGTCGTCGCGATGCGACGGTCGTTCGTCTTCTCGGCGGCGGCGTGGACGGCGGCGTTCGCGTTCGCGAAGACGCCCTCGAGGAAGCGCCCGATCGCGAGGCGGCTGGCGGTGTTCGGGTTCGCGGCGACCTCGGCACCGCGCGCGACGAGCTGCGGCGACTCCTCGTGAAGCACCGTGAGCGCGGCGCGCGAGGCCTCGCGCCCGCCGGTGCCGTCGGCGACCGCGAAGAGCGGGATCTTCGCGAGGCACAGGACGCCGTCCTCGTTGGTCCTGCGCTGCTTTCCTACGTCGGAGCGATGCACGGCCCGGCGAATCTTGATGTCATGGGTCGCGACGCGTGCGGGGCTGGTCATGGCCGGATGCTAACGTCCGTCCGCCACGCGTGACAAGCGCGTCGGAAGTCGTTACGGTGCGCCGGAATGAATGGCCATTCAGCGCCTGGGCGTCCTCCCCCCATGCCCATCAACCGTGGAGTCCGACCTTGAACGAAGCCCCTCTCGGCCCCCTCACGTGGTCCGGCTCGGCCGACTACATCGCGTCGCCCGACCTCCAGAGCATCGTCAATGTCTCGATTGCGCTCGGGCGCCCGCTCCTGATTCGCGGCGAGCCGGGCACCGGCAAGACGCTGCTGGCGCGCTCGATCGCCGAAGGGCTCGGGCTCCCGCTCCTCACGTGGCACGTGAAGTCGACCACCAAGGCCAAGGACGGCTGCTACGTTTACGATGCCGTGCAGCGCCTCTACGACTCGCAGTTCAAGGATCGCGAGGTCTCGGACATCCGCCAGTACATTCACCATGGCCCGCTCGGGCAGGCGTTCGCGTCGCCGGGGCGCGTGGTGCTCCTCATCGACGAGGTCGACAAGGCGGAC
>SXIE01000304.1 GCA_005772945.1 Pseudomonadota bacterium
AGCCCCGAGGTCGCCGCCAGCCGCGGCCCGAAGACCTCCTCGGTGACCCCAGGCCACACCGTCGACTCGAGCACGACCATGGCACCTTCGGACAAGTATCCGCCGACCAGATCGGCCGCCGCGAGGACCGCGCTCAGATCGGGCGTCCGCCCCTCGCCGAGCGGCGTCGGCACCGCCACGATGAAGAACGACGCGGCCCCGAGCTCGCTCGCATCCGCGGTCACGCGCAACCCCGCCGCCACGATCTCGTCCGCCCCGAACTCGCCGGTCCTGTCGACCCCGCGCGCCAATTCGTCGGCGCGCAGCGCGTCGATGTCGAAGCCGATCGTGCCCGGAAAGCGCCGCGCGAACGCCAGCGCGACCGGCAAGCCGACGTACCCCAAGCCGATCACCGCGATGGTCTCGGCCCTCACATCGTTTCCGCCGTCCTCGGCGGGCTCGCGGTCGTCCATGTCGTTCGCTCCACCTCGGTCGTCGGCAAGCGCCGCACCCCGATCCTAACACGTCGCGCCTGCGCGCGGACAAGCGGACAAGACAATCGGGGCGGTAGCATTCTCGGCGCGTTCGCGCGAAGCTTCGACCATGACGCCGCCGAGCTCCCACCGCGATCTGGCCCTTGCGCCCGCCCCGCCGCATCTCGCCTGGCTCGGCACCGGCAAGGCGCACGACAAGGTCCTGCCGGCGGGCGTCGCGCGCGCGATTTTGGCGCGACCGGTCCTCATCGAGGAGCGCGCCGACGGCGCCACCATCGCCCTCTCGTCCGACGGCGACAGCGTCCGTGTCGAGCGTCGCCAACAGCTGCTCGGACCCGGCGCGCACCCGCAATTTCAAACCCTCTGGGGTTGGCTCGCCGAGCGCGAGGAGCGCCTGGTGCGCGCGCTCGGCCCCATCGTCCTCTTGGGCGAGTGGTGCTACGCCACCCACGGCGTCCGGCACGACGCGCTGCCTGACTGGTTCATCGCCAGCGATGTCTTCGATCGCGCGACCGCCAAGCTCTGGTCGGTCGACCGTCGCAACGCGCTCTGCCGTGAGCTCGAGCTCGCGGTCGCGCCCGAGGTCGCGCGCATGAAGACCGACGTGGGGTCGCTCACGGCGCGCCTCGCCACCTCCGCATCGCTCCTGGGCGCGGGGCATCCCGCCGGGTTCATGGTCCGGCTCGAGCAGGACGACCACCTGGTCGAGCGCGCGCTCATCCTCGCGCCCGCCGCCGCCGACGCCCCCGAGGAGCCGTCGACCCGCAAGACGCTGGGGCGCAACCAGCTGCGCGACGCGCCCTGAGCGGCGCTCGGCTCACCAGCCGAAGAACGCCATGACCGCGCCCATCACCGCGGCCCGCGCGGGTGCCCCATCGATGGCCTCGAACGGGAAGCCGAGATCCACGACCGCGTAGTCGCCGGCATATTGCACCGCCGCGACCGTTCCCGGTCCGACGTAGGTGAGGCTCGCGCTCGCACCCGCGGTCGGCACGAGGACGTCGGGGTACGCGACGAACATCGCGCCCGGCGTCCAGAAGCCGAGTGTCCGAGTCGCGCTCGGCAGGTTCGCGAAGAGCCCCTCGGGGGTCGGTTCGACGACGTAGACGCCGGCGTCGTCTGCGGCATAGCGTGCATGGAGCCACGTCTCGGCAAACGTGGTGTCGGCGGCCGTCGCGGCGCTATTGCCGTCGGGATCGAGGTCCCACGCGACCTCGGCGCCCGACACGAAGAGGTTGCCGCCCGAGCCCAGGTAGGCCGCGATCGCTGCCTCTTCCGGGGCCCCGAAGGACTCGTCCGTCGCGCTCTCTTCACCGGCGGCCCAGATCACCGTGTCCCAGGCGCCGAGTTCGTGCGCCAACACTTGCTCGTTGGCGCAAGTGTCAAATGGAATATGCGCGGGCAATGCTCTGGCATATTCGCCGACAAATTCATGAGCGGCACCCATCACGTTTTCGTTCGTCGGCTGGTGCTGCCAACGGTCGTCGGCATCGACGATGAGCGCCCTGCGAGAGGCGTCCAATGGGCGTGCGGCGTAGGTGTCCGATGGTTCGCTCTCGCCCGCCGGCGTCAGCGCGGTGACGCGCACGAAGAGGGTCGTACCGGCCGGAACCGGAAGTGTCACGTCCGTAGCGTGCACGAATTTTCGATCCGCCGGATCCCACGCGAGCCCGTCGGCGCTGGTCCAGACGACGTAACCGCTGGCGCCGGCGCCCACGCCCGCGACCGCACCCCAGCTGACCGCGACGCGATCGGCGCCGAGGCCGCGCACGCAGGCCAAGACGGGCGCGACCGGGCGCGTACCGAGGCCGAGGTTGTCACCCGCGATGGCCACCACCATCGCGTCCTGCGCGGCGCGCGCGGCGCCGTAGGCCCCGTCCGGCAGATCATTCATCTCGAACGCGAACGCATAGCGGCGGCCGTCGTGGCGATGGACGAGCACGCCGCTGGTCGTGATGCCGGCGTTGATCCCGGACTTCCCGAAGACGCGTCCGGCGGTGTCCGCGTCGGTCATGCGATAGGCGAGCGTGCCGTTGTAGGGCCCCGAATGGGTGGTGACGATGGCCACGTCGTCGCTCGCGTCCGTCGAGCTCGGCCCCTCGGCGCCGCCGACCGAGAGCGCCGTCTTCCAGCGCGCACCGGCCGCCGAGGCGAGCATGCGACGGTAGACCGCGACGAGCTGGCGCGCGCTGACGCGGTTGCGCACGTCGAGGCCCGAGCCGTCGAAGAGGAGGAGCCCGGTCGTGGGGATCGGATCGGCGCCCGAGGCGAGCCAGTCCATGACCGCGGTGGCGCCGGCCGCGTACTCGGACGAGCCGCCCAGGACGTAGCCAAGGTGGCGCAGGAGCACGTCGGCCATCTCGTTGTGGCTCTTGCGGAGGATGGGCCAACACCCGACCCAGAGGGGGATCGACTCCCAGCGCGCAGCCTCGGTCCCGGGCGGCAGGGCCATCGACGCGTGGTCGACGTCGGCGCCGCTCACGGTGATGCCGCGGGCCGTGAGAGCGGCTCGGAAAGCGGACGCGGCGCGTGTACGCTGGGTCGCGGGATCGTACGTCCCGTAGTGATGACCGTCATAGAGGTAGGCGCCCCACACGTCGAGGTGACCGGTGACCTTGCGCAGACCCGCGCGCCAGAGGGTATCGACCATGCGATCGAGCGGGAAGCGCGCGTCTGCGTAGAACCAGCGGGACCAGGTGAAGTCGTGCTCGGAGTGCAGGTGGAGGTTTCCGGTCAGGGTGCCGTTCGCGCCGAGCGTGCCCTCGATGAAGATGCGCGAGAGCATGCGGTGATCGGGGCCGAGCAGCGCCAGCGCCGCGGCGGTCGTGAAGACCTTGGTGTTGGAGGCCGGGATGAGGAGCCGATCGGCCTCGCCCGCGTAGACGATCGCCCCGGTCTCGAGGTCGAGGACGAAGCCGCCGAAGCTCTTGCCCGCGAGCGCGGGGTCGGCGAGCGCATCTTCGAGCTCGGCGCGGATGGCGGTCAACGCGGCCTGCGATAGTGGCGGCGCCGCGGGGGGCGGCGGGAACTCGGCGACCTCGGTCTCGGTCTCGGACTCCATCTCGGACTCGGACTCGGACTCGGTCTCGGACTCGGACTCGATCTCGGACTCGGTCTCGGTCTCGGACTCGATCTCGGACTCGGTCTCGGTCTCGGACTCGGACTCGGCCCCCGCATCCCGGGCCACCGCGACCGCGACGTCCGAGCGCCGCGCCGCCGCCGCCTCGAACGCGCCTCCGTCGTTCGCACAAGACGCGCCGGACACCACACAGAAAGCGAGCGTTAGGTATTTCATGGGCGCCCCATACTACTGCGCTTTGCGCCCTATTCCGAGCCTTGCCGTCGGTGTGCAATCTGCAGCGCGCGAGTTGCGCTGCGCGCGCGCAGAGACCTATGCGCCACCCTGCGGGTCCGTGGTGGTAGGTGCGTGCTCCACGTCGCTTGCCGCGCCGCGCTGCGACGGGCGCGCCGCGAGTGGCATGCCGCCTGCTCTGGGTGCGGGCTCACCGATTCGCGAGGCGCGCGAGACCGACGGCACTTTCCCATGGATATCCATGTGCGGGCCAGCGGCTTCGCGCGCCTCGCGCAACGCCTGGAGTCTCTCGATGTCGAAACGAACCCTCGTCGTGTCACTCGCACTGGTCCTCGTTCCCGCGCTCGCCCACGCCGCCGATCCGGCGCCGGCCGCCTGTCTCATCGGTGCGCATTCGGGCCTGGGAGATGCCGATGCGGAGACAGCCACCGCGCTCGTCTGCGAGGAGCTCGCGCGCCTCGGGCAACCGGTCGGAGCACCGACGCTGATTGCCGGCGCGCAGACGTCCGCCTACCGTGTCGAGCTGCGTCCGCTGGGGCAGAGCATCTTCCTGACCCTCGCACGCGAGGCGCCTCTCGGCACCACCATCGCCTCGCGCCGCGTTCAGCTCGCGAACCTGAGCGAGGTCGCGGTGGCCGCACCACGGCTCGCCGGCGCGCTCGTTTCCGGTCGCGAGTTCGGCGCGAGCGCGACGGTCGACAGCCTCGTCGGCGCAGAGGCGCGCGTCTATAAGAAGCGCGGCGGCGAGTTCCTGTGGGGCATCGGGATCGGCGGCACGGGCTTCGTCGGCGCCGGCGGAGGTCTCAGTCCGAACCTGGCGCTGGTCGCCCAGTACCAGGGGCCGCGCTTCGCGATCGACACCGCCCTCCACGTCGCGATTCCGACCGGCGGGTGCATCGAGGACACGTGCAGCAACAACGCGCTCGTGTCGTGGGGACTCGGCGCGCGCTACTTCTTCACTGACGGGGACTTCTCACCGTACGCTGGCGGCGGGCTCGCGCTCGGGTTGCTCGACGTCCAGTCGGGGGACTTCTACGGAGACCGGTTCGGGGTCGGCGCGTACCTCAAGGTCGGGCTCGAGATTCTGCGGACGCACGCGGTGCGCCTCGCGTTCGATATCCGCGCGGACCTCCCGTTCTTCGCGCTCGATGAATACAGCTTCGAGTCCGGCGCGACCGCGAGCAAGTACGTCGTGCCGGTGTCCCTCGGCGCGACGTTCACGTGGTGATTCCGGGCCGAGGTCGAGCCCGAGCTCGAGCCCGAGCCCGAGTCCGAGTTCGAGTTCGAGTCCGAGTTCGAGTCCGAGTTCGAGTCCGAGTTCGAGCTTGAGTTCGAGTTCGCGTTCGAGCTCGAGCCCGAGTTCGTGCTACGACCGCCCCGATGCCCCCCGCTCCCCCGCGCCGCCCAACCGACTGGACCCCGCCCGGCCTCCCGCCCGCGCGGAACCCCATCCCCGTGCACCCCGGCGAGCACCTCGCCTACCTCGCCGGCGACTGGCGCATCCTCCAGCGCCGCGACGGCCACACCTGGTCGCTCGACGACCTCGTCGTCGCCTGGGTCGCCCAGGCCGCCGTCCCCGACCCGACCCGCGTCCTCGACCTCGGCACCGGCATCGGCTCGGTCCTCTTCCTGCTCGCGTGGCGCTTTCCCGCCGCGCACCTCACCGGCATCGAAGCCCAGGCCCTCTCGCACGCCCTCTCGCTCCGCACGGCCCACTACAACGGCGTCGAGCCCCGCGTGAACCTCGTTCACAATGACTTCCGCCACCCTCCGCTGGCGTTCACCCCCGACACCGCGCCCGACCTCGTGACCGGCACCCCACCCTACTTCGACAACCCCGACCAACCGCGCTCCGACCACGTCCAGCGCGGCCCCTGCCGCTTCGAGGACCGCGGCGGCATCGACGCCTACCTCACCGTCATGGCCCGCGCGCTCGCCGTCGCCGACGCCCACGCCCGCGCCGTCGTCTGCCACGCCTCGCGCCAACGCACGCGCGTCCTGGCCGCCATCGCCGCCTCCGGCCTCGCGCCGATCCGCCAGCTCGCCGTCGTTCCCAACGCCGGCAAAGACGCGCTCGTGGACGTCTTCGTCCTGGCCCGCACCCCCTCGCTCACCGCCGCGACGCCCGACTGGGAGACGCTCGTCGTCCGCGATCCGCATGACCAATGGACCCCCGCGTTCCGCGACGTGCGCCGAACCATGGGCCTCCCGAGCGAGCCCCCACGGCCATCGGACGCCCCCCGGGGCCCGCCCGACCGCTCATAGAATGTCCCCCGGGCGCATGCTATCGTCGCCGCGAAGCGCCCCGCCGGAGCTCCCATGAAGCGTCCCCTCGCCTCGCTCCAGTCCCTCCCGCTCTACGCCGCCGGCTTGGGTCTGACGCCGTCGTGTGCCTTCGTCGCCGGCAGCGCCGCGCTTCTCGGCGATCGCACCGGCAAGATCTGGTGGCCCGCCTCGCAGTTCTGGGCGCGCGGCCTGACCGATGCGGCCGGCGTCACTGACTTCATCGTGCAGGGGGTCGAGGTCCTCTACGACGGAGCGCCCTACGTGCTCATGGCGAACCACGAGAGCCACCTCGATCCCCCGTCGTTCATCCGCGCCTCCGATCGTCCCATCGGCTTTCTCACCAAGAAGGAGCTCGAGCGGATCCCCGTCTTCGGCTGGGCCCTCCGTCGCACGGGCCACGTCTTCATCGACCGCAAGAACCGCGATCAATCCCACGCGAGCATCGCCCGCGCGGCCGAGGCCGTGCGCGAAGGTCGCTGCATCCTCGTCTTCCCCGAGGGCACGCGCGGCCAGGCCGACGACCTCCTGCCGTTCAAGAAAGGCGGCTTCGTCCTCGCCCTCGAGGCGCGCGTCTCCATCGTCCCCTGCGGCATCGCGGGCACGCGTCAGATCCTGCCGGCCCACAGCAAATTCGTGAACCAACGCGGCCCGGTTGCGCTCGTCTTCGGCGACCCGATCCCGACCCATGGCCACACCCACCAGGGCAAGGGCCGGCTCATGGACGAGGTGCGGACGACGATCCTGGCGCTGCGCGAACAAGCGCGCGCGCTCGTCGCAGAGCGCATGGCCGCGCCGAGCCGCTGACTCTCGCGATGTACCAGGTAATGTGAAAGGCGTTCACACGGGGCCGGAAGAACCCTCGGCGGCCGCCCGTTCGGCGTCGCGTCCCCCACCCACGAGCCCCGCATGATCCCGATGCTTGCCCCCTACGCCCTCTCGCTCGCCGCGCTCTTCGGCGCCTCCGCGCCGCCCGACGCCGACCGCCTCGAACCCCCTGCGCCGACGGAACTCTCGGCCGTATGCGCGGACGTGCGCGCCGAGCAATCCTGCGTCGCCCCGACGCCCGAGGACGCCGGCAGCGGCTGTACGTGCACCGTGCAGGCCGAGCTCCCGGCGCCCGCGCTCGCCGCGGGAGAGGGTGGCCTCATCACCGGCGCCGTCGCGCTCCACGTTGCCGGTACCTCGCCCGAGGCCCCCGGAATGATCGACACGGTGCACCTCGTCCTTCGCGTCGCCGAGCGCTGGGTCGATTTCGGCGAGATCGCCTCGAGCTACGCGCCCGGCGCCTTCGGCATCCACAACCAGGGCAACGTCGCATCGATCACGCTCGTGGCCGCAAAGAACAAGCTCGCCAAGGACATCGACGGCAACGGCGCGCTCGTCTGGGTCACGACCCAAAACCACCACACCGACAGCGACCTGGGCATGAACGCCGTGACGACCCACGACGCCCACGCCGTCGTCGTGTGCGGGCAGGTCGCGACGCGCGTCGCCTGCGTCGAGCTCTCCACCGAGGTGACCAACGCGCTCGCGCGCATCAGCGACGACGAGCCCGCCCCTCCGGTCGCGGACTACGGCAAGGTCGGCACGGTCCGCTGGTCGCGCAGCGTCACGCCCTCGGGCGACGGCCGCATCAAGATCGCACCCACCAAAGGCAAGGCGCCGGCGACCGCTCGCAGCGCGACCGGCACCCACACGCTCCGAGCGCTGCTGGCGCGCGTTCCGACCGGCGACACGCGGGACCCCCTCGCGCCCGCCACGCCGCTCGAACCGCGCTGAAGCCCCACGTGTGAGGCGCGCGCCGCGCTGCGCGCTCACCCGGCGAGACGATCGTCGCCAGCCACGACCTCGGGCTTTCCCCAGAGGAAGCCCTGCCCGAAGAGCACGCCGAGGTCCGCGAGCGCCCGTCGGTCGGCCTCGGTCTCGACCCCCTCCGCGATGACCTCCGACCTGAGGCCGCCGAGGCACGCCAGGAGCCGGCTCAGCACCCGCTGCTTCGCGTGGTCGCTGCCCACCCCCGTGACCAGCGCGCGGTCGATCTTGACGTAGTTGGGCTCGAGCACGAGCAGCGCCTCGAGCGAGCTTCGCCCGAAGCCGACGTCGTCCAGCGCGATCGCGATCCCCGCGTTGCGCAGGGCGACCACGGGCGGCAGGAGGCGCGCGGGGTCGCCGATGAACTCCTGTTCACTCAGCTCGAGCACGAGCCGCGGCGAACGCGCGTGAACAAGCAGCTCCAGCAGCACGCTGATGGGCGTGTCGAGGAGCGTCGACGGGAAGATGTTGAGGTGTACGCGGACGTCCGCCGTGAGGTCCATCGCCGCCGCGACACACCGGCGCAGACAGAGGAGATCGGCGGCGACGAGGACATTGTGGTGCTCGGCGCTCGAGAAGTACGCCCTGGGCGACTCGAGCACCCCGGCAGTCCCCCGCATGAGCAGCTCGCAACCACTGGTCGACTGCGAGGCCAGGCTGACGATACGCTGGCGCGCGACGCGGATCGCATCGGCGCGGAGCAGATCCGGCGCGCTCGGCAACGCGAGGCCTGGGTCGGCGGGTCCGCCCACCGCCCCGCGATCCTTGCCGGTCCGCTTGCAGACGAGCAGCGGCGCCTCGGCCAAGGCGACGATCTCGCTGAGCGACGCGGTCGTCGGCGGCAGCGCCGTGACCCCGATGCTGACCGTCACACTGGGGCGCCTTGGGGAACCGACGATCGGGAGCGGTCGCGCCCGAATGGCCATGCGCAGGCGCTCCGCCACGAAGAACGCCTCGCCGCGCGTTGTGTGCGGCAAGAGCACCAGGAACTCGTCGCCGCCGATCCGCCCGACGCGATCGAGCGCCGGGCGCAGCGACTCGACGATCGTCCCCGCGAGCAGCTGCAGCGTCGCATCGCCGACGCGGTAGCCGCTTGCGTCGTTGATCCCCTTGAAATCGTCGCAATCGATGAGGAGGGCGGCGCCAAGCTCTCCGGTCCGCTGCGACGTCCTGACCAGCTGCAAGAGCTCCGCCTCGATCCCGCGGCGGTTGAGAACGCCGGTCAGCGGGTCGATGACCGCGACCTCTTCGAGCTTGCGATTGGCCTCGCTCAGCTCGCGCAGCATCTGCACGCGATCGGTCACGTCGCGGACGACGACGATGAAGGCCGCGTGGCCGCGCCAGGGCACCTCGGTCGCGCGCATCTCGAGCGCGCGCCGACCGTCGGTGACGGTTCGCGTCGCGTTGCCACCGTTGAACAGGAAGGCGAGGTCGCCTGGGACCCGAGTCCCGTCGGCAGACTTGAACATGCGGCTGGCCGCTGGGTTCGCGAAAAGCACCTCACCCGAATGAGACGCGATGATGACCCCGTCGGGGACCTCGTGGAGCAGCGTGCTGTACTGGATGAGGCCCTCGTATCGCGTGACCGCAAACGAGATGGCACGCAGCAGCTGCCGATGCGTGAACTGGCCCTTGATGAGGTACTCTTGAGCCCCCGCCCGCGCCGCCTCGTCGCCAAGGGACGCGCTGTCCATTCCGGTGAGCAAGATGACCGGGAAGAGGCCCGTCGCCGCGAGCACCTCGACCGCCGCGACGCCTTGCGCATCCGGAAGCGACGCGTCGACCAGCGCCGCATCGAACACGTGCTCACGCGCCAGGGCGCGCGCCTGCGCGAGGGACGTCGCGTGCATGATGGTGCAGTACCCGTCGAGGTACGCCCTCACCACGTCGACGTCGGCGACGTCGTCCTCGACGAGCAGAACGCGAAACAGCTTCGCCACGCGATGACCTCGCGACGCAAATCAGCGGGAGTTTGTGAATGTGCGAGGAGCGTAGTTCCAAAACTCGGCGCTGGGAAGCTTCGTGCGGCGGATAGCGCGCACGAAGCCCGCAGCGCTCGCACACACGGGGGAGCCGAGGTCGGCGGGGGCGTTAATCGATCGGTTACAGATCGGAGCGAGTCCGAGTCCGAGTTCGCGTTCGAGTCCGAGTCCGAGTCCGAGTTCGAGTCCGAGTCCGCGGTCGAAGCCGCGGTCGAAGCCGCGGTCGCTCCGCCATCAACGGCCACCGCGCCGCCGGAGGCTCTGCAGCTTCTTGCGCGCGTCGTCCCACTTGTCGAGGATGGGCCGGATCCGGGCCTGGTTCCGCTCGACGAAGCCCGGCTCGCCGCCGCCGCTCGCGCCCGCGGGGGTTCGCGCGCCGCCACCCGAGTACATCCCCTCGACGACCTTCAAGACCTCGCGGTCGACCAGGCGCCCGATCGGCACCTTCGACATGAGCCCGTAGACGGCCGCCTCGCCCTGGGTCGCCAACTCGGGATGCGCGCGCACGTGCTCGACGGCGGCGCGGAGGTCACTCAAGTAGAGCTCGGCGACCTGGCGGTTGTTGGCGTTGACGGTAAGGTGCACGCTGGCCGGTTTCTGCTGCCGGTCGACGCCCCAACCCTTGGCCTGGAGGATGTCGGCGACGGCATACACGTCGACGCCGTTCTTTCCCGGCGTGCGGTCGTCCGAGGTCCAGGTCACCGCGGTCGAATGCGGCAGCCCCATGACACGCAGCCCGGGGATGGCCTCGATGCCGCGCCGCAGGAACTCGGCGGTCTCCCAAGCGCCCTTCGCCAGCGCGATGTAGCCATCCTCGCCGAGCGCATGCATCGCCGCCCAAGCCGCTGCGATCGGCCCTCCAGGCCGGGTTCCGGGAAGACCGGGCGATACATAGATCCCCCCCGACCACTGCGTCGCAACGAAGAACTGGTGACGTAGATAGCTCATGTCGCGGTAGACGATGACCGAGGCGCCCTTGGCCCCGAACCCATATTTGTGGACGTCGGCCGAGACGGACGTGACGCCCGGCACGCGGAAGTCCCAGACCGGCATTTGCACGCCGATCTTCTCGAGCCACGGCAAAATGAAGCCGCCGAAGCAGCCATCGACGTGCATCGGCAGCTTCTTGCGGAGGGCGATGGCGGCGATCTCGGGGATCGGGTCGACAGTGCCGTGGACGTATTGTGGGGCGGACGCGGCCAGCATGATCGTCTGCGCGTCGCACAAACGCGCCATCGCCTTGGGGATGACGGCGCCGTTGTCGTCGACGGGGGCGACCTTCTTCTTCACGTCGAAGAGGTGGGCGGCCTTGTCGAAGGCGACGTGGATGGTCTCGGGGACGACGATATTGGGGCGGAGGATCCAGGGCTTCCTCTTGCGCGCGCGGTCGCGGTAGGTCTTGACGGCGAGGAGCAGGCTCTCGGTGCCGCCGGAGGTCATGGTGCCGCAGGCGTCGAGGGGCGCATGCAGCATGCCGGCGGTCATCTCGACGACCTCGGCCTCCATGCGCTTCAGGCTCTTGAAGGCCATCGGGTTGAGGGCGTTCTCGGCGAGAAAGGCCGCGTGCGCCTGCTCGATCAAGTGGTGGTGCGCGTCTCCGGCCCAGTAGACGAGCGACCAGGTCTTACCGCCGCGGTAGTCGGCCTCCTCGGCACGCGAGGCCTGCATGGCCGCGAGGATGTCGGCGTGGGGCTCGCCGCGGACGGGGATGTTGGCGCGCGGCTCGGGCGGGGGCGTGACGGGCATGGCGATCTCCTCCTCGGGGCGCCGGGCGGCGCGACACGAGGCTTGCGCCAAGGCGGCCGTGTGTGCAAGGCCTCGGCGCATGATGACGTTTCTTCCGGTGCTGGCGCTGTCGTTTTTGCCATCGGCCCCCGATCTGACGCTGGAGCGGATCTTTGCGGATCCACCGCTGGAAGGCCGCGCGCCGGTGAGCCTCGAGCTGTCGCCCGGTGGCAAATACGTCACGTTCTTGGCGCCCAATGCCGAGGACAGCGACATCCTCGATCTGTGGGGCGCCGCGCTGCCCACGGGGAAGCCGGCGTTGCTGGTCGCGAGCGAGACGCTGCTCGGTGGCAAATCGCAGAGGCTGACCGAGCAGGAGAAGATGGCGCTCGAGCGCAAGCGCATCACGAAGAAGGGCATCACGAGCTATCTGTGGTGCGGTCGGGACGCGGGGGCGCTGGTCTTTCCGCTGTCGGGGGACCTCTATTACATTCGCCTCGATGGGACGGCGGCCGTGCGTCTCACCAGCGACGAGGATGTTCCGGAGCTGAATCCCGTGTGCGACGGGAGCGGCGAGCAGCTCGCGTTCGTCAAGAAGGGCGAGGTCGTCGTCATGCAGGTGGCGACGCGGAAGACGCGGCCGCTGACGCGCGGGGCCGGCGCGACCAAGACCTTCGGGCTGCCCGAGTTCATCGCCGAGGAGGAGATGGACCGGCACGAGGGAATGTGGTGGGCACCGGACGGGAAGTCGCTCATCGTCTTCGAGGTCGACGAGGCGCCGGTCGACGTGAAGACGCGGGCGCAGATCTTCGCCGATCGCACGGCGATGTTCGAGCAACGCTACCCGGCGGCGGGCGAGAAGAACGCGGCGGTGACCGCGTGGGTCGTGCGCGCGGACGATGTGAACGGGCGTCACAAGATTCGGCTCCAGACCCCGAGCGAGGACGGGTATTTGCCGCGCGCGGGGTTTTTCCCAGACGGGCGGCCCTGGATTCAGTGGCAGAGCCGGGACCAGCGGCGCCTGGTGCTGTACGAGGCCGACGCGCGCGGGGCCCTGCGCAAGATCCACGAGGAAGCGGACGCCGCGTGGGTCGAGCTGCACGACGATCTGCATGTGCTCGCGGATGGAAAGCGCATCCTCTGGTCGAGCGAGGCGAGTGGACGGCGGCAGCTCGTGCTCTTGGACAGAGCATCCGGCGCCGTGACGCCGCTGACGAACGAGCCGGAGCCGGTCGAGTCGCTGGCGGCCGTCGACGACGCACGCGGGGTCGTCTTCTATCGGGCGTGGCGCGATCGCGGGCGCCAACTCCAGGTCTTCGCGCTGCCGCTGGCGACCCCTGAGAAGGCGGCCGCCATCACGGTCGAGACGGGCTGGCACGCGGCGCGCTTCGACGATCGCGGGACGTACTTCGTCGACAAGTTCTCGGATTACGGGCGCCCGCCGATGACGGTGGTCCGCGACGCGAGCGGTCAGCGCGTCTTCGTCGTCGACGAGAACCCGGCGACCGAGCTGCAGACGTACGCGCGCCCGACGCCCGAGTGGCTGGACTTGAAGGCGGCCGACGGGACGACGATCTTGAACGGCTTGCTGCTGCCGCCGACGCACCGCGAGCCGGGCAAGCGCTACCCCGTCATCACGTCGATCTATGGGGGCCCGGGGTCGCAGACGGCTATTCGCACGTGGCAGCGCGGGTATCTCACGGCGAGCCACTGGGCGGGCCAGGGCTTCGGCGTCTTCCTCGTCGACAACCGCGGTATGGCGGGGCGCGACCGCGTCTTCACGCGCGGCCACTACCGGGCGTTCGGCGATATCGAGGTGCGTGACCTTTTCGCCGCGGTGCAACAATTGAAGACCGTACCGTGGGTCGACGGCGGGCATATCGGCGTGTTCGGTTGGAGCTACGGCGGGTTCCTCGCGGCGCGCGCGATGCTCGATCCGGCGACCCCATTTGCGGCGGGTGTGGCGGTCGCGCCGGTGACGGACTGGACCGGGTACGACACGCACTACACCGAGCGTTTCTTGGGGATGCCCAAAGACAATGCGGCATACGCGAGCGCCAATCTGGTCACCCGGGCGAAGCTCCTCGAGAGGCCGCTCTTACTCATGCACGGGACCGCCGACGACAACGTGCTCTTCGAGCACACGCTGCGGCTGATCGAGGCGCTCCAGCGAGAGGGCAAGCGCCTCGATCTGATGATCTATCCGGGGAAGGCGCACGGCATCAGCGGCAAGCCGAGCCAGCTACACGTCTACCGCACCATCACGTCGTTCTTCGGGCGCACGCTGCGCTGATCAGGACGCCCGACCCCGCTCGGGATCGTCGAGCACGTGGCGCACCTTCTCCGCCAAGGCTTGCGTCGTGAACGGCGTGGAGATGAAGGCGCGCGCGCCCGCCCGACTCAGCTCCTCGAAGGCCGTCGCGGCATAGCCCGACATGTAGAGCACGCGGAGCTCTGGCCGTAGCGCGAGCGCCCGTCCACCGAGCTCGACGCCGCCCATCTCCGGCATGATCAGGTCCGTCAGGAGCAAGTCCACGGCGGCCGGGTCATTCGCGAGCAGGCGCAGCGCCTCCATCGCATCGACGGCCACGCGCACCTGGTATCCCAGGCTTCCCAGCCGCTGGCAGATGGCGTCTCGCACCGCGGCGTTGTCTTCGACCAGGAGGATCGTCTCGGATCCACCGACGGCTGAGGCGGGCTGCGAATCCCGCGTCTCGACCGGCGCGTCGACGCGCGGCAGGTAGAGCTTGAAGGTCGTGCCGAACGCGAGCTCGCTGTAGACCGCGACGCGCCCTCCGCTCTGGCTCACGATGCCGTGGACGATCGAGAGGCCGAGCCCGCTGCCCTTTCCAACCGCCTGGGTCGTGAAGAACGGCTCGAAGGCGCGGGCTCTGGTCTCCGCGCGCATCCCGACACCGGTATCGGAGACCGATAGCAGGACGTAATGGCCGGCAGGCACGTCCGGATCGGTCGCGCCCGTGGCGAAGTCGACGTTGGCCGTCTCGATCGTCAGCCGACCGCCGTGAGGCATGGCGTCGCGCGCATTAAGCGCGAGGTTCAAGAGCACCTGCTCCATCTGCGAGGGATCGGCGTGTACGCGGCCGAGGTCGGGCGCATGCACGACGCGAAGGGCGATCTGTTCGCCGAGCACGCGCCCCAGCATCTGCGCGGACGCGCTCACGAGCGGCCCGAGCTCGATGACGCGCAGATCGAGCACCTGCTGACGGCTGAACGCCAGCAGCTGGCGCGTGAGGTTGCGGCCTCGCTCGGCGGCTTGGCGGATCTCCTCGAGGGCCGGCCGATCACCTTCGCGCGGCGCTTCCAGCCGGAGCTCGCCCTAGAGCAGGATGACCGAGAGGAGGTTGTGGAAGTCGTGGGCCACGCCGCCGGCCAAGCGCCCGATGCCCTCCATCTTCTGCGCTTGCTGGAGCTGCGCCTCGAGGCGGCTGCGCTCGCCGATGTCCTCGAAGACCGCAACCGCCCCGACAATGGCCCCGTCGGGGCTCGCGAGCCGCGTATGGTGCCACCGGCTGAGCAACGTCCCGCCATGCTTGTTCGCCAGAGTCACGACCGCATGCGGAACCGCTTCGCCCGCCAGCACGCCGCGAAAGAGCTCCGCGGCCTTGTCGCGCGCCGCGCCGGCCGGCGCCAGCAGCTCGGGCGAGCCCATGAGCATCTCCGCCGCAGTCCAACCCAGGAGCCTTTCGGCGGTCGGATTCCAGTACCGAATCCGCCCCGCATCATCGAGCACGATGCATCCGAGCGGCAGACCATCCAACGTGGCCTGCTGCCAGCCAAGGATCTGGGCGCGCTGGGCCTCGGCCTGCGCGCGCGCCTCCTCCTCGGCCTGCAGCTCGCAGAAGCGCTCTTCGAGGGCCGCATGGGCCAGCCTCAGCTCCTCACCCGCCTGCTGCGACGCCGTGAAGCGCTTGAGCGCGCGGCGTACCCAGGCAAGGCGTCCGCTCCCGGGCGCGATGAAGACATCGTACGCACACCCATCCGCCATCGGCGTCGCGACGACCCGCGCGGGGGGAGCGCCGAACGCGAGCGGCATCCCGCTGAGCGTGCCTTCGAGGATCAACCAGTTCTCGGGTGACGGCGCGTACCCCGGTCGCATGCGGATCTCCACCCGCACGTGCCCGGGTCGGACCAGCCGCGCGTGGCCCTCCTCGAAGGCAAAATAGTTCACGGCCGGGCCGCGCTTGCCCCCGAACATCCAAAGGTAGAAATCGGTGACCGAGAACAGCAAGTTGGCGATGACCCCAAAGGCCCGCAGCTGCGCGGACGCCACCGACGCGACTCCGAGCTGGCGCAGCTCGTCCGCCGTCCACACCGTGCCGGCGTTCCGCATGACGACGAGAAACGCCGACCAAGGCACATAGGCCGAGCCCTTGGAGAGCTGCCCGACCGAATATCCGGAGCCGGCAACGAGAACGTCGGGGCTGTGACCCTTCTCGGCGATCGCGGCGAGAAGGACACCAAATACACGGCATGACACCTCGCGCCCGACCCGAATCGGAGGTGGCGCGTGGGGCACTCGCCCTAGCAGTTCGGCCGCAATACCCATGGCCCGTCGTTCCAGAGGAAGGTCGCGAGTCGTCAAACTAGCACGAGCGCGTCCACGCCGCACGTGCGCCCCGTGGCGGTCGTGGCGCGGTGGCTCAGGGACCGCTGGCCGCCGCCCGGACGCGCGGCGACGACGCGATCAGCCGCCGGTCATCTGCACCAGGTTCAGCTGTGCCGTAGCGCGCACGTGCGTGATCATGGCCCGGCGGAGGCTGCGCTTGGTCATGGCGTACGCCCTGGCCGGAAGTTGGGCGAGGCGTCGCGCCTCGGCGATCGCCGCCGCCTCGAGCTCTTCGGGTGGCACCACGCGGTCGAGCCAGCCGGCGCGCACGGCGTCCTCGGGCGCATAGATCTTGGCATGGAGGACGGCCGCGGTCAGCTCGCGCGGGTCGAGCCGATCGCGGGCGAGCTCGTGGGCCAGAATGGGAACCGGGATCCCGGCGGCCACTTCGTTGAGGCCGAGCTTGAAGTCGCCGAGCGCGCCGATGCGTGTATCACCGGTGGCGACGAGCAAGACGCCGCCCGCGAGCGCGTGCCCGGTACAGGCGATGACGAGCGGTTGCGGATGTTCATAGAGACGCAGGAACAGCTCGCCGCCGGCACCGACCAAGGCACGCACGCCTGCGGCCCCCGAGAGCATCACCTTGAGATCGAAGCCCGCCGAGAAACGGCCGGGCCGACCGGCGATGACGACGGCCTTGGCCTCGCGGGTGGCGCGGTCGATTGCCTCGCCGAGCGCCGTGATGAGGGGGATCGACAGCGCGTTGGCCTTGCCGTCGTCGAGCGTCACGAGCGCGACCTCGGCGCGAAGCTCGTAGCGAACGGGGGACTCGGCGGGGGTAGCGGCGATCGGGGTGTCGGCCATGGTGGGACCATAGCGCTCTGGGGCGCGATGTGCGACCGGAATTCGGGCGCAAACTCGGGCGCGCGCTCGTTCTCGGACTCGCCGCCAGACGGCTCACTCGAGCGGAGCCTCGCCCTCCTTCGCCTCGCGTTCGAGGTGAACGCCCGTCGGGGTCGGCTTCCAGACGCCGTTCTCGTCCTTGAAGTCGATGCGGCCCGTCCAGCTCCGCGCGCCCGGCGCGCAATTCGCTTCCCCGAGCGGCGCGCTGGTGTGCACCCCGAACGACACATCGACGTGGTCGCTCTTCGCGCCGTATGTGCGGCGGTTCGTGATCGCGATGCGCGTGATGAAGTCGGGGTCCAAGCAACGATTGCCTTGGATCCACATCGCGAACTCGCCGGTCCGTGCGCGCTCGCGACCCGCGCCGAGAACCTTGCGGATCTCCTTTTCGATCGCGTCATCCGGGGGACCGCTGCCACCGCACGCGACGAGCGCCAAAACCCCCGCGAGCAGCAGCCCACGAACACCCGACGTCACAGTCAGTCGGCTCAGGCGGTCGACCATGAATTCCCTCCGGGTACAGAGCGGTGAACGGTGACGCATGCTACGCCATCCGCGTCGCCTGTGAAGGGGTTCGCGCAAGCGCCGCATGGCCGTGTGGCGCCGACTGTGCGCGTGCGCCCAGCGCACGTCACGCGTCGGACGGCACGAAGCGCTTGCGAAGCGCCGCGCGCGGCACGCGAATCACGAACTCGCACGTCCGGGCATTCTGCGTGATCTTGGACGCCCGAGCGCCTTCGGCCACCAGGAGCGCCTGCAGTCCCTGTGCGATGAGCTTGTTCTCCTGGGCCAGCAGGCGGCTCGCGGGGGCGCGCCCCTTCTTCTTGCGCAGCTCCGCACGCAGCGCGCTGGTCGCCGCCACGATCTCGCGCTTGCTCGCCTCGAGCACGCTCGTGTCGCCCAGCGCGTGCTTCTCGCGCACGAGCAGACCCGGGTCGGTGCGCACGAGCTTGGCGTACGGGATGAGCGCCGCGGCGCGCTCGAGCCCGATGGCGGTGGCGTCGTGCATCACGTAGTTGCGCACGATCCGGATCATCTTCTTGGCCTGCGACAGCGCGACATCGAGCCGCGCCGTGACGTAGGCCGGAAACGTGTCGTACCCGAGCGCCACGAAGAGGCGCTTGCTCTGGATCTCGTGCAGGCGCTCGCCGATCGCCCAGAAGGACTCGGCCGCCTGCCGTAGGTCGCGTACGAGCTCGGCGGTGAGTTCCTCGGCGCGTGCGCGTTCGACCGTCATGCCAGTGCCACTCGGAGGTCGCTTCATGCGCTTCGTTCTATCATGACGGTTGCCCCGAAAGAGAGCCTCGGGTCACCCGGGTGACTTTTTCGACTTCGCCCGCCATTTACATGGCTCAGCGCCCATCATGCGGCGCCTCGACGACGTGAACCCCGAGCAGGTGGTCGGCCGCGGCGTCAGGGCGCGACGACGCGGCCGGGCGCACCCTCGGCGCCGCTCGGTCCGTGGCAGGTGTTGCAGCTGCCGTTGCCTTCGACCGGCAGGTTCATCTCGCGCGTGCGGCCCTGGTAGCGGAGGCGCGCGCGGTAGCTCCAGAGCCACGCGCCGTTGATCGAGAAGTTGCCGGCGATGTTCGTCGTAGCGCGGGCGACGACCTGGTCGGCGCCGTCGAGGATCTCGACGACCACGCCGGGAACACCGCGGCAGTCATCGGGATCGCTCAGCTGCGGATAGACCGTGCCCGCATAGGTGAAGCCCGGGCCGTCGCCAAGGGCGTGACAGCCGATACAATCGTTGCCGGGGTGCATGGACGGCGTCGCGAAGCCGCCCTGGTATTGCCACCACTGACCCGAGCCGCAGGTTCCGTGCGCGGCCCACGCGGGGCGCGTCGTCGCGAAGCCGCTCGGGGGGCCGCCGAACGCGACGGGACCGCCGACCTGGAGGTCGTTGCCAGTGCCGTTGCAGGCCGGCGCGCCGTCCTCGATCCACGCGCGCAGCGTGGCGAGGGCCGCCGGCGGCACGGCGCCGGTGGCCGGCATGAGGTCGCCCTCGCCGACGCCGGGGCCTGCACACTTCTTATAGAGGAAGCTGGCGTCGGGATCGCCCGCGACGACGAGCGTCTGGCCAAACTGGGCGCCGACCTGGCCGACGAGTCCAGCCAAGGCGGGGCCGCGGAGATCGAGCGCCTCCTGCACGCCGTCGTGGCACGAGACGCAGTAGGGGCCGAAGACCTCGCGTGCGACGTCGCAGGTCGAGCCGGGCTCGTACGGGTTCCATGCGAAGGGACTCGCGCCGGGCTCGGCGCAGGCACCCGACAGGGCCGATGCGCAGGCCACGGCGAGCATCGTACCGAGCTTCATGGTGCCACCATCCGGCCCGGCGCGCCCTCGCTCCCCTTGGAATCGTGGCACGTGTTGCAGTCGCCGCTCGAGGCCTGCGATAGCTTCATCTCGCGCGTGCGGCCCTGAAAGGTCAGGCGCGCGCGGTAGTCGGCGCGGAACGAGAGGACGCTCGCGCGCCACGAGAAGTTGCCGGCCGCATTGGTCGTCGTGTGCCCGAGGACCTGGCCGGAGGCGTCGAGGATCTCGACCGCCACGCCCGCCACCCCGCGGCAGTCATCGGTGTCGGCGACGTTCGCGAAGATCGTGCCCGCGTAACTGAAGACCGGGCCCTCGCGGGTGCGCGTGTGGCAGTCGATGCAGGCGACGCCGGGGTGCATGTTCGCGGACTCGGTGTCGCCCTGGTACTTCCACCATTGCTGCGGGGTACAGGTCCCATGCTCCGTCCAGGCCGGTTGGGTCGTCTGGTAGCCGCTCGGCGTGGGGCCGAACGTGATGGTGCCGCCGGGAACCGGGATGACCGGCTCGACTGGGCCGGGGTCGACGACGCCCGCGCAGGCGGGGGCGCCCTCGGTGATCCAGGCGGCGACCGCGCCGAGGAGGTCGGGGGCGACGGCGCCGTCGGGCGGCATGAGCTTGCCCTGCCCGGTCGCGGGCGCGTGCATCTTTAGATAGAGGAAGCTGGCGTCGGGGTGGCCAGGGACCACGAGCGTCTGTCCCGGGTAGGCCTTGGCGGCGAGCCCTGAGAGGCGGCCGAGAGCGCCTGCGCGCAAGTCCGGAAAGGCGGTCGCGCCGTCGTGGCACTCGACGCAGTACGGGGTGAACACGTGGTCCGCGATCGGGCATGGCCCTTCGACGGTCGGGATCTCCGGCGCGGTCCCGTGCGCAGGGACGTCGTCGAAACCCGGGCTCGCGCGCACTTCCCAGTCGAAACCGAGCGGCTCGTCGCAGCCTGCCATCAAGCTCGCAGTCGCGCTCAGACCGGCGATGGCCAGCGTCCTCCCCCACATATCTGCCCCTCCGTTTGCCGCACGACCGAGCTCGCGGGCTCCCTGCTCGGCATTCGACACCCGAAGGTTGGAACGGCAGCAACGCTTTCTTCGAAGAAATCTGGAGCGGTGCGGGCAGACTCGCTCTCGCCTCGCAGGGCCTCGAACCGCGCCGATGCGACGGCCAACACTTGCCTGAGTGCCCCGCGGCGTGGATGATCGCGCCATGGATCACGACGCGCCCCCCGCCGGTTCGACGGCGCCCCCCACCGGACCCCAGCTCGAGCCGACGCCCGCGACGATTGCATGTGGATGCAACAAAACCATTCACGACGAGACCGTGATGCAGGAGCCGCACTACGGCTTCTTCGCGAACATGTTCCTGCTCTTCGGGGTCACGGCGGCGCCCAAGCGCGTCGACTACATCTGCCTCACCTGCAACAAGACCATCGCCTCGACGGCCGACAGCGCCAGCCTGCAGAAGGCGACGCACTGACTCCCTGCTGACTCGCCGCGGACGACCCCCGCGCGCCCTTGCTTTGCACCCGGCTTCGGCGACAATGCGCGCAATGATCGACGAGCCAGCGTTCTATGAGTTCGGGCCCTACCGCGCCTACCCGGCGGACGGCTTGCTGCTCCGCGACGGACAGCCCGTCGATCTGGCGCCCAAGGTGTTCGCGACGCTGCTCGCCCTCCTGCGTCACAGCGGTCGCCTGGTGGCCAAGGACGCGCTCATGAAGGCGATTTGGCCCGACACGTTCGTCGTCGAGAGCAACCTCGCCTTCAACATGTCGGTCCTGCGCAAGGCGCTCGGCGAGGGGCCCGAGCGGCGGTTCATCGAGACGGTGCCGCGACGGGGGTATCGGTTCGTCGGGGGCATCCGAACCGCGCCCGCGCGAATGGCGCAGCCCGCGCGGAAGCTGGCCTCCGCAGCCGTCGGGCGCGATTCCGAGCGCGCCCAATTGCATTCCGCGTTGACGGCCGTGCGCGAGGGTCGGGGTCAGCTCGTGGCGCTGACGGGCGAGCCGGGCCTTGGCAAGACGACGCTCGTCCAGGGCTTCCTCGCGGAGGCGCTCACGCCCGGGGTCGAAACGCTTTTGCGCGGGCGCTGCTCCGAGCAGCTCGTCGGCGCGGGTGCCTACCTCCCGGTGATCGAGGCGCTCGACGATCTGGTCGCCGGGGACTCGGCGAACACGGCCGAGCCGATCCTCCGCGCGTTGGCGCCGCATTGGCACGCGCTCTCGGTGCGCGCGGACCGGGCGAGCGCGGGGCACGACGTATCGCCCGAGCGACTCAAGCGAGAATTCCTGACGTTCATGCAGGAGCTCGCGCGGCGCGGGCCGACCATTTTGGTCATCGATGATCTGCACTGGGCCGACACCGCGACGACCGACCTCATCGACTACCTCGCGCACCGCGCCGACACGCTGCCGCTCCTCATCGTGGTCTGCTACCGCCTCTCGGACATGCTGCGCGCGCGCCACCCTTTCCCGCTGCTCTTGCGCGAGCTGAGGGGCCGCGGTCGCGCCCAGGAGATCGCGCTGAGTCTGCTCACGCGCGCGGACATCGAGAGGTTCCTCGCGCTCAGCTTTCCGGGGCATCGCCTGCCTGACGCGTTCGTGTCCTTCCTGCACGCGCGCACCGATGGCAATCCGCTCTTCATGGTCGACGTCCTGCGAGACCTGCAGGGCCACGAGGTCATCGCGCTCGACGAAGGCGCCTACGTGCTCAGGCAGGCCATCGAAGCGCTCGCGCGCGACCTGCCCGACTCGGTGCGTAGCGTCGTCGAGCGCAAGATCGGCCAGCTCGATCCGAGCGATCACCGGCTCCTGGTCGCGGCCAGTGTCCAGGGTTACGAGTTCGACTCGGTCATCCTCGCGAGCATCGTCGGCGCCCCACTCGAGGACGTTGAAGGCAAGCTCGCCGAGCTCGAGCGTGCGCACGCCATCATCCACCAGGTGGCCGAGCAAGAGCTTCCGGACGGGACGCTCTCCTTGCGCTGTCGCTTCGTGCACGCGCTCTACCAGAATGCTCTCTTCGCGACGCTGACGCCGAGCCGTCGGGCCGCGCTCAGCCTCGCGTGTGCCTCGGCCATTCTTGCGCGCTATGGCGCGCGCGGTGCCGAGTCGGGTGCGCAGGTGGGGGTGCTCTTCGAGCACGGTCGGGACTTCGCGCAGGCCACCGAGCACTACCTACGGGCCGCCCACCATGCGGTGCGGCTCTTCGCGTACCCCGAGGCGGTGGCGCTGGCCCGGCGGGGTGTCGCGGTGCTCGAGCGGCTGCCGGCGGGACCCGAGCGCGACGCCAAAGAGGTGCTCCTGCAGACGGCGATGGGTATCGCGCTCATGTCGACGAGCGGGTTCTCGGCGAGCGAGGTCGAGCGCGCCCACGCGCGGGCGCTCGCACTCGCGCGCGCGATGGAGCCGACGCGACGCCTCCTCCCGGTGCTCGGGAGCATCTGGCTCTTTCAGATGTTCCAGGCGCAGCTCGGGAGCGCGCACGAGCTCGCGCAGCGGATCCTGACGCAGGCCGAGGCGATGAGTTCGGCCCACCCGCCGCGTCCGAACACGGTGCTGCTCGCGCAGGCGCACCAGACGCTCGGGATTTCTCTCATGCACCTCGGCGACTTCCAGGGCGCGCTGCATCACTACGAGCTGACGACCCGCACGTACGACGCGCGGCGCGACCGCCCGCAGGCCGTGCAATACGCCTTCGATCCGGGCGTCGCGGCGCTCGCGTGCTCGGGGCGCGTCATGGCGGCACTCGGGGCCCCCGACACGGCGCTCGCCCGCGTCCGGGAGTCCGTGGCGCTCGCGCGCGCGCTCGAGCATCCGCCGAGCTTGGGTTGGGCGCTCACGTTCGCGGCGATCGTGCACGAGCTGCGCGACGAGCCGGAGGCGACGTTTGCCTGCGCGACCGAAGCGGTGGCCCTCGCGGGCGATAACCCGATCGCCCAGCAGCTCGGGTGGGCGAGCTTTCTCAGGGGCTGGGCGCTCGCAGGGCGGGGACTCCTGGCCGAGGGCATCGCCGCGATGCGCGACACGATCCGAGCTCAGCGGGCGGTCGGGGCGCAGATCTCGGCGCCGAAGTTCGCCGGGATGCTCGCGGAGGCGGTGCGGCGCGCCGGCGAGCCCGTCGAGGCCCTGCAGCTCCTCGACGCCGCGCTCGCGGAGAGTGCCCAGACTCAGGAGCGTCATCAGGCGCCCGAACTCCACCTCCTGCGCGCGCGTGCGCTCGCCGATCTCGGCGCCTCCGACGAGGCCCGCACGGCCCTCGAACGCTCGCTCGCGACCGCGCGCGCGATGCACGCGACGTGGTGGGAGCTGCGAGCCGCCTACGAAGCGACCAACCTCGGCACGCCGGATCCAGCCGCCGCGAACACCCTGCGGGAGGTGCTCGCGCGGCTGGAGGAAGGACACGGCCTACCGCTCTTTCAAGCGGCCCGGCAGCGCCTCGCCACACTCGATGCGGCCTCCGTCACCGGCTAAGGTGCGCCGAAGCGTCCCTGCGCCCAGGCGTGCATGCGGGCCACCGTGGCCGCATCGATGGCTGTCGGCACGATGATCACCGCGCCGAGCGTTCCGCCGTAATGACTCTTGGGCGCGTGCAGCCAGCCGGCGCCGATCGTACTCCAGCGGGCGCTGTCGGGCACGTACGGCCGCGCCGCCGCATCGCCCTCGGCGACCCCGTCGACGTAGGCCTGGAGCGCGCCATCGCTGGCGTGCGTGAAGCCCGCGAAACGCACGTCGCCCTCCTCGCGCATCAGCCCGGAGCCTGCGCGCACGGGCTGAGACGGACTCGCGTCGTCGCTGTACTGGAGCTGCCCCTCGGTCAGACCGACGCCAGTGGCGACCACGCCCCCGTCCCCGACCACGGTGTCCGACGGATAGGTTTCATACGGGGCCACGTCGCCGGGCTCGACCACCGCCTGGCGATTCCAGGGCGTTCGTCCGACCCAGAAGACCGATCGTCCGCTCGGCTGGAGATCGGCGGCGGCCAGGTCGAGATGCGTGCCGATGCCGTCGAATTGGACCCCGGCCATGCCCTCGCCGAGTGCGTTCGGATCGACCAGCGGCCGCGTCGTGCCGCTCGCGGTCACGGTCAGGCCCGCGGCGCGATCGGTCCAGCCATCGACCACGACGCCGTGGAAAGCGCGCATGCGCCACGACGAGCGGTCATGGCCCCACGCGTAGGCATTTCCGTAGGAGTAGTTCCCGCCCGCCCGCAGGAGGATAGTCGGGTCGGCGCCGACCGCGAACCCGTCGGCGTGCGACTGCGAGTAGCTGTCGAGGCCGGGCGCGACCTGCGTCCAGTGCTCGCCGTCGTCGGTGAACCAGCTCTCGTTGCTGTTCCCCGAGTCGTTCCCGCCAGCGAAGGTCCAGAGGCGACCATCGAAGACCAGGACGCTATTCCAGGCGCGGCCCGGCCACGGCGGGGTCGCGTGTTTCTTCCAGCTGACCCCGTCGACCGTCGACCAGACCTCGGCGAAGTACGAGGTCGGGAAGGTCCCTTCGTAGTTGGGCATCGGGGCTGTGTAGCGCGCCCCGCCGACGAGCCAGAGTCGGCCCTTGAACTCGACCATACGATCGATGAGGCCACGGCCGGACCAGCGGGTCGGATCGGTCGGCGGGTCCTCGGCCGTGTCGGCCGCGACCTTGACCCAGTGCACGCCGTCGTCGCTGTTCCAGACGTCGTTGTGGAATTGCGTGTGTGGGACGTAGCTCGGGTCGTCGGGGTACTCGACCAGCGAGATGATGCCGTCCTGTCCGCCGACGACCCAGAGCTTGTCCTGAAAAACACCCGCGACCTGGAGCGCCCGCCCGGACGTCCCATGCAGCGTCCCGTCGGGTTCGTACGCCCACGGGACGGTCTCGACCTCGACGCGCCAGTGGACCCCGTCGGCGCTCGAGACGATGTCGTTGTTGTAGCGGCTCTGCCACCCGTCTCCGCCGATCAGCCAGAGGCGGTCGTGCCACAGCAGGGCGTTGTGCACATGCCGGCGCTCGAATTGGTCATTGTGATCGGCGAGCTCGAGCGTCCAGTCGACCCCGTCGCGGGTCGACCAGACCTCGTTGGTGGTGATCTGCGGCTCGCCGAAACCCTCGGGGACCGGCTGGCCGTTCCATCCGCCGGTCATCCAGAACTTACCGGTGGCCGGGAGCCAGTTGAGCGCGGCGCCGTCTCGCCAACGCCAATCGGGGTGGATGACCGGGCTCAGGCGCTCCCATTCATAGGCGCTGCCCACCTCGCTTCCCTGGATCCCGGAGGCGGCGTCGAACACGCGCGCACCCGCGATTTGAGCGGGACTCCAGGCCTCGAGCGTCCCACTCCACGTCGCGTCGCCGACTGCCGAACGCAGGGTGACCGCGAGCCCGGTGCCAGCTGGGACCGCGCCGGTCGTGGCCATGAGCGCGCCGTCGTCGGTCGGGCGGAGCGACGTCGCCAAGACACCGCCGACCAGAACGGAGGTGACCTGGCCGAGGCCTTCGCCCTCGATGCGGAGATGCGAGCCGCCCTGGGGGTCGACGATACCCGGCGTCACGGCCGAGACCGTCGGCGCGGGCGGCGTGATTTCGCCGACCGGGGTGTCTATCGCCACGGCGGTCTCGGTCGCGTCAGATACCTGTCCATCGCCGCCCGGTGCATCTGCGTCACCGGCCGCATCGCCGACGGTTGCATCGGACGTCGCTTCTTCGTCAGCTTCACAGCCGGCGATCCAGACCGCGATCGCAACGCAGATCCTCCGCGACCACACCCCGCCACGCCACCCGAGGTTCCCGAAACTTGAAGCCCGCATGCACCCTCCCGCTTGGTGAATCAAACCCGGCGCATCGAACGTAGCGGGCGACCCACCTCGAGCCCGAGAGAGCTTCCTTAGAAAGACCATAGGGCGGCCCGCGGGCTTGCGACAAGCGCCTGCGAGGCGAAGGCCAACGGAACTCTAAGGGCGCTTTCACGGGTCGCAGCCGCGACCCCTGCTACGGTGGACTGCCAACGTTCGGAGCACGCCTATGACACGCAGCGGCCCTCGGTACATTGTCATTGCATGCGCGTCTCTCACGGCCGGCGCATGTTCGGCCGCCAAGGAGGCGAGCTTCGGAGGAACCTCCGCAGCCGATACATCGGACGCATCCAACGCATCGGACGCCGCCTATGAGGATGCGCGGTCGACGGGCCAGCCGCCCGAGACCGAGGTTGGATCCGACGCGCCGATCCCCGAGACCCTCGCCGAGCTGCCCACGCCCCCGGCGGATGCGATCCATGTCGCGCTGACCGGCCACGACGACACCGGCGATGGCTCGGCCACGGCGCCTTATCGCCACGTCCAATATGCCCTCGAGAATGCCACGTCGAACGGCGCGACGCTGATCCTGCACGCCGGGACGTACGAGGAACAGGTTCGCATTCGGAACGATCACGTGACCTTGCAAGCGGCGCCCGGCGAGCGCGCGCATATCACGTGCCCCATCTCGATCGATGCGGACGATCCGCCGCTGTGTATCGAGATCGACGCCGAGTCGACCGGCGTCACGCTGCGCGGGCTCGAGGTCTCGGGCGGCTTCTATGCCGTCTTTCTCGGCTCGCACTGGGACTACGACGATACGCCGCTCGACAACCCGGCCGCCAATCACGTGCTCATCGAGGACTGCATCATCCACGACACGGGGCGAGACGCCGTCAAGATCCCCGCCGGTTGCGACGACGTCACGATCCGCGGCTGCGAGATCTACAACTCGGGCCGCGGCTACCCCCCCAATACGTCGCTCGACGACAAGAACGCCGAGGGTATCGACGCCGTCAACGCCGACCGCGTCCACATCGCCGACACGTACATCCACGACACGGCGACCACCTGCGTCTACGTCAAGGGCGGCTCCATCGACACGGTCATCGAGCGCACGCGAGCCGAGCGCTGCGGGGGGCTGGGCATCGCGCTGGGCTTCGACACGAGCCCGGAGTTCTTCGATACCACCGTGAACCCGGGGTATTACGAGAACATCGGCGGCGTCGTCCGCAACTCGATCGTCATCGACACGGGCCTGGCCGGCCTCGCGCTCTACGCCACGCGCGACGCCAAGCTCCTACACAACACCGTCGTTCGCGCGGGCACCGAGGGTCACGCCGGGATCTACCTGGGCGTCGCGACGCAGGACTACGACCCCGGCGCAGGTCGCCCCGCGAACACCAACCCGACGATCATCGGCAACATCGTCGACCAGTCGGGGCTGGCGGACCTGGGCGGCATGGCCGAACCGGTCTGCTTCGGGATCCGCTACACCGAGGAGGACCAGCTCGGGGTCTTGAGCGCGCTCACGGGCCCGTTCACAATTCGCGACAACCTCTACTTTGGCGGCACGGGAACGAGCTGCCGCTTCCGCGACGGGCGGCCGTCGACCCGTCTCGAGGACGGCGACCTCACGGCGTGGCAAGCCCACGGCGCGGGCTTCGACGTGTCGTCACGCGTGGCCGATCCGCGCCTCGATGCGACGGGCCATCTGCAATCGGGCAGTCCGGCTATCGATGCCATGTCTGCGACGGACGGGGTCGGCGACGATGTCGACGGCCAGGCGCGCACCGCACCGTACGACGTCGGCGCCGACGAACGCCTCTGAGCTTTCTTGCGCGCACCGGGGGGCTCGCGGGAGTGTCTAGGATCTCCACATGCACCCCCGATGCGTCACGCGCGATCCTCGTGAGGATGGACTCGCGGGCGCACAAAATAACGGTCTGCGCGCCAGGCAGCGCTGGATCGGGCCTTGCTCGAGGGCGTGCGGCGCCGCAGCTCGGCGGCGTCTTGCCCGGAGTATCCCCATGGTCTCATCGCGTGCCGCTGTTCTCGTCTTGTGCTGGGGGTTGGGCGCCACCGCTGGCGGTTGTCTCGAAGTTCACTCGGGGCATCGATCCAATGCGGCCGATGCCCCCGATGCGGCCGATCCGGCCGATGCCCCGATCGACACGCAGACTGCGGGCGACACGCGCGCGACCGAGCCTCCGTCCGAGACGATCGACAGCGGCCCCTCCGAGGTCGACGCCCCCGACGTCGCTGCCTGTGTCGAAGGCCAGTGCGACGACGGCGATCCCTGCACTGACGACGGCTGCATCGTGGGACAATGCGAGCACCAGCGGCTCGAGGGCTGCGACCCGGAGTGCACATGGAACGGCCTCACGGCGCTCGCCGCCCTGCGCTACGGGTACGCCGAGGGCGCGTTCGTCAAGACGCGCGGCAGCGCCCAGATGAGGCAGAACGGGCTGTGCACGGACAATGGCGTGTGCATGTGCCACGCGGGGATCGGGCTGGTCGACGGGGGCACCGAGTTGGCGCTCGTCCCGGGCATCGTCGACGCCGACCTGCGGGACCCGGCCATGACGTATGACTGCAGGTCGACCGACAGCGCGTCGGCGCCGAGCAACGTGCGGGTCGAGTGCCAGCCCTTGCTCGCGGGCGTCGGCTATCGGGTGTGGGGCAACGGCTCCTACTACGAAGGGGGCAACGCCTCGTACTCCGAAGGGGCCTCCGCTGGCGAGGCCGCGGTGCCCGCACGGCCGCTCGCGTCGATCGCCGTCCAAGGCTACTGCCTCGACACGAGCAACGAGGAGGTCCTCTGGGGCGACTACGCCGCGCGGGTCACCTTCGACGGCGGCCCCGAGGTTTCGGCGCACGCGCGTATCTGGAGCGTCGATCAGGGCGAGCTCCTCGACCTGCGGGCGGACGATCCGAACGACAACGTCATCGGGGTCACGGGCGGGGTCGTCGAGCAGCTCGACAACGGAATTCGCTTCGAATTCCAAACGCGCGAGGGCGCGCCCTCCGGGGTCGAGTATCTGGTCGCACGCCTCGTCGCGCGCGAGAACCGGCTGGAGGGGCGATTCGTGTCGACCTGGGCCGCGCGCGGTCCGATGTGGGGCTACCTCGGCATCGCCAACGCGAGCCGAACGAGCACCGACGGCGCGCCCCAAGGCGACGCCATCTATCGTCCGATGACCTCGGGAACGATCGTGCTGGTGCGCCTCCCGCCGGTCGACGGCGTGCGCAGCCCGTGCCCCTGAGGGTGCTCCAGCGCGTGCCCCGTTGACCACGCGGCGCGTTCCTGTCCAACTGTCCGCCATGGCGAGACCTCGGACCGGAGCACGCCCCATGTTCAGCCTGTCGTTCGCCTTGGTGTGGCTCGCGCTCGGGCTCGAGTCGCATCAGGCGGCCGCGCTGCCGCCGTCCAACGCGGGGGCGTCGGTGTGCGTCCTCTACTTCGACAACAACACGAACGACCCGAGCCTCGACGTCCTGCGCAAGGGCATCGCGGACATGGTCGTCACGGATCTATCGGCCGTTGCGGGCGTCACGGTCGTCGAGCGCGAGAAGCTCGAGGCCGTCCTCGGCGAGCTGGAGTTGCAGCGCTCGAAGCTGGTCGACCCCGCGACGGCGCAGCGGATCGGCAAGTTCGTCGGTGCCCGCTATGCCGTCACCGGCGCCTTCGCGGCGGTCGATCCGGAGCTCCGTCTCGACGTGCGCCTCATCGAGGTGGCGACCGGTCGGGTCGTGCTCGCCGAGAAGGTGACCGGCAAGAAGGACAAGCTCTTCGCGCTCGAGGAGCAGCTCGTCACGAAGTTCGCCAAGGGGCTCGGCGCCGAGGCCGCGAGCGCCGCCGTGGACCAAGGTGCGGGCGACGTCGCGACCCTACTCGAGTTTGCGCGCGGCTTGGACCTGGCCGACAAGGGGCAGGCCGAGGAGGCCTCGAAGCGACTCCAGGCGGTCGTCGCCAAGGCGCCGCAATTCAAGCTCGCCGCGCAGCGCTACACCGACGTCATGCGCCAGTTGTATGCCGCGCGCGACAAGCGTGCGACGGCTCTCGGCGGCGACGACCAACAGCTGGTCGCGTCGGCCGCGGCCGCGATGAAGGGCGTGAACGTCAAGACCGCGACCGGCACCGCGCTGCAGCGCTTCATGGCCTATCGGGTGCTGCTCGCAAAGCGGCCGCTGGCGGCGCTCACGCGCATGGCGGTGAAAGACGACGACGCGTTCACAACCGGGTTCAAAGGCGGCGGATCGGGCGCAGGTCACGGCGCTGATGATCGAGTACGTCGAGCAGAGCGTGCAGTTCCTGGCGGAGCTCGAGATCCTCAGGGCGCGCGGTCTCGACGACCAGGCCTGGAATCCGATGTTCTCGCCGCTGACGGACGCCGAGACGACGCGCGCCGAGCAGCTCGGCTTCGGGGTTCAGCCCGACGAGTGGACGTTCGCGTCGGTGCCGAACGTCGCCTGCGACGTGGCCGCGTTCATCTTCAGCGGGCGGCCGTCGATCTTCCTGCACATGGATCTGAACCTGGCGCCGACGCTTGCACAGATCGACAAGCGTTACGTCACCAAGGGCCTCGCCCTCTTGGACAAGGCCCTCGCCGATCTCGCGGCTCATCCGCCGAGGAACTACGCCCAGCGCGACACCATCCGCGCCATGGAACTCTATGGGGAGTCGCTGCTAGCGCTCGGACGCAAGGGCGAGGCGATCGCGAAGTGGCAATCGATCCTCGACGCCTATCCCAAGGCCGAGGAGTTCGCGGACATCGAAGAGAAGATCAAGGACGCGCTCGGGATCGAGCGCTGATCCCGGCGGGGTCCAGGGTCCCTCAGAAGACGTAGTACGCGCCGAAGTTGAGGGCGAACTGGTGCATCGTGAAGGTCAGGTCGACGCCGGACGACGTGCCGTTAATGGCGGTGCCGTTGGTGGCGCCGCGCCCCTGCCAGCCGATCTCGGCCAGGACCCCGATGGCGTCGGTCACCAGGTAGCTCGCGCCGAACTGGAGGCCGACGTTCCAGCCGATGCCGGTGTCGAGCGTGACGAGCGACGAGTTGTCGGGCGGGATGGAGATCGTGAGGCCGACCGGCAGGATGGCATACAGCTCGGCCTTGTCGTGCATGAGCGGGACGCGCGCTTTCAGGACCGGTGAGATGTCGATGACCATGGTCGAGTCGCCGTTGGCGGTGTCGACGTCCTCGCTCGTGACCCAGCCAAAGGTCGTCCGGAGGCCGACGTGGAAGTGTCGGTGCACCGGAACATAGCCGAAGAGCCCGAAGCCGACGGTGGCCTCGAGATCATCCTTGGACGTGCCGCCGTTGAACGTGCCGCCGTTTTCGACCTCGACCTCGACCTTGCCGCCGAAGCCGAAGCTGCCCGTGGCTCCGAGCCGGAAGCCGCGCTCGGGGTCGCCGGCGTGGGCGATGCTGGCGACGCACGAGAGAGCGGTGACGGCCACGAGGGCCAGGGGACGAAGCGCGGTCATGTCGATGCTCCAGGGTGGTTGGAAGTGACGTTCGGAAACCACGCGGGTCGGCCGCTGTCAAGTGATTGAGGGCGAAGATCGAAGGTGCGTTCGGGCGCCCGGATTGGTAGATGAGCGCCAGCTCACGCGTTCGCGCGTGTGGCCCGCCGGAGGAACCATGCGCGTGCTCGCTTTTGTCGTCTCTTCATTCGCCTTGGCCCAGCTGCTCGTCGCGGCCGCGTGTGGAACCGGCGGCGCGGCGCCCGAAGCGGGTCCGGGCCCGGTCGCCCCCGTCGCGGCGCGCCGCGCGACCGTCGTGGTGGAGGCGCGCTCGGGCTCGACGCTGAGCGGCAAGGTGCTCTTCGAAGAGTCCGGCGCGCCTGACGCGAGCGGGGTGCGCGCGCTGCGCATCACCATCGATCTGGCGGGCCTCGCGCCCGGCGACCACGGCTTCCACGTGCATCAGCACGGCGACTGCTCGGACCCGAAAGCCGACTCGGCCGGCCCCCACTTCGACGTCGGCGGCCACGCCCACGGCGACCTGCACGACGCCCTTTCGCACGTCGGGGATCTGGGCAACCTGACGGCCGACGCGAGCGGGCGCGCGCTGAAGGTGGTCGAAGGCGTCACCAAGGTCTCGCTCGCCCCGGGCGCCGCCAACGGCCTGGTCGGGCGCGCGATCGTCGTGCACGACAAGCCGGACGATCTCAAGACGCAGCCGACGGGGGCGTCGGGGCCGCGGATCGGGTGCGGGGTCGTCGCGCTCGATCCGGGACCGTAGCCCGCCGGGTCTTCAGGTGTGGACGACCGTCGCGCAGACGGGCGGCGTCACGTCGAAGGCCTTGGTCGCGACGCGGATCTCGACGCGCGTCCCTCGCCGGAGGGCCTCGGGCCCGGCCGTGAACGTCCGCCGAAACGGCAGGACACAACCGCGCGCCGTCTCGCAATCGAGACCGTAGTCCTCATAGCAGGCCAGGACCTCGCCCTCGGCACTGTAGAAGGAGAACTCGATCGCGACCTTCTCGTAGCTGAGGTTGGGCGCGCGATGGACGATGCCCGTCACGACGAGATCGAGCTCGCGGAACTGCATCGTGATCGAGCGCGCGTCGATCCACGCGAGAGGCGCGGACGCGGGAGCCGTCGTATGATCGATGTGGAACAGGGTCGGCACAGGTACCTCGGGGCTCGGGTCGGTGGTCGCGTCGGAATTGGAATCGGGGTCGGGGTCGGCGTCAGTCATTCCCATGGCAACCTCTTCAGGGGAGGCACGCCGGCGCGGCATTTAGGGCACGCCCCGACACCGAATCCTCGAGTCGAGGCGGCGAGCGTTGCGCCGTATCGTCGTGCGCCGCTCCCAAGGCCGCCGAGCCCGTCTGCCGAGGCTTCGCGACGCCACGGCCAAGAAAGTTCGACGGCGCCCTCCTCGGTCCCGAAGGGAGGGTCGAGCGCCGCCACGCCGTCACGCTGGCGGCTCGCTACGACTCGACGCTGGGGGGAACATGCGCCGCCAATGCATCACCTGGGTTGCTGCTGCCTCGATCCTTGCGTCGACCGCGTTGGCGGCTTGCGATCAGCTCGCGCTCGAGGATGCCGCCGACGAATCGGTGACCCCAGCGCGCGCCGTCGCCGCGCTCGACGCACCCGCGTGCGACCCCGGCCCCGAGGGCGAACTCTGCCGTGGCGCACCCCGACTTCGCGATGCCATCACGGTCACGCCGGCCCCGCCGCTGCCGCCCGTGAACCTGACGGGGATCGACGTGGCGTACGTGAATTACTGCTTCGCTCACGATGACGTTCCGGCCTTGCAGGGCGCCGGTGCCGACGTGACGCAAATCGAGATCGGCGACCTCGCCGAAACTGAAGGCGCAGGAAGCTGCCCACTGGCGGTGGTCGTCGGGGCGCACGGCTGCAACAACGACTCCTGCGGTCTGCAGCTCTTCGACGACGTACCCGGCGTCTGCGCCAGCACCGGCGACGACGCGGCCGACGTCGTGGCGTCGATCGAGGCGGTCTGGGATCCACGCCCCGTCGTCATCTTCGCGACCTGCTACGCCGGCTACGCCCAAGGCACCATCAGCGGCCCGGTGTGCGGGGTCAGCGGCTACGACACGATCCCGACGTCGGTGGCGACGCAGAACCTCTTGGCCATTCTGCACTGCCTCGCGAACGGAGACGCCGACGGGAACGGCCGCGTCAGCCAGACCGAGGTCGATGCCTGCCTGGACGCCCGTCTGGGCACTCCGCGCGCGGCCTGGTGCCAGGGCATCGACTTAGCGGTCGATGGCGCGTGCCAGTAGCGCGAGTCGCTGTCGGTGATCAGTGAGCGGCCACGAGCGGCCACCACCCCGCGTGACGAATCCGAAAACACGTGCTAGAACACCGATCAGGATTCCTATCGGCGGGGGATCGACAGACGACGGATACTCTGATCGAGTCCGTCCATGTCCAACTCAAATCAGCCATCACGTCTCTCCGTTTGGATGCCGCCACCGCCGCTGAGCAAGCGCGAG
>SXIE01000305.1 GCA_005772945.1 Pseudomonadota bacterium
CAACCGCATCATCCCGCAGCTCATCAAGTCCGGCCACGCCGCGCGCCCGGGGCTCGGCGTGCTCCTCGCGCCGCCGTCAGTGGCCCAACGCTACGGCGTTCGCGGCGCCGTCATTCGCGGGGTCAACCCCGGTTCGCCCGCAGAACAGGCGGGGCTCAAGGGTGTCGACGGCGACCGCTGGGGTCGCCTCCAGCTCGGCGACACCATCGTCGGGATCGACGGCCACGCGATCGCGTCGAACGACGACCTCATGAAGGCGCTCGATGGCAAGCAGGTCGGTGACGAGATCGTGATCCAACTCCAACGGGACAAGGCGACCCGCGAGGTGAAGGTCCCGCTCGCCGCGATCGACTGATGCGCGTAGGGGGGCGGGGGCGCCTCGCCTCGACGATTCCCGACGCGCGCGGCGGCGTCGAGATCGGCTGAGCGCGCGCCGGAGCGCGCCTAGACAAGCCTGCGAGCCGCTGAAATAGTGGCGCCATGGCGAAGTCCCGAAAGCGGTCGGCCCGTCCCCCCCGCGCGGTCACCGATCCGCACGGCGCCTCGTCGTCGCCCACGGTGGCCGGCGCGCCCCTGCCGGACCTGCCGCCCGATCTGTTCATCCGACGCCTCGGGCGCGCGCTCGGCTGGATGACCCCATCGGGCCCGCTCTCGGGCCGCGTCTTCGCGCTGGCCCTGCTCGGGGTCTGCATCGTCGGCGCGTTCCTGCGCATGGCCTGGCTCGCGCGCGTGGGCTGGGGCACCGCCGAGGCGCAGTGGCAGGGCGTGCCGCTCCTGACCAGCGCGGACGGCTACTTCTTCGGCTCCGGCGTCGACGTGGCCCTCCACGGCGATACGTTCGGCATGTCACGATTCGAGAGCGCGGACAGCGCCATCGTCGCTCTCACCTGGCTCGTCGCGAAGCTGCTGCCAATCTCGCTCGACAGCGCCATGCTCTACCTCCCGGTCGTCGTCGCGCCGCTCGTGGCCATCCCGACGGCGCTCTTGGCGCGCGAGGTACTCGGCGCGCGCGCGGCCGTGTTGGCCGCCTTGCTGGCCGTCGTCGGCCCGGTCTACGCGCGCCGCTCGGTCGCCGGGTACTTCGATACCGACATGTTCGCGGTCACGATCCCGCTCGTCGCCGTCTGGCTCCTGGTGCGTCTCTTGCGCCGCGGCGAGTCGCGCGACGGGCTCTTCGCGGGCCTCACGCTCGCCGCCCTGCCCTTTTTCTACAGCCAGGGCGGACCGGTCGGGGCCGCCATCGCCGCCACCGGCGCGGGCGCGCTCGTCCTCTTCCATCGCCGCGCGCCGTTTGTTGCCCCGAGCCTGGCCGTCCTCGGCCTTTCGCAATTGCCGCTGCACTGGGGACTCCGCGCGGCGCTGCTCGTGCCGGTCTGGTTCGCGCTCGGGCGCCTGGCGCTGCTGCTGGAGCGGAGCGACGGCCCGGTGTCGGAGGCGCAGCCTCCGAGAGAACGTGCGAAGCACGTGCGTTGGCTTCGTTGGGCCGCCGTCGCGATCGCCCTGGCGGGCTTCGCGCTGTCAGCCGAGTGGGGCGCCGCGCTGCAGAAACTCCAGATCTTCACGGGCGTATCGGGCCCGACGACGACGGCCGCGGCGAGCGGCACCGCAGGCCTCGTCTTTCCCGACGCCTCGACCTACGTCAGCGAGGTCCAACGCCCGGACCTCGCCACGCTCGGGATCGACCTCGCCGGGTCACTGCCGGCCCTCCTCGTCGGCCTCCTCGGCTGCGTCGTTCTGCTCTTGCGCTACCGCGCGCTGCTCGTCTGCGCGCCACTTGTCGGCCTCGGTTTCTTCGCGCTCTGGGGCGGCTCGCGCTTTGGGATCTACGCGGTCCCCATCGTGGCCATCGGCCTCGCCGGCGCCGTCACGCTGCTCGCCCAGCGCGTCCGCGGGAGCAAGCTGCGGCTCGGGGTCACGCTCGCCCTCGCGGCGCTCGCGAGCGTTCCCGCCGCCGTACGCGTCGCCCGCGACACCCCCTACATCCCGTTCCTGCGCGACGAGGTCGCCCCCATCGTCGCGCTCGGCAAGCTCGTCAAGCCGGGCGACGTGACGATCGCGGCGTGGGACTACGGATATCCGATCGGCTACTACGCACGCGCCCGCACGCTCGCGGACGGCGGACGCCACGCGGAAGACGCCGAGATCATCGGCGAGATCCTCGTCACGTCCTCGCAGCAGCGCGCCGCCGCGCTCGCGCGTCGCATGGCCGAAGCCGCCTCGCGCCCGAACGCGCCCGAGCCGGTCATCGACACCGTCCTCGGCGAGGCGCGCCGTGACCTCGGCCTGACCCCCGTGCCCTTCCTCGAGGCCCTCGGCCGGCCCGACCTCGCGCCCGTCGCCAAGACGCGCGACGTCTACTTCTTCCTGCCGGCGCGGATGTCGCGCGCGCTGCCCACGATGGACAAGCTGCGCCCGCGCGCCCCCGACGACCGCACCCCCGAGGCGTTCGCGGCGATCGCCTTCGACGTCAAGTTCCACCCGCGACGCATCACCCTCTCCGAGGGCCGCACGCTCGATCCGAACGCCGCGATCCTCGACGACCACGGCAAGCAGTTCCCGCTCAAAAAGCTGTTCTTCATCCAGGGGTTCGGCGACACCCTCAAGGTCCTCCCGCAGGACGGACACCCGAACGCGACGACCAGCGGCGTCTACCTCCAGGCCTCAGGCATCTTCCTCGAGCTGGACGACCGCCTCATGGACTCGGTGTTCGTGCAGCTCTTCGTCTTCCAAAAGGCGGACCCGGCGCTGTTCGAGCTGGTCTACGCGAACAACGTGACCCGGATCTACCGCCTGCGGGTCTGAGGAGCTCGCTCGCGGCCGAGCGGGCGATGCGTTCCGGCGCGCCGAGCGACCCCTTGCGCGTCGGGGTCGCTGGCGCCGGGCGCCGCCGAATGAGCCTCCGGAACGGTTGTCCCCATCGGCGACCACCAAACGGTGCACCGAGACCCCAGGCGAGCTCGTGCGGCGCAACGGTGGCGTCGAATCGGGCGGGCACGGAGCTTGAGATAGGGCTGCTGGCCGCGGCGCTCGCCGTCGCGGGCGACACCTCACTCGCACGGAGCCCAACTTGGTCATCACCCAGAATGTGCGCGCCCCCACGCCAACCCCGACGCCCGGCAGCAACGCACCTCATCTCGCGACCGCACCTCGCGAAGCCAACGCCAAACAGGCTCTGCGGGGCCTCGACTTCGACGCGCAGGCGGCCGCGCTCGCCCCGGTCCAGATGCGCGGCGGCGACCCCGCCTCCCAGACCAGTGGGGTCCAACAAGCGGCGTCCCGCGGCATCGCCGGCGGGGGCGCCAACCTCCCGTACTTGGACCGTATCCAAGCCGCCTTTGGCGCGCACGACCTCTCGGACGTGCGGGCGCATCAGGGCAGCGCAGCCAGCGGCGCGACCAAACAGATGGGCGCGATGGCCTATGCGACCGGCAACAACGTCGTCTTCGGACAGAGCCCGGATCTCTTCACGGCCGCCCACGAAGCGGCCCACGTGGTTCAACAGCGCCAAGGCGTCCAGCTCTCCGGCAACGTCGGCCGCGCCGGAGACACCTACGAGCAGCACGCCGATCAGGTCGCCGCGCGCGTGGTCGGGGGCCGAAACGCCGAGGACCTGCTCGGGGGCACGGCGCACAAGGGCGCGGTCCAGGGAGCTCGCGGACGCGTTCAGCGACGCGAGGAGACGACCCAAGCAACCGCGCACGAGGACTAATGCCTCCCTATCATGTTCGACCGATTCATCGCGCAGATGCCTATCACCGCCGCTGTTCTGACCCAGTCTCTCCTGACTCTGCGGACGCTCATCGACGGTTCCCTTTCGGACGAACGGGCCTTTGCGAAAGGGCAGCGGCGCGTCGATAGCGCCATCCATGCGAGTCAGAACACGAAGCGCTCCGATCTGGCAGGCGTGCTTGCGTTCCTCTCCGCCATCATTTCATTCGCAGGCGCGATGCAGTCGGGGGTTGGGCTCGTCTTGATCCTGGGCAAGGGCGCCTTCGCGGCGGGTGCGGCCGCGAAGGGGATGGGCATCGTCGGGGGCACACTGTCGGGCGGCCAAGGGCTCGCCGGCGGATCGGGGAAGTCAAATCCTTCGATCGAAGTCGATCGCGCGCTCCAGGCGGAAGTCGAAAACCTCAAGAAGTCTGCCCGCTCCGGCAACGCGATCATGGCGGAGATTCTCAAGACCACGAGCATGGCGTCCTTCAGCACCCTTGCCCTCGATCTCGCGACCATCAAGAAGCTGATGCCTCTGATCGACGAACCCGATCTCCAGCTCAAGGCGATGCAATGTCTCTCGGAGTCAAGCGCGCACTTCAAGGCCGCGGAAGCGCTGGCGCACTACCAGTCGGCGCTCATCAAGGCAGCAAACGTGGCCGGACCGGAGGCGCTCGCACCCAGTGAGAAGGCGAGGACGCTGTTCGACCACGTGTGGGGGGAGGACAGACAGCAGACTCACCCTCACGACCTCGAACTCACGAGCGTCGAGACCCTCGTGACCGAAATCGACCCGAAGACCGAGCTCGAGCTCCGCACGACCGCGGCCTCCGAGCTGATGCTGACCTCACCGAAGCCACCAGAAATATTCGAGATGGCAGGACTCACCACCAGTCCCCCACGCTGGGTCGCAGACGTCGGAACCGCTATTCCGCTCACGTCCGCGGAGGTACAGCTCATCGGAGACGCCCTTCCCAAGACGACGAAGCAGGTCCGCACGATGCGCCGCGTGCACTGCGGCGACGAACGTCTCGAGGTGCCCTCGGCCGTCTGGGACAACCCACGATCGCGAAGCGAGGCGCTGTCCCGAATCATGCCGAAGTGCCGTCGGACGGCCTCCGAGCGGCCCTCGATTGGAGCCCGCCCATGAAGCGCCTCACCCCTTTTGTCGCGGTCGGCTACGTCGCGCTGGCCGTCCACGTGGCCAAGGCCGACCCTTTCTACCCGATCGAGACCGCGTACGCGGGCGACGGCGAGGTGTGGCCGATCTATCCCGTCGAGTTCCTTGCGGGCGAGCGCAACCAACCCTCAGCCCGACGCCTCGTAGTCCGCATGGGCCTCCCTGTCCACCTCGACTTGCAGGTTCACGCCGAGCACCTCCGGGGAATCACCCAGCGCACGACTTGCTGGACCGGCGTCGACTCATTCACGCCCTACGGCCCCCCCATCATGAGGCGACTCGGAACGTGGACGGCGACCGACGTGACCATCCTCGCCCTGGACCGGGATGCGGACCCCGAGCTTCGGCACCCGGCCGTCGTTGCGGACCCCATTCCCGGGGATCGACTCGAGGCCCTCCTGATGCGCGACCGATACGGCCGCACGTGCACGAGGGTTCCGTACCCGCTCCCCGAAGAGGACTCGATGCTCCAGCGAGTTGGGTACTCGGTCACGCGCACGGCGGGCCATTCCACGACCGCCGATTTCGCACCTCTTCCCAAACCACGGTTCCTCGAATGGCTTGTCGGGCGCTCGCCGGAGCGGTACCGAATCTCTGCACCATTCGCTGCCGAGCCGCCTCTCAAGTCGCGGTTTCTGGAGTGGCTCGTCGGGCGGGCCGAGGAGCCCCGCCGGCGCCCCGATTCGTATCCCTACCGCGTCGCCGAGCCGCACTCCGACGGCGGCGTCGTGCTGCGCGGCCTCGTGGAGGACGAGCAGCGCCGCCCGAGCGATATCTGGGTGGTCCATCCGCGGGTTCCCAAGCGCTTGGGATACGAGTCCATCGAAGCGCCAATGCCATTCGAGGAGGCGCGCGCACCGCGCCAAACGGCCAACATCCACATCAGCTGGTATCCAGACAGTTGGAGCGCGTTCGAGGTATGGGGTGAGATCGACGGCATGCGCGATGGCACCTATGCCGCCTTCGATCCGTCGGGGAGCCTCTTGGTCGGGGGCGAGTACGTCTTGGACACCCGTCATGGATTGTTTCTCTACTTCGGCCGCCGGCCCGGCGGCACGCAAAGCACCCTGGTCGCCGCGGAGACCTATGTGATGGGAACGCGCACGGGCCTGTGGGAGCTCGCCGCGGACGCAGCCACTCCCGAATGTCCGGTCCATGACATGCGCATTTACGGAGGAGGCGGGCTGCCCGAGGTCTGCATGCCGTTCAAGTCGCTTCTAACGTCAAAGGAATGAGCGGCGGCGGAAGGCGCGTCACCCTCAGTCGGGCGCGAACGTGTACGCGCCCGGCGGCGCGTCGGGCCCTCGCAAAACCCCAGCGCGGTCGCGTCCTGCGCCGCGATGGGTCGGGCCCTCCGGGAGCTGCGGGCCGCTGCTCAGGGTAGGGCGATCGGACCAATCCCAGGGCGGAAGCGCGGCGATCGGAACGTCCGCCCAAGTCGGGTCGCGGGTCGGTCGGAAGTCGCCGTTCGCCGGGTCGACGAGCCGGGGTGTCACACGGTTAAGGGCGTTGTCGGCGACGAGCTGCGTCGGGTTGCAGGTCGGGTTGGCGTCGGTGCACGCGCCGCCCTCGCCGCTGACGCCGAGCGACATCTCGGGGACCTCGGGCGGTCCGTTCCAGACGAGGTTGCCCCGCAGCCGAAGGTCGTCATCGGCGCTCTGCAGGCCGACGAGGTGGCTCTCGGCGGGTGCCGCCGCGGGGCCGCCCACGCTGAGATGTTGCCACGCCGCGTGGACCCCCGGCGGGTTGTACACGAGGTTCGCGAGGAGCCAGACGTGGCGCGACGGGATGAAGTCGCCACCGTCCCCGAGCACGCCCCAACCGCCCGCATCGAGGCTGGGACGGCACGCAGCGACGTCGTGACCGTCGCAACCGCGGCCGCCCAGACCCACCTCGAGGACGTGGCTGCGCGTGCCGACGCGGTAGCAGGTGTTGTGCGCAAAGAGGATGTCGTAGCCGCCCATGACCCCGAGGCAGGCGCCCCACGTGTCGCGGATGACGTTGTTGACGACCTCGATCCCATAAGCCTCGTAGTGGATCCAGGGCGCGACCATGAACTGGAAACCCGTGCCCTGCCCGGCCGCGAAGCCGCCCGTGCCGCAGTCGTAGATCTCGTTGTCCGCAACGCGGATATAGGCCGAGCCACCCTTGGTGTAGGCGCACCAATCGTTCGCGTCGTGGATGCGGCTCCCGACGATGTGGCCGTATTGGACCGCGACGAAGTCGATGGCGTTGTCGCCGGCGCCATGGACGTCCGAGTCCTCGATGTAGATGTGCTGCGATTGGTTGACCTTGACGGCCTCGGTCTGGCCGCCGCCGCGCGTGCCACGCACCTCGACCCCGCGCAGGAGGACGTGATCACAGTGGTCCAGGTGGAACGGGTCGCTTGGGCTCGCGACGGTCACATCGATCAGATAGACGTACGCGGAATTGTAGAACGTGAGGCCGCCGATCCCGCCGCCCTCGCCGATGGTCCCGCTGGCGCGGCCGTCGCTGGCGGTGATGACGATCGGCGCTGCGTGCGTGCCACGCTTGGACTCGAGGTAGGCGCCGTCGTAGACGCCGGGCGTGAGCCAGATCCGCACGCCCTCGGTCAGCGCCGCAGGCAGCGAGCGCCAGGCGTGCGTCAGCGTGCGCATCGCCGTCGCGCGCGTGGCGCCGTCGTGGTCGTCGCTGCCGGCGACCGGATCGACCCAGCGGTCCAAGAGGACCGGCTCACCGACGTCGTAGCGCTCGTCGGGAGGGATCGCCACGGTGGTATCACTTGCGGAATCCGCAAGTACGCTGTCGCTCGCGGTTGCGCTATCGACGGCGGCGCTGTCGTTCGCGGTTGCGCTATCGACGGCGTCCGTCGAGGCCACGACGTCCGCTCCGCAGGCGCCACTCAACACCCACGCGGCTATCGCGGCGACCGATCGCCAGCCTTCTTCCCGCCCACGCCCCCGAATCGGCCGCACAAACCCTCCAGAGCCGCGAGGCTCAAATAAAAGGCTCAACTGCTCGCTCCGTGGGCGAGTTCGCTTGGGAGCCGAGGGCAAAGGCCGCCGAGCTTGAGCATGGCCAGGGAGATGAGGGCCGCTGAGGAATGAAAGCCGAAGGCGACTCGGGTGAGGAGCTGCATGCGG
>SXIE01000306.1 GCA_005772945.1 Pseudomonadota bacterium
ACTCGAACTCGAACTCGAACTCGAACTCGAACTCGAACTCGAACTCGAACTCGAACTCGAACTCGAACTCGAACTCGAACTCGCTCTCGAACTCGAACTCGAACTCGAACTCGAACTCGAACTCGAACTCGAACTCGAACTCGAACTCGAACTCGGGCTCGGACTCGGGCTCGGTCTCGGTCTCGAACTCGGTCTCGCCCTCGCACGCGACGTCGGGCGCGAACACCCGAATTCTGCTATCCCCGGAATGCCCGCCGACGCCCACGCGTCCGGGCGCGACGCGCGCGCGGCCGCCTGACGGCGAGGGGGTTCGATGTTCCTCACCTGGCTCTGGGTCTCTTTCGGCGTGTCCTTCGCGGCCCGGGACGTCGGTCGCGAGGTGGCCGGCCCCCCATGGCTCATGGTGGACGCGCACCTGATCGTCCTGGCCGACGGCGTCGATCCGCGCTGGATCGACCCGGCCGCGCCGGCGCACGTCGAGGAGCGGATGGACGGACAGCAACGCCCCGTCGGCGTGTACCGACCGGTGCGCCCCGAGGCCCTGCCCGCCACCGCCCGCGGCCTGGTTGGCAGCGTCGTCGTCCTGACCGGGACCGACCTGAACCGCGAGCACGTGGAGGGCAAGGAAGCCCTCGCGTGCAGGGCGCTCATCACCGCTCTCTGGGCGGCCTCCATCGCGCCCGAGGAGGATGACGAGGGCATGACCTTCTTCGAGGCGGCCGATGCCTTTGGGCACGTGGCGCCAGGTCCCGGTTGGGCCGAGGGGCACCCGATGCTTGTCGCCGAGGTCACGCCGCTCACGTATGCCTCCTGCCCGCGCGAGGCGCTCGTGGCGGCGCCTGACGATGGGAGCGGGACAATCGCCAGTCGGCTCGTCGCGTCGTGGCCCCCACCCAAGGCCCGCGCGGCCGCTCTGAAGGCGGTGCGGGAGACCGCCCTCTGGCGTGAGCAGCAGGAGGCGTACGCGGCATCGCTTGCAGCATGGCGCAAGGATGTTCGCACCCGAAGACGCGAAGACCCGCAGCTCGATCTCTCCGGCGAATACGGCACGCGCGCGCCGAAGCACTGGGACGCCCCCTCGCCGCAGTTGGGCGTCGACTCGGACCCGACCGTCAAGGCGCTGCTCGACACTACGGGCGCGACGCACCTCCTCGAGGTCACCCTCGGCAACCAGGTCTCGTGCGCGGCGCCGCCGATGTGGTTCCTGCTCGATCGGGCCTATCGCGTCCTCGATGCGGGGCTCGTGCACGGCGCGCGTGCGGTCCTCGACTGGGACGGCGACGGCGCGTGGGACCTGGTCGAATACGGTTGGTCGTCCGGAGCGGTGACCCGGCTCGGGCACGCCGCCCGCCCGCTGCAGAGCTTCGCCGTCAAGGCGCTCGCGCTCTACTGTCCGTTCGAGGCCGTGCCGCCGCCGGGCTTCGAGGAGGAGGAGCAGGCGGACGCCGCCGCTCCCTAATCGCGCACGTCCGAATACAGGTCGCGCGCGGGCGAACCGCCCGACCCTCCCATCACGTGAAGGGTCGCGGTTCCGATCACCGGCAGCAGACAGGCCGCCACCACGACCGGCCAGGTCGGGTGTCGACGGACGCGCGCGAACAGGTAGCCGACCCAGAACCAACCGAGCTGGAGGGCACCGGCGATGGCCGCGAGGTACATCGAGAGATAGACCGCGTCCCAGCCGCCGCGCCCGAGCCCGAGCGCCGCGACGAAACCGACCGAGGCGCCCCAGAGGCCGCCGAGCAGCGGCGCGGCCAAGGCGACCACCCAGAGTGGGACCTTGCGCGCGTCGGCGCGGCTCGCGCCCGTCAGATACGCGAAGAGCAAGCCCAGCACGAAGCCGCCGACGATCCCGCCGGCCGCGGCAAAGACGAGGTAGCGCGCGCCGAGGAACTCGCCGGCCATGATGAACGGCGTGAGAAAGGACGAGACGCCGCCGACGATCGCGAAATCGCGCGCCCAGGCGAGCGCCTGGCCGTCACCGGTGCGCGCGGGGTCGTGCGCTCGGGGCGGTGTCTCGGGTCGAGGGTCGGGGGTGGTGGTCGTGGTCGTGGTCGTCGCGATGTCGGACATGGGAACCTCCTGGTGAGACCCATCTAACGCGCTTGGCAGCCCGGCGATCGGCCGAGATGCGTGAGCGGTCGAGACCCGCGGGTGAACGGTCGCGAACCAGGTCCGAGCGGTCGGAGGGCCTCGGACTCGGACTCGAACTCGGGCTCGGACTCGAACTCGAACTCGGGCTCGGACTTGCGCCCAGTAGGGTCCCGCAAGGCCGCGTTCCTGTGCGCCGTATCGCCGTAACTGTAACGCGTTATGAAATTGATTTCGTCGAAGTGGAACGCGTTCTAGTTGGAGCAACGCCGAAGCAGCACGGCGACGCAAACGAGCCCCCGCTCAGGGCGGTCCCGGATGCGTTCGCCGCGAACCCAACCTCGTGCAACCAGGACTGTCACCATGCGTTCAGTTGACGCTGCCGACGCAGGTCACGTGCTACGATCCTGACTGACCGTGAGGCCGCGAGGCTCGAGCGCATCGCTCGGGGCACCGCGCCTGCCGCGGTGCTCCCTCGGGCTCAGGGGCGTCGCGTCGCAATGACACCTTGCCAACCGGCGACGATGACCTCGCCGTCGCCGAGGATCCCGAACCCACCCGCCTCGATACTCCCGACGTCGATCGGATCCCAGCCGGCCGCGCCACGCCGGAAGACGGCTGGGTCGTAGGGCATCGCGAGCGGCGACCCGAGAGCCCAGAGGGTGCCGTCCGGAGCGGCCGACAGAGCCCGGGCGCGGTCGAACATCGCCAGCGGTTCGATCCGCCAGCTGGGCGCCTCGGCGCTGCCCTCGAGGAACGCGATCCCCTTCTTCCCATCGAGTATGACGAGCTTGGACATGCTCGTGCCCGCGATCCCGACCGGCTCGGTGAAGTCCTTTGGACGCGGCAGCTCCCGAAGAGTCCCGTCGGACGCGATGACCACGAAAGGCCCAAAGGCATAGGTCGTCAGCACGATCTCGCCGCCGTCGGTCGCATGGATCTTCGCCCAGTGCGGGGTCGAAGGCAGCCCGTCCCAGATGGGGTGTGGGACGTCCACGGTGGCCCAGGCATATCCATCGAAGTGGAGAAGCTCGTCCGAGCGACGTTGGACCTGCACGCCGCCCACGGTCTTGACGATGTTCCCAACGATCCAGATGTTGTCCGGGGCGGTCGCGGAGATCTCGTAGTGGTGGCCCGCGCGCGTGCCTCCGGCCGTGTAGTAGGTCATGGCCGGCAGCCCCGAATCGGGCGTCCACTCAGTCCCCTCGAAGTGCCAGACCTCCTGCGCCCCCAACGCCACAGCGCGGTTCCCGTCGAAAGCGACGATGCCACGGACCTCGTCTTCGATCGGAAAGGCCTCCCAGGTCTCACCGCTTCGGCGCAGCGTCATCTGGTCACCGCCGACCCAGGCCGTGGGGGTGACCGCGCCGATCTCGATCGCGTTGGTGGCCACCGGCGGCGTCGCTCCAACGCGGCTGAGAGACGCGCGCGTGGTGGTGGCGTAGTGGGTGTACGTCTGTCCGTCGTAGTGAAAAAGGGTGGAGGTTCCAGCGCCCCAGAGATCGGTTGTGCTTGTGCCGCCAAGTGCCGAAATGTCGGTGGGGTAGCCGGAGTCTTGGAGCGGCTCGGGAAACTCCGGATCGATGCGCTCGTAGGTCTCGCCGTCGAAGTGGCCCAGGCCCGAGTCGTGCCCGTATTCGTGGCCCGAGAGGAACAGGTCGTGGCAGTCCGGCGCCCAGCCCACGCTGCTGTCCGCCATACACGCCATGAACGTGAACGTGGTGCCTTCGAGCTCGTAGGCACATCCGTCGATCGTCACGAAGACCCGCTCGCTGCAACCCCAGAGGTACGTCGGGCTGTCGGTCGCCGGGATGGCGGTCGGCTGGCCGGAGCCCTTCCAGGTGAGGACGGCGTGATCGCTTCCGATATAGAGCGTGCCATCCGGGCGACCATGGAGCGCGGTGACGCCGCCGGGGACCGAGAGGACGCTATGAAGTGCCGCGGCGGTGACTTCGTAGATCCGGTCGGAGCCCTCGAAGTCCGTCGCGCTCACGTAGGTGCGGGTGCCGGCGCGCGTCGCGTGCGTGAAGTACGTCTCCGATTCTGCAGGCGCAGCGATCGAGGTCCAGGTGCCGTGCGCGAGATCGATGCGCATCGCCGTTCCGTATTGCGAGGTCGCCACGAGGTTGCGGCCGTCAGCCGCCACCTCGCCGATGTAGGGCATGCGACCATCGGCAAGGCCGGTGAACGCGCGCCCGTCGAAGTGCAGGATCGTGTTCCCGAGGAAGAAGACATCGTTGGAGGCGAACGCGACGATGGCGGTCAGGGAGAAGAAGGCCGGGACCGGGTTTGTCGCGCAGAAGCCGTCGCGGGTGCAGGGCGGACCCGACGGAAACGGAGAGACGCTCGTCACGACGTCGTTCACCGTCTCGGTCTCGGCGCCGGTGTCGCCTAAGATGTTGGTGTCGTTCGCGGTGGTGTCGGTGTCGTCCACCGTCTCGGTGACAGTGTCGTCCAGGGTCGCGTGAACGGCGTCGCTGTCGCCCGTGGTCGCGCTGTCGTCGAGCGTCGTTGCGGGGCCGGTGTCGTTCGTGGTGGCCGTGTCCTCGGCCGTGTCCTCGCCGCCGGCGGTCTCGCGCACGTCGGGGTCGGTCCTGGTGATGTCATCGCCACATCCGGCGACCAAGCCTGCGCCAACCAGCCACGAAGCGATGAACCTCTTGTGCGCCATTGCGACCTCCTCCCGTTCGGGCGGCCTTTGTCGCAATACTGTCGATATTATTCAATCGCGGTGCAAGACACTTCGTGGCGGCCGTCGGTGGCCGTCAGTGCATGGGGTAGATGAACGTCAGGAGAAAGCTGGCTTGGCTCTCGGCGATGAGGTCGAGGACGAAGCCGCCGGCGTTGACGGTCGTCTTTTCGTAGCGCGTCAGAAACGACTGCGGGCACTTGCCGCAGGTGAAGACGTCGCGGTTGGCGTAGGCGGCGCGCAGGCGCTCGGGGATCGTGAAGCTACCGCTGTCGGCGACATCGCACTCGATGATGCCGGGGTAGGCGCGGCCGTGCTGGGCGCGGTCTTGCTGAAGGCGAATGCGCACGCGCGTGGTCGTGAGGGCGCCGACCGCAGGCGTCGTCCAGGTCAGCGTCAGGGGCGCGGCGCCGTCGAGATCGAGGCTGTCGTAGTTCGTGAGCGCGATCGCCTCGGGTTGGACGACCGTGCCCTCGAAGGCCGGAACCGTGTCGCCCGCGGCGGCGACCGAGACGGGCGCGCCCGCGGTGAAGGTGGAGCGGTCAGCGGCCCAACTGTAGCCGCCGGGCGCGTAGGGGAGCGTGATCGGCGGGACGGCGGACTGCGGGTGCCCGATCGTGAGCGTGCCGGCCGACGCGTCGACGGGCCAGGGTGTGCAGACGTCGGGCGCGGTGCAGAGGCCGTCGGAGCAGCCGTCGGCACAGAAGGGGTTCGACCCGGCGAGGAGGCGGCAGTCCCCGTCGCGGTCGACCTCGGTGTAGAGGCTGGGAGGCGTGTCCATGTAGAGGATGCCGCCGGCGCCGACGTGCCAGACCGAGCCGTCGCTCGCGTAGGAGGTCGTGAGGCGGAGTGTCATCGGGCGGACGGCGAAGGGATCCGGGGGCGGCGTCTCGGTCTCGGATTCGACCTCGACCTCGGTCTCGGACTCGGTCTCGGACTCGGTCTCGGTCTCGACCTCGGACTCGGTCTCGATGTTGACAGTGTCAACATCCGTGTCGCCCCCGCAGCCCCCGACCCCCATGGCCGCCCAAACCCCTATCCAACGCACCCGTCGCAATCCCTCGGTTCGCATGGCGCCTCCGCGGCGAGACCCTAGCGCGCGTCGTCACCCGAGTCGACCCGCGAATCCGCTGCACGCGCCCCACACACACCCTTACACGAAGGCCACCCTCGGTGACTGACACCGCGTCGGCCGTTCCCTACCGTTGCGCCGCCTTCTGGCAAGTCCTCTTCCACGTCAAAGGTGGCTCCATGTCTCGCGATCGGCTCCGTCATTTCAGCCAGTTCCCTCGGATCGGCTCGCCCCGCTGTTGGGCCGCCCTCATCGCCCTCGGCGGCGTGCTCGGCTTCACCGGCGTGGCACACGCGCTCTGCCCCGGCGGGACCGCACCGGTTGTCTTTTGGATGGACCGCGACGGCGACGGCTACGGCGGCACACGCGCCTCGGCCTGCGCCATGCCCGACGACGCCGCCGGCCAGGGCGGCGACTGCAACGACGCCAATGCCAACGTTCACCCAGGCGCCCCCGAGCTCTGCAACGGCGCCGACGAGGATTGCGACGGCAGCATCGACGAGGGCGTGAAGCTGGCGTGGTACAAGGACGGCGACAAGGACGGTTACGGGCTCGCGAGCGCCACGACCCAGGCGTGCTCCCAGCCGTCCGGTTACGTCTCGCGCAGCGGCGATTGCAACGACGCAAGCAGCACGGTCAACCCCGGCGCCAGCGAATCCTGCAACGGCGTCGACGACGACTGCGACGGCGGTGTCGACGAGGGGGTCAAGGCGACCTGGTACTGGGACGGCGACCACGATACCTACGGTCTCGCGGGTAGCGCGGCGCAAGCGTGCGCGAAGCCCTCCGGCTACGCTGCGCGCGCGGGCGACTGCAACGACGCCAACTACTACGTGAACCCGAGCGCCACCGAGACCTGCAACGGCACCGACGACGACTGCGAAGGCGGCATCGACGAGGGCGTCAAGGCGAACTGGTACAAGGACGCGGACGGCGACAGCTACGGGCTCTCGAGCACGACCACGCTCGCGTGTGCACAACCCGCGGGCTACACGGGGCGTGGCGGCGACTGCAACGACCAGAGCGCGGCCTCGTACCCGGGAGCACGCGAGACGTGCGACCTCCTCGACAACAACTGCGACGGCGTGATCGACGAGGGCGTGAAGTCCGCCTTCTACAAGGACGCGGACGGGGACGGCTTCGGCACGAGCGCGACCACGACCACGGCCTGCGCGGCGCCGACCGGCTACGTCTCGAATGCGACCGACTGCAACGACCAGAGCGCCGCCATCAACCCGGGTGCCAACGAGCTCTGCAACGACACGGACGACGACTGCGACGGCGCGATCGACGACGGTGTCAGCAAGTCGACGTACTACCAGGATGCCGACGGGGACAGCTACGGCTCGACCACAGTCAGCGTCGCGGCGTGCGCGCGTCCGGTCGGCTACCAGGCGAATTCAGGCGACTGCGACGACACGCGCGCGGCGGTGAACCCGGGTGCCGCCGAGGTCTGCAACGGCCTCGACGACAATTGCAGCGGGGGCATCGACGAGGGGCTCACGAAGACCTTCTACAAGGACGCCGACGGCGACACCTGGGGCTCGAACCTCGTGTGGATATCGGCCTGCACCATGCCGGCTGGCTATGCGAACCGCACATGGGATTGCGACGACACGAACCCCGCCGTCTATCCCGGTGCGACCGAGACGTGCAACACCATCGACGACAACTGCATGGGCGGCATCGACGAGGGCCTCACGACCACGTTCTATGCCGACGCGGACGGCGACGGCTACGGCGCGGCCAGCATCGTGGCGTGCACGATGCCGGCGGGCTATGTGACGCTTGCAGGTGACTGCAATGATTCCAATGCGGCGATTCGCCCCGGCGCGGTCGAGACCTGCGACGGCCTCGACAACGACTGCAATGCCGTCACGGACGACGGAGTCCAGACGCTCTTCGCGGACGCCGACGGCGATGGGTACGGCGACGCCGATGCGACCGCGCTCTTTGCCTGCAACCAGACCCCGGCGAGCGGCTATGTGGCCACCGCGGGCGACTGCGACGACGCGCACGCGACCGCGCATCCGGGTGAAACCGAGGTGTGCGACCTCCTCGACAACGATTGCGACGGCGCCATCGACGAGAGTGTCCAGAACACGTTCTACCTGGACGCGGATGCCGACGGCTACGGCACCGCCACGACGACCCAGGCCTGCACGCGCCCCGACGGCTACGCGACGGTTGCAGGCGACTGCAAGGATAGCGACGCGACGATCCACCCGAAGGCACCCGAGAGCTGCAATGGCGTCGACGAGGACTGCGACAACCAGGTCGACGAGGGCGTGACGCTCACGTTCTACAAAGACCAGGACGCGGACGGCTACGGCTCGAACACGACGGTCAAAGCGTGCGCGATGCCGGTCGGCTACGCGACGATTGCAGGCGACTGCAACGATTCGAACGCGGCGGTTCACCCGAAGGCCGTCGAGACCTGCAACGGCCAGGACGACAACTGCGCGGGCGGGACCGACGAGGACGTCAAGACGACCTACTACCTCGACGGCGATGCGGACGGTTACGGCCGCTCGTCCGTGCTGGCGTGCGCGCCGCCGGCCGGCTACGTCGCGACCAAGGGCGACTGCAACGATGCCGACGCGAGCATCAACCCCGGCGCGAGCGAGCGCTGCAACGGCGTCGACGACGACTGCGACGGAACCATCGACGACGCGACCCTCACGTACTACCCGGACGCGGACGGGGACGGCTATGGCGACGAGGCCGGCGCCCTGGTCATCACTTGCTCCGAGGCGGCCCCGAGCGGCTCGGTGCTCGTGGGCGGCGACTGCGATGACGCGAACTCGAACGTGCACCCGAACCTCGTCGAGCTCTGCGACCAGCTCGACAACGACTGCGACGGCGCCGTGGACGTGGCCGACCTCGGCACGGGCTGCAGCGTGTGCGACCCGCTGTGTGCGGGCGCGTGCCGCATCATCGGGGGCTGCGACGGGCGCGATGTGATCGCCTGCGACTTCGGCAACTACCAGTCGCCGCCCTATGACGAGACCTCGTTCGACGACATGGCGGCGGGGTGCGCAGATCGGGGCGCGGAGCCCGTGACCGTGCGCTCGCAGAGCGACGACGCGTGCATCGCTACGGCGCTGCTCTTCGACCCGGGGCACTATTACGTGCTCGGCTTCAACAGCATCGATCAACCGGGCGCGTGGCGCTGGGAGAGCGGGCGGGCCGGGTACCCCGGGCTCTTCATCCCCCCCAACGGCGACGGCCTTCTTCACCCCTGGGATCCGAAATACGCGGACCCGGGCGAGAACGTCATCGCCAGCACGGTGGAGCTGATCCCGGGGACGACCTTGCCGTACCTCTACTGGGGAAGCGTGGCCAACAACGCCGGTCTCCGCTACATGGTCTGCGAGCGCGAGCGGTAGCCCGAGGGGAGCGGCGCTCGGCGCGTGTCAGTCCCAGCGCGACTGGATCTCCAGTCGCCAGGAGACAAGCGTGCCGAGCGCACTGCCCGTGTTCTCGATGCGCAAGAGCCAGGCGCCGTTCGCGCTCTCGTCGCCCGGAAAGGCGCGCACCGCGCGCTCGAGATCGAAGGCTCCAGTCTCCTGGCCGCTCTCGTGATCCCACACGACGCCGACGGTTCCGGCCGGGTTCGTCAGCGTGATCTTCAGGTCCTGGGGGCGCTCGTGGTCGACGACCAGCTTGGCTTGCACATCGGTCGACACGGTCGTCAGGCCGAACGCGGTGATCGTGCGCTCGACAGCGCCGCTCGGCGGGATCCGGACGACCGCGAAGTCGTCGAAGCGGCCCGCCATCGAGGCGGGTTGGCAGAAGCCGGCGCCGCTCGGATCGGTGGTCTTGCACAGAAGCCCGCTGGTCGCGCCGCACCCGACGGAGGCCGTGCACGGGCCGAAGTCGCCGGTGGTCGTGCGGTTCGACGCGCAGCGCCCGCGGCCCTCGTTGATCGCGAAGCAGGTGAGGCCCTCGGCGCAGTCGGCGTTCACGGCGCACAGCGCGAGCTCGGGGCCGGGAGGGACGGCGCAGGCGTAGAAGTCCGAGTCCTGGATGCGCGCGGCGATGGTGGTCGTGCCGTGCTCGAAGATGGCGCCGTAGCTGTTGTCGCCGGCGCCGTACTCGTAACCGGTGAACGCGCGGTGGTGCGTCGCATCCCAGAGATCGACGATGTTCACCGCGCTCTCGTCGACGGCGTCGAGCGCCTCGGTCGGCGTCGTGACCTCGGCGGCCGACACGTTCACGGCGGCGACGAGCTGGGCCTGCTCGGTGGCGCTGAGCCCGGCGACGCTGGTCACGACGCGCGCGTGTGTGATGTAGACGCCGACGGGGCCCTGCTTCAGGTCGTGCCAGCTGCCGCCGAAGACGCACTCGCGCCCGCGCGCATAGGCGACCGCCGGGTCCACGCAGAGCGACGCGGCGGAGTTCCAGAACTCCTCGTACGAGAGCGCGCACCAGCTCGGCGCCGGGGTCTCGGTCGCGCAGATGGCGTCGTGCGCGGGGGCGACCGGCTCGGCGTCGGCGCAGGCGCGTGCGACCTCGAGGGCGTCCATCGTGACCGGGTTGCGGTCGGGGTCCGCCATTTGCTCGTCGATGCAAACGTTCATGCCGGTGAGGAGCTGCGGGTGGCAGTAGCGGTCGTCGAAGGGCGGGGCGATCGGGCCGATGGGAAGCGGCGCGCAGTCGCCAGACTTGCAGGTCGCGACAAGCGTGTACTTGCCTTTCTGCTTGCCGTTGTAGGTGCTGACCGTGACGAGATAGCGGCCGCCGGCGGCGAGCGTGAGGCCCTTCAGCTTCGAGTGGAATCCCCAGCCGGAGTCGTCGTCGCGGCCGACCAGCGGCGTCGAGGCTACGTCGGCGGCGGTCGGGCCGACGACCGTCATGATGGTGTCGAGCGCGGCGCTCGTGCCCTTGTGCGTGACCTCGAGGTCGACCTTGGCGCCGGGGCGCACTTCCAAGGTGTAGGTCGCGCGCGGGATGCTCTTGTCGAGCTGGCCGGACACCGGCGTGGTGAACGTGAGCGCGCCGGCGAGCGCGATGCTGTCGGACTTACCGGCCTCGAGGGCGTCGAACGGGAGCTCGCTCGACTTCTCGGCGACATCGCTGCACGCGGCGAGCGGGATGACGACGGCGAGTGTGACACTGAAGCGGCGCATGGGTCCTCCGGGCCTGTGGTCGCGCGCCTGATAGGCCACTCGGGTAGGCGGCGCAAGCATGGGGTTGGCGCGCGCCGAGCGAAGGCCAGTGTAAGATAGAATTGCATTCAGGGGCCGCCGCGCATGGAGAGTTTCCTTCGGCGCGCGGGGCGACAGTCCTAACTGACCGGTTTTGCTGGATATGACGCGGTGCGTCGCGGGGCACGCGCCTTGCGAAACCTGTCGTGCCCGACGCGGTTCGTCGGGCAGGCACGGAGGGGCGACATGCGTGAGGCGGTGGTGGCGAGTGGTACGTGGTTCGGTTGGGCGATGGCGCTCTTGGTGCCGTCGCAGGGCGGCTGCCTGGACGCGCGGGAGGGCCATTCGAGCCCTCCGGATGCCGTTGATAGCGCTCAGGACACGCGTCCCGAGGAGACCCGCACGGCGGCCGACACGACGCCGCCGCAGGAGACGGGCGAGGTGAGCGTGGCGCCGACGGTGGCCGTCTGCGCGCCGAGCGCCGTGGCCTTCGAGTTCAGCGTCCCCGCGATTCCGACCGAGGTCGCGGACCGGGAGGACTGCCCGCTCGCGTCGGTCACGACCGAGACGTCGGCGTCCAACGACTACGTGAGCCGCACCGACTATGTGTGGGCGGGCGACACGCTGACGATCACGCAGCCGAGCTCGGTGGTCCGCTACGCGTTCGCGCCCGACGGCGAGCTCGCGCGATTCGAGCGGAGCTACGCCTTCGCGGCTGCGACCGATGTGATCGAGTTCCTGCCTGGTGGGCGCGTCGCGTCGGTCTGGCACGGTCCGGTGGGCGGGGCCCTCGAGGAGCTCGTGCACCAGGAGTGGTCGGCCGACGGGCGGCTCGTCGCGCGCACCGAGACGTTCGCCGCGCAAGGGTCCGAGGCCCCGTTCGGGCCGCGCGCACAGGTCGTCACGACCTGGGAGTATGATGCGCGCGGGCGCCTTGCGGGCGCGCGGACGGCCTTCGGGCCGCACGTCGCGGATGCGAGCTGGACGTACGACGCCTCCGGCGTTCCGACGCGGGTCGTGCGGACGCGCGACGGGGTGGTCGTCGAAGACCAGCGCTGGACGTGGGATGCGGGGGATGCGGAAGACGGGGGGGATGCGGCCGGCGCGGTGGGCGCGGCCGGCGCGCTCGCGAAGCGTGAGATCACGCGCGACGTGAGCGGGGACGCCTTCGGACCGGGCTACGCGTACACGTCCTACTTTCTCGGTGGTCCCCGCATCGCGCCGCTCGACGACGCCGAGCTCGGCGCGGCCGTCGCGCGCGAGTGGCGCGAGAACCCGTGGAACTCTGCGCCGGCCGTCGATGGCGCGCGCGCGTGCCGTCCGCTGCCGACCGGGTTCGGCCACGGCTATCCGGCGACCGATGCGCGCTACGACCTCGGGTGGGCGCGTGCTGAGCGGCCGCACGGCATCGGCTTCGCCTATGGATCGTCGGTCTACGCGTACGATTACGGCGACTTGGGTTGGTTCGGGCACGAGGGTGCCGACGGCGGTCAGGGCAGCCTCAGCGTCGACCTCGTGAACCAGGGGGCGGGCCACGCGATCGTGTCGTACGAAAACGGCGAGATGGTGCGGCAGGTCGTGACGAGCAGCGCGTGGGATCTGGGGAGCTTCGAGGCGACGCGCGAGCGCGTGTTCGAAGCGCGCGCGGGCCAGGTGGGCGCCGGCCTGCTGGTGAGCGATCAAGTGAGCTGGACTGTCGCAGGGACGGGCCAGACAGGCGAGCGCGAGCTGACGTTCCGCTACGGTGACGACGGGCGCCTCGTCAAGCGCGAGCTCCTCGACGCGACGCGCGGGCTCTTGGCATTCCAGACCTGGACGTGGGATGCGGCGGGGCACGTGACGGCGCACGCGATCGCGGGCGGGGACTCTCCAAACCTCATGGCCAGGCCCACGACCGATGACGCCCCCGCGGTCTCGCATCGCTATGAGCGCACGTTCGACGACGACGCGCGCCTCGTCCGTGACGCCGAGATCGTCGTGTCGAAGGACGGGCGCGAGGCCGCCTCGGAGCTCGTGCGCACGTTCGAGGGCACGCGGCTCGTCCGCGTGACCGGTCCTCGCGAAGATACTACGTACACCTATGATGCGGCAGGGCGCCTCAGCGAGGAAGTCCATCGCTTCAGCTACGCGCAGGTCCCGCCGGTGGAGGCGGTGCAGCGCGTGACCTACGCCTACGACGCCGACGGCAGGCTCGTGCGCACCGAGGACCGCCTCAGCGGCGAGTATCCTCGCAACGTGATCGAGACTCGCGCCTACGCGTGCGGGGCGCCGTGAGCGACCGGCTCGTCGTCGGATCGAGCGCGGCTTCAGGCGCGCACGAGCGCGGTTCCGAAGAGGGCGAGCACCGCCGCCATCGACACGAGCCACACGACGCTTCGGGTGCGCGCGTGGTCCGTGACGAAGAGGACCGAGTACGCGATGCGCAGGACTGGATAGGTCCACGCGGCGACGGCGGCGACGACGCTGCCGGGCGCGAAGAGGTGCGCCAGGATGACGGCGCCGATGAAGATCGGCAGCGTCTCGAAGGCGTTCTGCTGAGCCCAGTTGGCGCGCTGCTGCCAGCCCTCCAGCTGGGCCTGCCAGAGCCGCGTCTGGTGGTTGTCGCGCCGCGAGAAGCCGCGCAGCTTGATGGCGGACGTGAGAGCGAAGGGGATGGCCGAGGCCACGACGATGGGGAGCACGACGTGAAGCATGGCTGTCTTAGCTAGCGACGGCGCCTCGGAGGTCAACCGCGCGTGACCGAACGGGGTTGCGCGGCGGTGTGGCGGCCACGTTTTGCCGGCTCTTTGCCGCACGGCCGACGAGCTTGGGGTTAGCTCGGACCATGATGACACCGACGCGCATGCTGGTACTCGCTGGACTCTGGGTCGCGTTCGCCGAGGGCGAGGGACGTGCGTTGCCGTGGGGGTCGCCGGCGCCTTGGCCGAGCGGTTGGACGGCCATCGGGGTCGTGAGGACCGCGTTCGCGCCGCTGCTGGTCGTGCCGCTGGACCGCCTCGGGAGCGGGCGCGACGTGGATGGTGCCGAGTACCTCGGCGGCGCGAGCCCCGCGGCGTTCGGGCTGCCGTCGGGGCGTCTGCAGGTCGTGGCCACGGCGCCGTCGCGTGGGCTGGTGGTGGTCGAGATCGGCGGGCCCGAGGGCGGCGCGATGTTCGCGTTGCCGGTGCGCGACGGCGTCGGCGGAAGGCCCGTGCGGATCGCGCGGGAGGTCCGCGCGGACTTCGACGTGGCGCTCGATGCGCCGGAAGGGCGCCTCGTCTTTGTGGGCGCGGGCGGACTGGTCGTGGCGTTCGTGGCCGCTTTGGAGGCCGACGCGAGGCCTCCGGTCGTGGTGGTGCCGCGGCCTACCGAGCCCGGCGAGCGGCTCGAGCGCCCGCGCTTCGTCGGCGACGAATACTTGGTGTACGAACGATCTCGGACGCCTCCGCGCGGAGGCGCGACGACCAGCGTGATCGAGATCGTGCGCGCCGATGGGGCGAGTCCGCCGCGGGTCTTGCTCGCGCCGGCGGCAGGGAGTCAGGACCGAACGCCGGTCGTCTTCGACGCCGATCGCCTGCTGGTCTATCGCAAAGGGGTCCTGCACTTCGCCGATCACGGGACGCTGACGCCGCTCGCGCCGCACTTCGCGGGGCATGCGCTGACCGGCGACGCGTTCCATCGGGCGGCGCCGCAGGGCGCAGGAGACGCGCCCGTAGTGCTGGTGCTGGGCGGCGGTGGTGAGCGGGCGGCGCGGGCGCTCGCGACGGTCGACGCGACCGGGGTGGTGCGGCGGCTGACCGAGGCGCGGCCGATGTACCTCGAGGCGCTCGTCGCGCCCGATGGACTGCGCTTGGTCGTCAGCACGGCGCCTGCGTCTCGCGCGTCGCCGGCGGCGGCTCCTTCTAATGATGCAAATCGGACGGCGCGCTGGGTGGTCGAGGAGGTGCGCTGGAGCGGCGAGGTGCGGGCGCTGACGCCGCCCGGGGCGACGCCGATCCAGCTCGTCGCGTGGGATGCCTCGGGGCGTTGGGTCGCGGGTTGCCGCGGGCACGAGGTCGTCGTCGTCGATAGCGCGCACCCGGGACCGGCGCGGGTGGTCGCGTCGATCGAGGGCCAACCGGCGTGCACCGTGCGCGCGATCGCCGAGACCGAGCGCGGCCCCGTCGTCGTGTTCGAGCCGCGGGACGAGGACGCGTCGCGCCCGGCGGTCGTGTCGGTGGCGGGTGGGGCGATCCAGCGGCTCCCGCGGAAGACGCACGTGGTCGGCGTGCTCGGCGGGGCGCTCGTGCTGAGCTCGTGGGACCATCCGGCGCGGATCGTGGCGCGCGCGGCGACCGCCGACCTTCGCGTTGCGGTTCTCGTGCCGTGGGAGCGCGAGGGGATCCCGGAGGCGTACCTGACACGCGATGTCGAAGGCCGGCCGGTGGTCGTCTATCGCCTGGGACAAGACGCCGACGGCGGCGAGAGCCCGCGCTGGTGGGCCATTCGAGCGGACGGGCGGGGGGGCGTGCCCGTGCAGCTGAACGTGCGGGGGCGGGCGCGCGGAAGGCTGCTGGGGTTCGTACGGGGCTGGATGGTGTTCCACGAGGGCTCTCAATGCATCGGGTTTCGGCTCGATGGGCGCGACGCCACGGGGCCCGTCGTCCTGCACGAAAGCGTGGAGGGCGCGGAGCTCGCGTCGCGCGCGGGGCGGCTCGTCGTGCGCACGCGGCACGGGGACGAGGTGGCGATCGTCGCGGTCCCGATCGATGCGGCGGGGGCGGGGGCAGGGGTCGCGGTGCTGCGCAGCCACTATGGTTCCATCAGAGCGTTCGATGTCGACGAAGCGGCCGGCACGGTCGTGGCGCTCGCAGGTTTTGGAAGCGCCTCAGGCAGCCTCTTGGTCGCCGCCCTCGACGGGCACGAGGCCGCGACGCCGCGCGTCGTGCCGATCCCCCAAGCGCAAGGCGCCTCGGCGGCCGATGGGCTCGGGTTCGATCGGGGCGGGCCCATCGACGTGTTGGCGCCTGGCGACGGCACCGCGCGGGTCCTCGTCCGCGGGCGCGACATGCACATGAGCTCGCTGCCGCCGGTCTTCCGCGTGGTCGTGCGCCTCGACGGCAAGACCGCACCCGCTGCGGCCATCGCGCCCGCCGCCGCCGGGCTCTTCGCCGCGTGCGAGCGCCTTCACGGCAGCTTCGCGCCATGCCCGCCGGGCGGCGTCGACCCCGACCCGAGCGGCGCCGAGACCTTCCAGCCGCTCGGTCGCGCCGGCGGGTGGTGACCCAGCGCGCCGGGACGCCCCGCCGCCGCGTTGTCCAAATGGCCGCGACGTCGCCCATCC
>SXIE01000307.1 GCA_005772945.1 Pseudomonadota bacterium
CCTCACTTGCGACCCGAGGGCTCCATATTCGCAAAGCTCGGCGGCGGCGCCACCGGCTGGGCCGGGCTGAACATCACATCGGAGAGAACCGTCCCCGCGAGCCGCTGCGGCTTCGGCGGCGGGTCCGGCTGTATCGGCGTCCACATGACGTTGTGAATGATCTTCATGTTGGGCCAGAGCATCCGCTTCTTCTCGACCGGCTTCGCGCGCCGCTCGATGATGTGCTGGATGGTGATGACGGGCTCGCTGCGATCGGCGGCGTAGTCGCTGTAGGACATCGACGCGTTGGCGTCGACCTTGACCGAGCCATCGGCCTTGGCGAGCACCTCGGCCTGGGGCTTGGGGGCGGGTTCCGCCGAACCGCGCTTCTTCGATTTGGGTTCTTCCGCCATCTCACCCTCCCGCACGGCCTCGGTGCCGCGCCCTCATGCCGCCCTCATGCCGCCCTCATGCCGCCGTCAACCGCTGCCAACGATACGATGGGACCCACGCCCTGTCCACGCTCCGCCCCACCGCGCACGGTGTCGACACGCGCCCGCCGCGCCGGCGAAACCCGCGTTCAGGGCGGCCCCGAGCACCCTCTTGATCGGTCCAACGCGCGCAGATTCAACATGCGCCAGTTCCGTTGACAAGGCCCCGGTGCGCGTCGAGTATGGCGGGCCAGCATGAACCGACACGGAGACAGCATGCGGAGTTCCTTCACGTTCGTCCTCGGAATCCTTCTCGCGACGGCAACCGCCGCCTGCGATGCGAAGGCCACTCCCGACGAGTGCGAGTCGGCGTGCGAGAACGTGACCAAGCTCTACCTCGGCGCGGTCGACAAGCAGGCCGCGAGCGACGCCGTGCTGACGCAGATGGGCGCGACCGGCGCGCAGATGGCGCGCGACATGGCCACCCTGCAGCTCGAGTTCCTCAAGAAGGAGTGCTCGCGCGAGTGCAACGCCAAGGCGACGCGCAAGCAGACCGAGTGCCTCGTCACCGCCAAGACGCCCGAGGATCTCAACCGCTGCAACTGAGTCGGCGCGGGCAAGCGCTCGGCGCCTTCGCGAACCTAGCGCGGGCAAGCGCTCGGCGCTCTTCGCGAACCTAGCGGCCGCGGGCGATCGCTTCGTCGATGAGCGCTTGGAGCTCGTTGTCCATGCCGGGCTCGCCGCGCCGTGCGCGCAGGAACGCCACGCCCTCGTCGCGCGCGCCGCAGAGCGCGATGGCGAGATGGAAGCACGCGACCGCCGAGGAGCGCTCTTTCAGGCCGCTGAACGCGAGCCCCGCCCACCACCATGCCTCGCGCGCGTGCGGATCGACCGAGAGCGCGCGCGTTCCGGCCGCGAGGACCCCCTCCCAATCCGCCTCCGCAGCCCGCACCTGCGCGAGCCCCAGCATGACCTGCGCGTCGCGCGCGTCGATCGCCGCGAGCGCTTCCAGCTTGGTCTTGGCGGCCTTCATGCGATTGCGCTGCAGCTGGTTGAGGGCGGCGACCTTCTTGGCGTGAAACGATTTCGGGACGGTCGTCCACGACGCGACCTCGTCCCGCACGACCCCGATCGCGGCGATCTTTTCCTCGAGGATCGGCCGCGCCGCGTCGTGATTGTCGATGAGATCGCCGATGAGCGTCGGCAGCGTCTGCTCGTCGTGGTAGCGCGGAAAGAGGCGGATGGCGGGCTCGAAGCGTTGACCCGTCCAGCGCTCGAGCCGGTCGATGTAGGTCCACTGCGACGCGTTCCCCTTGCGCCCGACCCGCTCGCGCACGACCACCTCGACGCGCCCGTCGCGGTCGAGGTCGAGGTATCCGAGCGCGTCGACGTGCTGCACGCTCAGCGTCTGGAACGTCTGCCCCGCGCGCGCGACGATCTGGCTGAATTGGTAGAAGCCCGACTGACCGGACTCGCCGCCGAGCATCACCTCGGGGTCCGAATCCGCATTGATATCACGGATATCGATGACGCGGAAGCGCTCGCCCGGCAGCTCGCTGGCGGCCCACAGCGGCTCCATCCCGTCGGGCCCGACGCGCAGGAACGTCGGCGCAAAGCGCCCGACATCGCCGAGCGCCGCCGTCGGGATCAGCAGGATCTCGGACTGACTGCGCGCGCCGGCGTCGAGCCGAAAGACGCGCACCAGGTCGATCGCAGCGCGCTCGGGGTAGCGCGCCGTGACGTCGAGCACGCGCACGTATGTGCCGCGCTGGTTCTTGCTCATCCAATCGGTCGACTGGAACTGGAAGAGCTTCGCGTCCGGGTCGGACAGGATCGCTTCGGCGTCCGCGCCCGTCAGCCGAAACGGCTCGCCATCATTGAAACCGAGGACATCCAGATCGTATTGGCCACGGTGGGGCTTGGGCTTGGGGCCCGCGTGAACCGCGGGTCCGAAGCAGAGTACCAGCGCGATCGGAAGCAGTCGGTGCACGATACCATCACGGGTTGGCGGGGGGGGGACCTGGCGGGCCTGGTACAACAGGCGGCGCACTCGTCGCCGCAGCACGCTGGGCCTCGCGGACACTCTTGCGCTGCTTGAGGCGCTCTTCCTCGGCCAGCTGCACGCGCAGCGAGCGCCGCCCGAGCACCACGCCGAGGATGAGGCCGACCATCAGTACGATCGGGATGTAGAAGACGTGGGAGGACGTGATCATCAGGAACCTCCTCCGAGGCGCGCCAACCGAGACCGGAGGTCCTCCATTTCCGCGCGCAGCCGCGACTGGCGGACCTGCACCATGAAGAAGAACCCGAGAAGGATCCCCCAGAGCGCGAGGTAGGCGGCGACCAGGAAGTCCATCCCGGTCGCGTCCTTCTTCTCGAGCGCGAGCGCGCTCTTGCACGAGGCGAGCTCGGCCCTGAGGGCCGCCACCTCGCCGCCGCCACCCAGCGGGGCCACGGCGGGCGCGTCACTCTCGGCGTTGAACGTCGACGGCTGGGCCACGGCCGGAGAGGCGACCAGCGACGCGGCACCGGGCAGCGCGAGCGCGAGAGTCACGAGGAGGGCGCGAACAGCCTTCATGGCTTCCTACCTTCGAGATCGGAGAGATCGAGCCAAGCTTCGTCGACTTGCGACGCGAGTCGGTGATGACGCATGCGGATGACGATGAGATAGGCGGCGAAGACCAGCGTCGAGATCACCGCCAACGCGAACGCGCCCTTCATCCCGGGCGCGAGGCCGCCACCATCCCCGGTCACGACCTGCGGATGGTTGCCACCCCAGAGTTCGACCGCCATGTGGATGAGGTAGACGGCCGGTCCGCCGACCACCGCCACGCCCGCGGCAAACTTACTGCCGGTCGCGGAGTCGCGCATCTGGTAGCGCAAGATGATGTAGCCGATGAAGAGGAACTCGGTCAGCAGCGTGAGCACGAGCCGCGACTCCCAGGTCCACGCCTCGCCCCATGCGGGCTTGGCCCAGAGCGGGCCGGTGACCAGCACGATGACGCCGAAGAGCACACCGATTTCGCCCGCCGCATACGCGAGCCGATCGGTCATGCGCGCGAGCGTCTGCTGACCGCGCATCGCCCCCAGCACCAGGAACGCGAGCGACGCGACCGCACAGACGATGTAGCCGATCAGCGCCGCGAAGGCCGACGCGACGTGGAAGTAGAAGATGCGCTGGACCTGGCCCATCTCGCGCTCGCGCGGGGCCTCCATGAAGACGAACCAGATCGCCGCGAGGAGCCCGCCGCCGACGATGAGCGAGCCGACGATGGCGACCCAGGGGATCGCGCGCTTGCCAGGTGAGGCAGGTGAGGCAGGTGAGTTTGGTTCCGACACGTCGTGTCCTTAGCAAAAGGAAGGCGTTCAATCCACCATCGTGCGGGCAAAGACCCAGGGCGCGACCGCCGCATAGACCAGATCGAACCCCGCGAGAAGAAACAGATAATCGCTCGACCCGTCGCTGTCGCGCCCGTCCATGACGGCACCGCCGAGCGCGATACTCGTCAGCTGCACGCCGGCGATGATGACCGGCACGACGATCGGATAGACGACCAACGGGATGAGCACCTCGCGCAGGCGGACCTCAGCCAGCATCGCGCCGAAGAGCGTGGCGACCAGCGCGAAGCCGAGCGTCCCGAGCGCCATCGAGGCCACCAAGAGCCCGATGCCGCTCGCCGGCAGCGAGATCCCGACGAACAAGAGCGCGAGCGGTACGATGAGGATCTCCATGACGAGCATGAAGAGCAGGACGCCGATCGCCTTGCCCCAGTAGACCGCGAGCGCCCCCGCCGGGCCGATGAGGAGACCCTGCATCGCGCCGTGCTCGCGCTCGCGATCCATCGCGCGCGCGATGCCGAGGTTGCCGGCGAAGACGACCGTGACCCACAGGAGGCCGGGCGCCGCCTTCTGCGTGACGTTCGTGTCGATCTGAAATGTGAACGCGAAGATGACGATCACCAGCAGCGCGAAGAGCGTCATCGTGACGATGACCTCGCGGCTCCGGAGCTCGACGGCGAGGTCCTTGCGAACGATGAGGAGCGCGGTGCGGACGACGTTCATGGGACCGCCGTCACCGCGGCCGCCACCGGGGACGCCGCCTCGACCAGGCGCCCCTCGGACACGCGAATGGTCCGGTCGACGATCGTCGTGAACGCGGCGAGATCGTGCGTCGCCGTGAGGACCGCGCCGCCCCGCGCGCGATGCTCGCGCAGGATGTCGACGAGCAGCGCCACACCCGCCTGATCGAGCCCGGTCGTCGGCTCGTCGAGGAGCCAAAGCTCGGCGCGCTGGACCAGGAGGCGCCCGAGCGCGAGCCGCTGCACCATGCCCCGCGAGTACGTCCCGACGGCGCGCGCTGCAGCGTCGGCCAGTCCGATGCGCGCGAGCGTCGCCGTCACCTGCGCGTGGTCGAGCGGGTGTCCGTAAAAGCGCGTGAAGAAGACGAGGTTCTCGCGCCCGCTCAGCTCGGGATAGACAAATGTTTGGTGTCCCAAGTAACCCACGCGCGACCGCACGGAAGGCGTCGCCACGGGCAGTCCGAACGTCCAGATACGGCCCTCGGTCGGCTTGACCAGCCCGGCCGCCAGCCGGAGGAGCGTCGACTTGCCCGCGCCGTTGTCCCCCGCCAGGACGACCACCTCGCCGGCGCGGATCGCGCACGTCAGCCGCCGCAGTGCCCAGCGACGCGCATAGCGACGGCTCACGCCATCGACCTCGAGCACCGGCTCTTCGGACACGCTCATGACGCCGGCGACGCCTCGCGACGCCGTCGCGCGAGGAAGGTCAGCGTCACGAGCGCGGCGAGCCCGAGCGCCAGCGCCGTCGTGATGGGCCGCACCAAGTTGTGTCGTTCCGGCGACCCGGCCAGGTCCAGCCGCACCGTGTCGCCCGCCTTCGGGATCTCCATCGGGATGAAGACGAGCCGCTCGCCCTCGGGCGTCCGCTGCACCGTCTGATCCGCCGGCATGCGCAGCGCGGCTCGGAGTCCGACCCGCTCGGGACGCTCGACGAACACGAGGAAGCCCGCGAGATCGACCGGCCCGGCGCGGAACGCGAGCGTGTGCTCGACCTCGTTCGCGTACTTCACGAACGCGCGCACGCTCATCTGGACCGGGCGGTCGGGCGCGATGGTCGTGCGCAGGACCAGCGCCCCATTCTCGGACTTGAGCGAGGCCCCCTTGACGTCATCGAGCCGCGGCTCGATCTCGGTCCGAAACGTCCGTTCGTCGGGGCGATCGGGCAGGAACCCGGCCTCGAACGGCTCGCCGAAAAGCGCCGGCAACATGAGCGGAATGCGCACGCCCTTCGCGCGGAGGTCGAGCGCGCGCGCCCCGCCCGCCGTCAGCGTGTAGATGTGATCGATGAGAAAACCCTCGTCCCGCGGGGAGAGGACGACCTTGAGATCGATCGAGAGGCGCGCCAGGTCCTCGGTCACATCCCACACGATCGCCTGCGGCATGTTCTGGCCATCCTGCAGCTGCCACTCGACGCCGGCATGGCGCGCGACGATGTGGTCCGACTCGCGCGGGCGCGGCGGCTCGAGCGATCCGAGGTCCGCCACCCCCTCGGCGTTCGCCTTGATCTCGATGGTCTTGATCGCCACCGGTGCGCTGTCGTCGCCCGGCATGCCCTGCCGCATGCGCCGCAGCACGACCTCGACGCCCGCACCCGGCACGCGCGCCCCCGACGCGTCGACGCGCGTGACCGACACCATACGATGCTGTGCCGCCGCCGGCCCGGCGACCACCTCGTCCTGGAAGCCCGGATCGGCCGCCGGCGCCCGCGCGCGCGGCCTCGCCTCCTCGTCGCAACCCGCGCCGCCCACGAGCACGACGAGCCCGAGTATCATCCCCATTCGACCCGCAGGGCGCTTCACGACCGCTTCTCCAGCGCGTCCATCACGCGCAGTGCGTCCCGCTCGACGAACTGCTTGAGGCCCAGGTAGTCCGACTCGGACAGCTTCCCGAGCGCGTACTCGTGTTCGAGATCCTTGAGCTGCATGAGCAGGCGCGCCTTCTCGTCCTCGAGCGCAAAGCGGGACATATCGGCGTCGCCCTCGTCCTGCGCGTCACCCTTCTCCCACCCGAGGCCCAGCCGGTAGACCCACAAGACGGCCGCGATCAAGACGATCGCGAACAGCGGTATCAAGACGTACGACCAGGCACTCACAGGCGATACCCTTCACCCATCGTAGACCTCGAGCTCGTCCTCGAGACGCGCCCGCTCCGCCGCCGACAGCCCCGCCGTCGCGGCCCCCAGCTGCTCGCGCCCGACAGGCACCTCGGCCCGCCGCCGCGCGCGCTTCATCCCGCGCACGACGATGAACGCGATGGTGGCCACCACGAGCGCGCTGATGGCAATCGGCAGACCGTAGCTCGCCGCCTTCTCGTTCGAGGTCTGCAGCTCGTAGGGCTGCCAGGGTACGCCCGCGTGCGCCTGCCCTTGCGGCAGCGCGCTCTCGCCGGCGACGTAATAGAGGAAGACCTGCTCGCGCGGCACGCCGGCCGCCAGCTGCCGCCGGAACTCCGAGAGCCAGATCGTCTTGACGTGACACGTCGCGCGCGTCTGCTCGAACGTCATCGGGTACTCGGCCGGGCACGTGTTGCGCGTGGTCTTCACCAGCGCCATGAACGCGTCGTGGTCGGCGCGCAGCCGCGCCTCCCAGGTCGGATCGAGCTCGACGAGTTTCTTGTACACCTCGTATTTCGCGCGCCCCGATTTCTGGAGCTCGAGCGCTTGGCGCGTGAACAGATCGCTCACCGCGGCGCGATCCGAGTCCGCGCGCGGGCACGCGCACGCCGGCTCGCTCAGCGCCGGTACGCTCATGGCCTGCGCGCCCTCCTTCGCGGACGCTTGCACGCAGGCGCAATCGAGTTGCACCAGCACGTCCTGCAGACGCGCCTCGGCCGTCTCGCCCGCCGGGGGCCGGAACCCGACCGGCTCCGGCATCGACTGCGCGCGCGCCTCGCCGCCGCTCGCGAGCATCGCCGCCGCCACCCCGCCCGCCGTGAGCCACACCAAGAGCGCCCCCGGTGGATCGGGGATGTCCTTGCCACGCGACACGAACGACGCGAGCGTCCGGCCAAGCCAGCGCGGCGTCAGGCAGATGACCCCGCCGATCATGAGCAACAGCCCGCCGATCCACAGGAAATTGACCAGCGGGAAGATGACGACCATCGTCTTGACGTAGGGCTTGGACATGCCCATGCCCATCTCGGGCATCATCGAGACGTACACATCGATGAAGAAGACCGCCTGCGAGATCGCCACCTCGCTCGTGGCCTCGCCCTTCTTCGGGTAGTAGCGCGACTCGGGCACGAGGACCTGCCCCGAGCCCCGATCGACCACCGTGACCGCGCCCTCCTCGGGCTCGTCGAGCACCGCGAGCACCCACTCGGGGACGTTCGCCGACGCGAGGCGCGCGCGGAACTGCTGCTGACCGGCCGGCGTCTCGAACGTGAGGCGCATCCGCGGCGACCCGGCGCGCAAGGTCACCTTGACGTGCAGATCACTCGCCTCGAGCGCCTCCTTGGCGGCCCGCAGCTTGTCGATGGCGCTCATGGGGACGGCCTCGAGGAGCCCGATATCGGCGACCTCCCAGACCTCCGAGTTGTGGGCCTTGTCGTCGCCGACGCGCACGAACTCCTTCGGCATGGTGCGCGCCAAGAAGGCGTCGGTCATCAGCTTGAGGCGCTCGGCCGGGTCCTTGAAGTGGACCGTCATCTGCGGCCCGTCCCAGGCCGTGCGCACGTGGAAGGCGCCGGTCTTGCGCTCGTCGAGCCAGCCGCGCAGGCGCTCGATCGAGTCCTCGCTGACGGTCGCGTGGATCGGCATCAAGACGAACGTGGCGCTCGTGATGACGCACCCGTCCGCCTCGGAGTAGTGGCGGTCGCGGGCGACCAGCGTGAGCGCCTGGTCCGACACGACGTGGGTCTGGCCGAGCGCGATCGGATACCCCTTCTCCTCGGTCTTGAACGCCTTGCCCGTGAAGGCCAGGAACAAGAACACGATACCGATGTGGACGACATAGCCGCCGTAGCGCCGCGGGTTCTTGAAGAGGACCACGAAGAGGTTGCCGAAGTAGCCGCCCGCGCCGTGCGCGACGCGCGCCTTCGAGGCGAGATGAAACTCGCGCGCGACCGAGAGGAGCACGAACCCGCAGCACCAGTACGTGATGAGGGTGATCCAGTCCGAGGTGGCGAGCTGCGAGGCCCAGAGCGAGTACGCATCCCCGAAGTCGAGGCCGTAGATCCGCTTCAGAGAATCGACCGCGTAGTAGATCGCGATGCCCGTGCACACGAACGTGATGAGGCTGCCCCACGCCAGCGGCCACAGGAAGTTCTTCCTGAAGTTGCGAGCGGTCGCGCGACGCCACGAGATGAGCGGCCCGATGCCCAAGAGGAAGAGCATCGCCAGGCCGATCGGGACGAAGACCTCGTTGAACTTCGCCTCGTCCCAGACGATCGGCTGGTCCAGGCCCAGGACGTCCCGGACGGCCTCGGACTCGGTGATCTTGCCCATCAGCGTGCCGTAGAGCGTGATGAAGGCCGCAAACAGGAAGACGACGTTGTTGAGGATGAACATGCTCTCGCGCGAGAGCAGCGACTCGACGTGTGCCTCGGATTTGAGCGCGCGCCAGCGCCACGCGATCAGCACGAACGCGAAGGCGGCGATGGCGATGAGGTAGACGAGGAAGTAGCTCTTGAGCTCGGACTCCGCGAACGCATGGATGCTCGCGATGAGCTGGCTGCGGGTGAGGAACGTCCCGAAGATCGTGAGGATGAACGTGAGCGCCAGGAGGATGACGTTCCAGCGCTTGAGCATCCCGCGGCGCTCTTGGATCATGACCGAGTGGAGGAACGCCGTCGCCGTGAACCACGGAATGAAGCCGGCGTTCTCGACCGGATCCCACATCCACCAGAAGCCCCAGCCGATCTCCATGTAGGCCCAGCGCGCGCCGAGCAGGAGACCGACCGAGAGGAAGATCCACGAGACGATGGTCCAGCGTCGCGTGTCCTGGATCCATTGGTCGTCGAGCCGCTTGGTGATGAGAGCGGCCATACCGAAGGCAAAGGGGATCGTGAAGAGGATGTAGCCGGTCAGCAAGGATGGCGGATGGAACGCCATCACCGGATTCTGGAGCAGCGCGTTGAGACCCTCGCCGTTAGCCGGCTTGGACTCGGCCATCCAGGTGTCGAAGGGGCTGGTCTGGAAGACCATGAGGATGAGGAAGAACAAAATGGCGGCGGCCAGGATGGCCACGACCCAACTCAGGTACTCGGGCGAGCGGTCCCGCTGACGGGCGCGCACCGCGATGTTCGAGAAGATCGCCAGCGACAGGACCCAGAAGAGGAGCGCGCCGCGCTCGCCACCCCAAAAGGAGGCCAGCAGATAGATCGTCGGCATCTCGCGGTCCGAGTAGTGCGCGACGTAGCTGTTGCCGAAGTCGTGGGTGACGAAGCTGTGCGTCAGGATGATGGACATCGCGACCGCGAGGAAGGCCACGCCGAGGAGGCCGTAGCGCGCGGCGCGCATCCAGGCGGCTTGGCGCTGGACCGCCCCGTAGATGGCCGTCAGACACGTCGCGACCGTCGCGAGCAGCGTCAAGACGAGCAGGAACTGACCGATCGCTTGCATGGATCAGTTCGCCGCCTCGGCGGCCCCGCCGTATTCCATCTCATTCGACGCGCTGCCGCCCACGCCCTTGCCCTCTTCTTGATACTTCGAGGGACACTTCACGGTGAGGCGCGTGCAGAGCAGGCTCCCATCGGCCTGGATCACGCCTTCGGCGATGCAGCTGCGACCCTCTTTGTAGGCGTCGGGGACGGCGTCGCGGAAGACGACGTTCAGGCGGTGGGCCTTGTCGTCGACGATGGCGAAGTGCGTCTCGGTCTTGCCGCCCGTGGCCACCGACTTGGTCGAGCCATCGGCGATCGTGCCGAGCACGCGCACCTTCTGGTTCGCGAACTTTGCCGGCGCCTCGGCGATGGCCGAGATTTCGAGCGCGTACTGCCCGCCGGAGGCGGTCGCGACGACCACCAGCCCCGCGCCGACCACGACGACGAGCAGGACGAAGATGCCGAACGGGAAGCGTTTTGGGGGCTGGTTCGCGAAGGCCCGGCCTGGCCCGTCAGGGCCCTTGCCGGGCTGCCCGCGATCCTCGGCGCGGCGGGGTCTGTCTTGGGGTTCCATCGTCATCCTCCTGTGATGCTCATGGATTGTCGGGTCGCGAGGCCTTCCACGAAACGGTGCCCGGGGCTCTTGCCCCATAGCGCGTCCGCGATGACCTCGGCGAGGTCGGAGTCGCTTGCACCTTGACGCAAACGATCGCGCAGCGAAAGGCTCCCCGGATACGCTAGACACTCTTGCAGCGTTCCGACCGCAGTGAGCCGCACGCGATTGCAGGTGCTGCAAAAATTGTGGCTCAGCGCGGAAACGAAGCCGACCTGCACCGGAGGCCCGCCCCGCACGGGGGTCAGCCACGCATGGCGCGCGGGGCCGCCGCCGACGACGCCCTCGCCCTTCGCGAAATCGCCCAACGGGGCGAGCGTGAAGTCACGCGCGAGGCGCGCCATCATCTGGGCGGTCGATACAAAGGATGCGTCCGACCAGAAACCGTCGACGCCGATCGGCATGAACTCGATGAAGCGCGGGAGGTAGCCATGCTCGGCGGCGAAGGTGACGAGGCCGGCGAGCTCGTCGTCGTTGTGCCCGCCGATGACGACGGTGTTGAGCTTGATGGGGCCGAGGCCGGCGGCCTGCGCGGCCTCGAGGCCGGCGAGCACGCGGCCGAGCGCGCCGGTGCGCGTGATGCGCTCGAAGCGCGCCGGGTCGAGCGAGTCGAGGCTGACGTTCACGCGCGTGAGGCCGGCGTCGGCGAGCGGGCGGGCAAGCTCGGCGAGCTGGTGGCCGTTGGTCGAGAGGGCGACGTCGTCGATCTCGGGGATGGCGGCGATTCCGGCGACGAGGCGCACGACGTCGCGACGGAGCAGCGGCTCGCCGCCGGTGAGGCGCACGCGCGTGACGCCGAGCGTCGCGAAGACGCGCGTCAGGCGGATGAGTTCCTCGTACGTGAGGACCTCGGCGCGCGGCGTGAACGCGAGCCCCTCCTCGGGCATGCAGTAGACGCAACGGTAGCTGCAGCGATCGGTCACCGACAGGCGCAGATAGCGGACGGCGCGGCGCTGGCCGTCCACGAGCGCAGCGGGCATGGGGGGCATGACGGGCGCGCCGGACTCGTGCCGACGCCCGAGCGCGAGTGCGCCGAGGGGGACGACGGTCGCTCGGGCAGCCGCTTCGCGGCCTTCGGAAGCGACGGTCGCTCGGGCGGTCTGGGTCGGCGCGCTCATCGAGGGCAACCTAGGCCGGGCGTGCGGCAGAGGCAAGCGTTCGATGCGAGGCGGCGCACGCACGTCCCGTCGGGCTCACGGTGGGCGGCGTGTGGCCCGCTCAGCCGCGCGGAATCAGCGTGGAATCAGTAGTTCGGGCCGTCCCCGAGCTCGGCGCGAATCGCGTTCGTCACGTAGGTGTGGGCCTCGCCGTGATACACGCGGCGGTAGGCTCCGATGTATTCGATGACGCGCTTGGCGTAGTTGCGGGCCTCCCCGTACGGGATGTCCTCGATGAACAGGTCCATCGTGATGTTCTTGCCGCGGGCGAGGAGCCACGAGGCGACGCGGTGCGGACCCGCATTGTAGGCGGCCGCGGCGAGGGGTTCCTGGCCGCCGAAGCGACTCAGGAGGCGCGCCAGGTAGTAGCCGCCGAAGTACACCGAGAGGGCGGGATCCAAGAGCGCCTCGGGCGCGAAGTCGAGGTAGCCGAGCTCGCGCGCGAGGTGCGCGCCGGTGCTCGGGATGACCTGGACGAGCCCGTAGGCGGAGGCCACGCTGACGGCGCCCGGGTGGAAGGCGCTCTCGACGGTCATGATGGCGTAGACGAAGTAGGGCGGCAGGCCGAACTGGCGCGTGAGGGGCTCGACGACGTTGCGGTAGGCGATCGGGAGCAGGCGCTTGCCGTCGGGTGAATCGAGCAGCGCGGGGGTGAGGGACCATTGGTTCTCCACGACCGAGCGGCGGATGCCGTAGGGGTCCGCGACGAGGCGCTGGACGGTGCGGAGCTCCTCACGGATCGGTTTCGCGTCGCGCCGGAACGCCGCGACCTGGCGCGCGTCGCGGCGCCCGGGGTCGCGCATCGAGGCGCCGCCGCGAGCGCGTGGGGACTGGCGATTGTCGAGAAGATCCGAGCGCGCGCGCGCCGTGACGACGCCGCCGGAGCGTAGGGCGCGCAGATCCATGTCGACCACGCGCAGCTCGGCGACGACCGCGGCCGTGTCGCCGAGGCGCGCGAGCTCGGCGGCGCGGCGGGCCTCCTCGGTCGAGGCACCCCAGTGGGTGGCGAAGGCGGCGGCGGCGGCCTCGATCTCGGCGAACGGGGCCGGCACGGGCGCCTGGTCGAACGCGGCCGTGAGGCTCGGCGCGCTCCAGCGGACGGTCGAGGCGTAATGCGTGAGGGCCACGTCCTTGGCGGTCCTCGGCACCGTCGGCGGGGGCACGGGCACGTCGGGCGGCTCGGTCTTATCGAGCTCCTGCAGGCGCGACCATGCTTGGTGTGCGTAATAATCGGCCGGGGCGTCGTCGACGATCGCCTGCCAAACGGCGCGCGCGCGGTCGGCGTTCGTGCCGAGCTGGACGGCGCGCCCGTACCAGTAGCGCTCGAAGAGCTGCTTGCGACCGCGGACGTTCGCGGACTTCACCCAGTGCTTGGCGGCGCGGTCGCCCTGCCCCATCCGAAGGAGGCACCAGACCATGCGCTCGGTGGCCTCGGCCTTCTTGCCGTTGGCCTTCTGGTAGGCGGCGTAGGCGTCGGACCAGCGGGCGAACTCGAAGTAGAGATCGCCGAGCGCGGTGAGGTAGGCCTTGCCCTTGCCGCCGTACTGCTTCTTGAGGGCGGCGACCGCTTGATCGAAGTTGCCTTCGTAGGCGAGGGCGCGGATCTGGCGCCACTGCGAGAGGCCCGGGCGGCCGCTCTGCTTGAGCTTCGCATGGAGCGCGAGCGCGTCGTCGAAGCGGAAGTTCTCCCAGGCGAGGTCGAGCTGGAGCCCGCCGGCCTTGAGGTAGACGTCGCGCTCGGCGGGGGTCGCGGGCTCGCGTTCGAGCCACGGCGCCAGCGCGGCCTCGGCGGCGTCGCAGCGGCGCTGCGCGATGAGGCTGGCGATGTCGGCGAGCGTGAGGCGCGGACGGAGCGCGGGCGCGAGGTCGACGCCGGCCATGGCGAGCGAGTCGCCGGCGAAGAGGCCC
>SXIE01000308.1 GCA_005772945.1 Pseudomonadota bacterium
CCGACCTCGCCACCGGCGCCCGCGGCCCCCGCGGCGGCGCGGTCCTCGCGCTCCTCACCGAGCTCGCGGGCGCCGAGGCCGCCCTCGTCGCGAACAACACCGCCGCCGTCCTCGTCCTCGCGCTCGCCGCCCTGCGCGCGCATCACCTCGCGCAAGCCACACACGCCGCCGGTGGGGATGGGGGCGAGCCCGAGGTCCTGGTCGCACGCGGCGAGCTCGTCGAGATCGGCGGCTCCTTCCGAATCCCCGACATCCTCGCCACCGCCGGCGTTCGCCTGCGCGAGGTCGGCACCACGAATCGTACGTACACCAACGATTTCGCCGCCGCCCTCGGGCCGAACACGATCGCCATCCTGCGCGTCCACCCCTCCAACTTCCGCATGCTCGGCTTCGTCCATCGCGCCCCGCTGGCCGAGCTCGGCGCCCTCGCCGCCGCCCACCAACTGCCGCTCCTCTGCGATCTCGGCAGCGACACCTTCGCCCCGCTCCCACCCGCCATCGTCGATCCCGACCACGAAACCACCGCCCAGGCGCTCGCCGCCGGCGCCGCGCTTGTCTGCTTCTCGGGCGACAAGCTCCTCGGCGGACCCCAGGCCGGCATCGCCCTCGGACGCGCCCATATAATAGATGCGATGGCGCGCCACCCACTCATGCGCGCCCTGCGCGTCGACAAACTCCGCTTGGCCGCGCTGGAAGCCGTCCTCCGCGCCTACGCCAACGGCACGCCCGAGCACGTCCCGACCACCCGCATGCTCCAGCTCTCGGTCGAAACCCTGGAACGGCGCGCCCGCGCGCTCGCCGCCGCGATCGGCCCCGCCGCCACCCCCGTCCCGACCGAGGACGCCATCGGCGGCGGCTCCCACCCCGAGCACCCCCTGCGCGGTTTCGGCATCGCCCTGCGCACCGCCATCCCCGCCGACGCCCTGGCCGCCGCCCTCCGCAGCCACACCCCCGCGATCCTCGCCATCGTCGCCCGCGGCGCCGTCGTCCTCGCGCTGCGCACGATCCCGCCCGAGGCCGATTCGGCCCTCGGCAGCGCCGTTACTCTGCTGCTTGACATGCACGAACGCGCGCGCTAGCAAAGGCGCCCCTCGGGACCGGCGGGTAGTGCGCCGCGTGCTCGAGCGCGTTCGACATGGAGAGCTTCGCATGGCAGTCACGATCCGGCTTGCACGTTACGGCACGACCAAGCGGCCCTTTTACCGCATCGTCGCGGCCAGCGTCGCAGCGCGCCGCGATGGGCGCTTCCTCGAGCAGATCGGGACCTACGATCCTGCCCACCAACCCCCGCAGGTCTCGCTCGATCGCGAGCGCATCAAGTACTGGATCAGCGTCGGCGCCAAGCCGAGCTCCACGGTCCAGACCGTCATCGATGCGTTCATGAACCAGCCCGACAATGCGTTCCGCCCGTCGCCCCCGCGCAAGCGCGCGAGCGCTGTCGTGGCAACGCCGGCTACTCCGCCGGCCGCGAGCTGAGGCGCCTGTGGCGACCACGCTCGAGGATCTGGTCACGCACACCGCCAAGCTCGTCGTCGAGCACCCCGACGATCTTAAGGTCGAGCTGCGGACCGAAGGCGAGACGGATACCTATCTCGTCACGGTGAATCAGGACGATTTCGGCCAGATCATCGGGCGCCAAGGGCGTACCGCGAAGGCTCTCCGGGCGTTGGTCCGGGCGGCTGGCGCGCGTAACGGCCGGCGCTCGGGTCTCGAAATCGTCGAGTGAAAGAGTCTTTGAGCGACCCGACGCGCTCGTCGTGGCTCCTCGTCGGACGCATCGCGAAGGCCCATGGCCTGCGCGGTGAGGTCGTGATCGTACCGGACAACGTGGCCTCGCCGATCTGGCGCGAGGGCGCGGAGCTCGGCTTCTATCGCGCGCTTCCGGCCGACGTGCAGGACGTGACGGACAAGCCGCCCGAGCGCACCGTGAAGCTCGGCAAGACGCGCCGCATGCCTGACGGCGCCGTGGTCACCGCGCTCGCCGCGGTCACCGATCGCGACGCCGCCGATGCCCTCCGAGGCGCTTACCTAGCGGTCGATCGGGCCTCCTTGCCGGCGCCGGCCGCCGACGAGATCTACCATCACGAGGTGCGCGGCTGGGCCGTCGTCGACCTCGCGGACACCCACCTCGGCACGGTCGTCGGCATCTTTCCCGGCCCGGGCGGCGACCTGGTCGAGGTCCGCCCACCCGCCTCGGAAGCGGTCCCCAAGCCCGAAACCTATTACATCCCGTTCATCGCGGCGATCGTGCAGACGATCGATCGCGCGGGCCGCCGGCTCGTGGTCGACCCGCCCGAAGGCCTCATCCCGTGACGAGCGGGCTCCCCGTGGCCGCAGCCCCTGGCCCCTTCCGCTTCGACGTCGTCACGCTCTTTCCCGCGCTGTGTGCGCCCTACGTGCAAGGCGCCATGCTCGGGCGCGCCCACGCGAAGGGCCTCATCGACGTGCGCTTCACCGATCCGCGCGCCTTCACCGACGACCCGCATCGCTCGGTCGACGATGGCCCCTTCGGCGGCGGCGACGGCATGGTCATGCTGCCCGAGCCGCTCGCGCTCGCCGTCGAGCAAGTCCGCCAAGAGCGCGCCCCCGCGCGTGTGCTCCTCCTCTCGCCCGCCGGCCGACCCTTTAGCCAGAGCATCGCCCGCCAGTACGCCGCGCTCGGCAGCCTGGCCCTCGTCTGCGGGCGCTATGAAGGCGTCGACGAGCGCGTCGCCGAGTTCGTCGTCGACGAGGAGCTCTCGCTCGGCGACTTCGTCCTGACCGGCGGCGAGCTGGCCGCCCTGGCGGTCATCGACGCGGTCGCGCGCCTCATCCCGGGGGTCCTCGGCGCCGCCCACGGCGCGACCGACGAGTCCTTCACGAACCTGCCGCTGCTGGAGCACCCGCAGTACACGCGCCCCCGCGATTGGCGCGGGCACCCGGTCCCGGAGGTCTTGCTGAGTGGCAATCACGGCGCGATCGACCGCTGGCGCCTCGAGCAGCGCCTCCTGCGGACCCGCGCGCGACGGCCCGATCTCTGGCAGGGCTACCTGCGAGGCGACTCCGACCCCTATGGGCCCTACGGCGAGCCGGAGCCAACCACGTGACCCTTGCAATTCCGACCTAGATGGATATTTATCTCGCCCTCGTTCACCATCCGGTGCTGAACCGGCAGGGTGACGTCGTGGCCACCGCGGTCACGAACCTCGACATACACGACCTCGCCCGGATCGCGCGGACATACGACTGCGCGGCCGCCTTCGTGGTGACACCGATTCACGAGCAGATAGAGCTCGTACGGCGCATCATCTCGCACTGGAACGAAGGCGAAGGACGAACCTCGAACCCGGACCGCCACGAGGCGTTCACCCGGGTCGAAGTGGTCGCCAGCCTCGACGCCGTGATGGCCTCCATCGCGGCTCGGCACGCGGGTGAGAAGCCCGAGCAGGTGCCCCTGGTGATCGGAACGACAGCAAGAAAAGAGAGCGCGATGGCAGGCTACGGAGCGATCCGCGAGCGTCTTCTGCGCGAGGCCGGCCCGGCGCTGATATTGTTCGGGACTGGCTGGGGGCTGGCGCCGGACGCGATGCAACGCGCGAACGTCTTGCTGGCCCCGATCGAGGCCGCCCCGGCCCGTCGGGGATACAACCATCTACCTGTCCGCGCGGCCTGCGCGATCATCCTGGATCGCCTGTTGGGTGACCACCCGGCGATGGAACCGAAGAGAGAAAATCCATGAGCATCCTGCCTGTCATCGCCAAGATCCAAGAGCTGCAGCTCCGCAAGGACATCCCGGCGTTCTCGCCCGGCGACACCCTGCGCGTTCACGTCCGCATTCGCGAAGGCGAGAAGGACCGCGTGCAGGTGTTCGAGGGCGTGTGCATCGGCCGCAAGAACAGCGGCCTCGGGTCGACCTTCACGGTGCGCAGGGACAGCTCGGGCGGCGGC
>SXIE01000309.1 GCA_005772945.1 Pseudomonadota bacterium
AGAGCGTCGGCGACGGCGTGAAGCCGACCGATCCGGTGAAGGCCGCGGATCCGGCTTCGGGTGCGGTCGCGGGCGCGGTCGTCGTCCAGGCGGCGACGCGCGGGAGTGAGCTCGCGGACGCCGGGACTGCGCGGGCCGGGGGCGACGGGGGGGATGGGGCGGACAAGAAGGAAGCGCCGCCGGTCGTCATTCCGAAGGTCCAGTTCGCGCTCGATTCGGTGCCGACCGGAGCCGAGGTGTACGAGGGCGAGGCCTTGGTCGGCACGACGCCGATCGTCTTCGCGCGGACGCGCGAGTCCGGGACGATGAAGGTGACGTTCAAGGCCAAGGGCTATCAGTCCCAGACGGTCGAGCTCGCGACGATCGGCGACGTCAAGAAGACGGTGGCGCTCTTGCGCGCGCGCGGGCCGACCCTGACGCTGCCGACGGATCCGACCAAGAAGGGCGGCTTCGGGACGTTCTGAGCCCTTGCGGATTCCGGCGAACCGTGAAGGATATCCCGCGTGTGGCGACGTCTGAAGCGCTTGTGGGGCAGCTCTCGAAAAGAGGCCGGCCTCTCGGATGACTTCGAGCCCGCGCTGTCGCGGGCCGAGGCTGGCTTTCATGCGTCCTCCGCTCTGGCGGGGGCCGCGTCGATTGGATCTTTCGGGGGCGACCCGTTCATCGAGCGGCTGCAGGACCTCGACGTGGACCTCGCGGCCGGTCAGGCCGACGAGCGCGTCGTGTCGAAGATGCGCGAGCTGCTCGTGGCTGCGCCGACGGATCCGCGGGTCCTGAGGCGCGCGGCGGCGCTCTTGCGCGGGCTCGAGGACGAGGCGTTGGCGGAGGCGTTCGAGGCGGGCGCGACGTCGGCGCACGGCGCGCCGTTGGTGGTCTTGGCGCGCGCGTTCTTGGATATGGACGATGCGCCGCTGGCGCTGGCGCTGGCGGACGGGGCGCTGGGGCGCGATGCGCTTGCTCGCGAAGGCCGCGCAGCGGCTGCGCACGCGCGGTCGACCGTCGAGGCGCTTCACGTCGGGGCGTGTGCGCTGGCGGCGATGGGCGAGCACGAGCGTGTGCTCGAGCGGCTGGACGGCGCGATGGGGCCCGGCACGCCGGACTTGGCGCTGCGGTATGCGCAGTCGGCGTTGGCGACGGACTCGCCGGAGCGGGCCGCGCGGGCGCGTGCGTATCTCGGGTCCGTGGCGCAGTCGCTTCCAATCGATGCTTCCATCGCGCGCTGCGAGGCGTTCCCGCCGGACCTCGATGGGGCCGAGGATGCGCAGCAGCGCTTGCTGTTCGTGCTCTACGGCGCCGTCCTGCTCGATGACGCGGCGGAGGGCGAGCGCCTCGATCCCACGCGGATCGGCAACTGGATGCGGGCGCTGGGGGCGCTCTTGAGGGACCTCGGCGGCGACGTGCGACCGGCGTGGATCTCGCCGCGCGGCGAGGTGCTCGCGCGTTGGCTGGCCGCGCAGTTGCCCGCGACCTGCAGCGCGATCCCGCTGTCGGCGCGCCTCCCCAAGCAGCCGGTCCTCGCGGTGGTCGTGGACGACTTCGAGCTCGCGCAACTCTGGGAAACGCGGGCGTTTTTCGATGCGCCGGCCGGAAGCTGCGGGGCTGGCGGGGCAGGGGCGGGTGGGGCGGCGAAGGGGTCGCCCATCTTCCAGGCGATCAAGGACCCGTCGGAGCGCGGGAGCCCCGTGGCCGATGTGATCGGGGTCTTTCGGGCGGGCGTGCAGCTGCCGTTCGAGGCGCTCGACGCCGAGCGCGCGGCCGATCGGACGCCGCCGCGCATGCTCGCGCAGAGCTTCATGGATGCCGAAGCGCGGCCGGATCCGGACGAGCTCGAGCCGTTCTTGGCGTGGGCGCGAGCGCGCGAGGCGATGCTCAGCTTGGCGGCGCCGCCGGAGCCGGGTGAGCGACTCGCGCTCGACGTGGACGCCGCGGGGTGAGCCTGCTCGCGAAGGCCGCGGAGCGGCTGCCCATGCGATCGCTCGCGAAGGCCGCGGAGCGGCTGCCAATCCTGGTGTTCATGGCGAGCGCAGGCGCCTGCGCGACGGCGCCGGTGGCGCCCACCGCCGAGACCGTGCGGTCGGCGGACGTCGCGGCCTGGTGGCCGTGCGCGCCCGAGGCGCTGCAGGTTTCGGTCGTGCCTGGCTTCGAGACGTGCCTCGATGCGGCGCGCTACGGGGCGTTGCTGCGGCAACTCCAAAACGCCGATGGGCCGGACCCGCGCGCGTTCTTGGGCGAAGAGAGCGCGTGCGCGCTGCCGTTCGAGGTCCACGGCTGCAGCCAGCGTCAGACGTTCATCTGCCATGGGCAAGGGGTCTGCGCGCCGCTCACCGAGCGCACGGCGTACGCAGCGAGCGACGCCGAGTGCCGTGCGCTCGGACAGTGCAAGCGTTTCGGTGAATGCGCGCTTGGCCCGGAGCACAGCTGCCACGCGAACGCGGAGGCCGACTGCCTGGCCTCGAGCGAGGCCTGCGCAATCATGGGGCGTTGCCAGCTCGATCGCGAAGAGCGCGGAGCGCTTGCCCGCGACGAGTTGGACCCGCGCGGGTGGTGCGTGGCGCGCGACCAGGCCGCCTGTGCGGGCGCCGCCTGGTGCCGCGATCTCGGGCGTTGCGAGGCGAGCGACGGAGCCTGCGTCGCCGGGGACGAGGCCGGCTGTCGCGCCTCGACCGAGTGCCGGACACGCCAGCGCTGTTGGCCGCGCGATGGGATCTGCGTGAACGAGCCGCCGCGCCCGCCACCGCAGTGAGCGGGCGAGTAACGGCGGTACGTGGAAGCCAGCCCTCGAACAGGGTGACTCGGGTGCGCGGGCCGGTCTCTTGGTGCACTGGCCCACCCTGAAAGGACAACGCACCATGAAGTTCTGGAACCGTCACACTCTTCCGGTCGCGCTCATCGCGGCGACGACCCTTGGCGCTGCTGGTTGTGTCGATGAGACGTACTCGGCGCCCTCGGCCTCTGCGTCCCCGGTCGGCAAGGCCGACATCGCGGGAGCCTCTGTCGTCTACGGGCTCGCGGACGACGGCTCGGAGGTCTCGGCGCGCTTTGGCCAGAGTCTGCTGATCCGCCTTCCTGGAAGTCCGACCTCCGGAGCCTGGGCTCAGGTGGAGGGGGACCGGTCCATTGGCGCTCCAAACACCTACTTCGAAGCGGCCGCACTCGAGTCGGCCGAAGGGTACTTCGTCTTTGAGTGGGCCAACTTGAGTCCGATGGAGCAGGGGGTTCACGCGCTGACTTTTCAGTACGCCGTGCGCGGCTCGGTCACCCGCGCGTACGCGATCACGGTCGATGTGTCGGGCGGCGTGCCCGCCACGCTTGCCCTCTATTCGACCGACGAGGGAGGGACGTTCGGCGTCGTCGAGGGACAAGCGGTCACCGTCACGCTCCCGTATGACCCCGAGCGGGAGACGTGGGCCTGCATCGCCGACCGGACCTTGGGCAAATACGCCTCGTCGACCGTCGAGGAGACTCCGGACGACTTTGACCCCGCCGCGGTCACGTTCCGGTGGGACACCGACTCGTTTCTTCCGCTATCCGCGCACACGATTCAATGCAGCCTGTACCCCAGCGGTTCGACCAAAGAGTCGCGACGGTACTCGGTGACGCTGGCGTTCGAGGCGCGCTGAAGGCGTCAGTCGCGATGGAGGAAGGCGAGGGTGACGCCGTCGCCGCCCTCGTGCCGCCGCCCGCGTCGAAATCCGGCGACGTGCGGCGAGCGGGCGACGAGCTCGCGGACCTCGTCGCGAATGGCGCCCGTGCCGTGGCCGTGGATGATCCAGACGGTGTCGGCGCGCTCGCGGAAGGCGCGGTCGAGGAGGGGCTCGACGCGCTCGGCGACCTCGTCGCGGCGGGCGCCGCGCAGGTCGCAGCTGTTGTCGTTCGAGCGCGGGGCCGGCACGCGGCCGTCGTCCTCGGGCAGCTCGGGGGCGCGCTCGGGCGCGCGGATGATGGCGACGGACTTGCGCGGCGCGTTCGCGACGGGTCCGACGGGGGCAGCTTGTGCAACGCCCGCGAGCTTCGCGAGGTCCGCGGCCGGGACGGTCACGCGCAGGGCGCCGATGGTCACGACGACGTGGTCGCCGCGCAGCTCGGTGATACTTGCAGCTTGCGACAAGGGTCGCACCCAGACGGCCAAGCCGATCCGCAGCGCCTCCGCGGCGAGAGGGCCGCCATCGCGGGCTCCGTCGCGTGTCACCTCGGGGCGCTTCGGCTCGGGGACGGGCTCGGGGGTGGGGAGGGCACGGCGCGCCTCGTGCTCTAGCGCCTCGAGCGCGCGGCGCTCTTCTTCGAGCCGCGCCGCGCTCAGCTCGGTGGTCGCGTCGAGCCGCGCACGGGCCTCGCGCACGCGGGCGACGACGGAGCGCAGCTCGGCGCGCGCCTCGGCGTAGACGGTCTCGATCTCTTCGCGGGCCTTGGCGCGAAGGCGCGCGCGCTCGTCGTTCAGGCGCCTCTGCTCGGTCTCGGCGGCGATGCGCGCCGTGCGAGCCTCGGTTGCGGACCGGGCGGCGTCCTCCTCGGCGAGGCGCAGGCGATCGAGCGCTTCGGCGAGCCCGCCGTGCCCGCCGGCGACGTCGCGGGCGCGGGCGATGAGGCGCGGCGAGAAGCCGAGGCGCAGCGCGATGTCGAAGGGGTTCGACGAGCCGGGGCGTCCCTCGGTGAGGACGAAGGTCGGCGCCATCGTCTCGGGATCGATGCCGACCGCGGCGTTGGCGAAGCGCGCGTCCTCGAAAGGAAGGGTCTTCAGCCGCTCGTAGTGCGTCGTCACGAGGCCGCGCGCGCCGCGACTCGCGAGCGATTCGAGGACCGCGATGGCGAGCGCGGCGCCTTGCGTCGGCTCGGTGCCGACGACCAGCTCGTCGAGGAGCGCGAGCGCGCCGGGCTCGGCCGCATCGAGCACGCCTTGCAGCGCGAGGAGGTGACCCGAGAAGGTCGAGAGGTCGCGCTCGAGGTCTTGTGCGTCGCCGATCAGCGCGAAGAGAGAGCGCACGACGGGCACGACGCTGCCGGGGGCGGCGGGGATCGGCATCCCGATTGCGGCCATCAGCACAGCGGTCCCGACGGTCGAGAGCGTGACGGTCTTGCCGCCCGTGTTCGGGCCGGTGATGACGAGAAACGACTGCTCGGGGGCGAGCGTGATGTCGTTGGGTACGACCGCCGTACCCTTGAGGACGAGGTGCGGATTGCGCGCGCGGCGCAGGTGCAGCGCGCCCGCGAGCGAGAACGTCGGCGCGGTCGCGTCGAGGTCGTGGCCCAGGCGCGCGCGGGCTTGGAGGGTGTCGAGGGCGACCAGCTCGGCGAAGGCGGACTCGAGGGCGGGACCTTCGGAGGCGACCCATTCCGATCGGATCCGGAGGACGCGCTCGAGCTCGCGGCGGACCTCTTC
>SXIE01000007.1 GCA_005772945.1 Pseudomonadota bacterium
ACACCCGCATGCAGCTCCTCACCCGAGTCGCCTTCGGCTTTCATTCCTCAGCGGCCCTCATCTCCCTGGCCATGCTCAAGCTCGGCGGCCTTTGCCCTCGGCTCCCAAGCGAACTCGCCCACGGAGCGAGCAGTTGAGCCGTTTTTCTTGGCCACGAGCTGCTCGAGCATCGGCACCGCGCGCGCCGAGAACGGGCACTGCAGATCCGCAAACACCGTGATCTCGGTCTTCGCGTCCGCGGCGCCGACCACAGGCGCCGAGCGCGTGTCGAGCACGACTGCCGGCCCCTCGAGCGTGGCCTGCGCGGGCGCAGCGGGCGTCGCGGGCGCCGGCGCCACGGCCGGAGCCGGCTCGTTCTTGAGGACGTAGCGCGCGAACGCTTCGTTGTTCACAGCCGCGCGCGTTTCGCGCCACGCGGCGCCCGCCTCCTTGATAACGTTGGCGGCGGCGATCTCCTCGTCGATGAGGACGCTGAAGGCGGCGGCCGGCTGGGCACCCGCGAGGATCTTGCCGTTCACGAAGAAGGTCGGTGTGCCGTGCGCGCCGAGGGCCTGCGCGATCTTGATGTCGCGATCGATCAACGCCTCGATCTTCGGGTCCACGAGGGCCGCATCGAACTTCGCGAGATCGAGCCCGATCGTCTTGGCGTAGCCGCGGATATCGGCGTCCTCGAGCGCGCGCTGATTCGCGAAGAGCTTCGCGTGCATCGCATCGAATTTGCCCTGGAGCCGCGCGGCCTCGGCGGCGATCGCGGCAGCGCGCGCGCGCACATGGAACGCGAGCGGATGGTTCATCCAGCGGAACGTGAGCTTGGGTCCGTAGGTCTTCTGCAGCTCGGCAATGGTGGCCGTCGCACGCTCCGAGTACGGGCATTGGAAGTCGGCGAATTCCACGATCTCGACCACCGCCGCATCCTTGACGGGACGGGGTTGTGCGTGGGCCATCGGTGCGACGGCGAAGAAGACGAAACTGGCAGCCAAAGCGCGCGTGAGCATGATTCCTCCTTGGGCGGGGGGCCGAAACGTACCCACGAACCCAGCCCGTGTCAGGCGATTCCTGCGCGAAAGCCCGGCGTCGGGTCAGGGGTAGTTGCCGTCCACCGTTAGCTCGCTGGTGATGGCGTCGTCGAACGTGAAGTTCGCGTCGTGAACGTAACCCGGATTCGGACCTGGGTAGCCGAGCTCGGCGCCCGCCACCGGGCTCGCGTAGTGCGCGAGCTTCGCGAGCTGCACGGCGAACTCGAGGACCGGTACGGTCGCGAGCGCCCGCGTGAGGACCTGGTCGCGCTCGCTCGGGAGCAACTGATCGAACGTGCGCGCGCCGAAGTCGGCCTCGGCGGTCGTGTCGAGCAAGAGCACCAGCACCGGCACAAAGGGCGCCGCAGGCAGCTCGGGATCGAAGAACATCCCGGGCGCGCCCACATCGATGCCGCCGGCCCGCCCATCGGGATCGCGATGGCGACCTGGGACCACCGTGTCGATGAACGCGGCGATGACGCGGCCCTCGTGCGTGTCGGGGGCGCCGCCGAGCGTCGGCAGGCTGGCCGTCTCGCCCGCGTCGGGCCCCGCCTCGGGCGTGACCTCGAGGCCGTCGGGAGCGGTCGTGGCGTCATCGGCGGCGGCGTCCGTAGGGACGTGGGGGGCGGTGTCAGAAGCTCGGCGCAGCGCGAGTTTTTCGACGCATCCCGGCAGCGCCAACGCGGACGCGAGGAGGCCGCTCACGCGCATGAACTCGCGACGATCCAGCGTGCGGGCTGCGCGCGTGAGGCGTGCCGGGCGGTTCGGATCGGCCATCGTCAACCTCGCTCGATGATGCGTTCGGCGGTGCGCTCGGCCAGCGCGGCGATCGTCAATGCGGGGTTGACGGCGATCGCGTAGGGCAAGGCGCTCGCGTCGCAGACGTACAGATTCTCGTGCCCGAACGTCTGGCAGTCGGCGTCGATCACCCCGTCGGCGGCCGTGTCGGCCATGCGGCACGCGGACAGGAGATGCGTCGAGGTCGTGCCCGCGTACTCGCGCGAGACGGTCGGGACGATCGTCACGCCGGCGGCGTCGGCGATGCCCTGGACGATCGCTTCGAGGCGATCGAGGTACGCATCGTAGGCCACACGATCGCGCGGGGCCGCGTCCGCGTTGCCATCCGTGTTGATGGTGATCGCGGTGTGACCGGGCGCGAGGCCGAGCGCGGAGAAGGCGATGACACGATGCGGATACGCGGACGCGACGAAGCGCTTGTACGGCAGGCCCCAGGTCTGAGGCGGCAACGCGGGATTCGTCGCCGACGCGAGGTTGGCCGCGAACGCGCTCGGCTCGATGCCGCCGCCGGGGTGCAGCGTGATGCCGTCGGAGTCGTACCAGTGGAAGCTCATGAGGCCGGCGTTGTCCATGCCCTTGAAGCAGTCGTAGCCGGCGATGCCCGCGAAGTCGGGCGGCAGGATCCCGATGAAGGGGTGCTCACCGTTGTTGTTGAAGTGCTCGCCGACATGCGGGCCCAGCGCCGTCAAATAGGGTCGCGAACGCAGTAAGAGCGCCGCCGAGTGAATGCCGCCGCCCGCAACGATGACGCGCGTCGCGTCGATTTGGCGACTCTCGCCGCGCTCGCTGTAGCTCACACGATAGCCAGCCGTGCCGCCCGGGCCGCCCGTGCCGCCTGTGCCGGCCGGGGTGGGCTCGAGATGGTGCACGTTCGCCTCCGCGACAATCTCGACGCCGTGGGCTTCGGCGAGCGGGATGTAGCTGTGAAGCATCGTCACCTTCTTCTGATAGATGCATCCTTGTGCACAGAAGCCACAATGCAGACAGTCGCGGTAGTTGAGGCGCGCGCGCTCGGCGCTGGCCCCCGCCATCTTCAGGACCTTTCCGAACATGCCGCCGGCCTTCGAGATCTCGTGCCAGCCGAGCTGCCGGATATGCAGCATCGCCTCGACCTTGGCGTAGTACGGATCGAGCGCCGCGCGCGAGAAGACCTCGGGCCAGTAGCGACGCCCGTTCCCGTCCGTCGCGGCGAAGCTCTTGGACGGTATCCGAAAGTGCGCCCCGTCCATCGGGATCGATGCGCCGCCCACGATCTTGCCGGTGCGGTAGGCGATGTTCCCGCTCGTCACGACCACGTCGACGACCTGCGAGACGACCTTGAGATCGTCGGATTGCTGGAAGCCGCCGGGCGCGTGGCGCAGGCCTCGCTCCAACATGCGCACGCGCAACCCGGCCTCGCCGAGGCGCGCGGCGACGACCGATCCGCCATAGCCAGAGCCGATGACGACGGCGTCAAACGAGTCCATCGCGCCTCACGGGGCCTGAGAGATGTAGCCGCTCGCGCCCGGCTGATGGCAGCCGTTGCAGCGCCCGTCGGCGGTCGGCGCGGCCATCGGCGTGACGACCTCGCCCGCGACGAGCGACACGCGCCATGGCGGGGCGAGCGCGCGATCCGTGAAGAAATTACCGGCCGCGTTGACCGGCAGATCGAGCGTCACGCCCGCAGCATCGACCACGCGCACGACCGCATCGGTCGCGGGCTCGGGGCACGTACGCGTCGCGAACACCGTGCCCGCCAGCGTGAACGTCTGGGTCGCGGACCCGCCGGGCGCGTGGCATCCCAGGCAATCCGTCCCTGGCAGCATCAGGCCTTCGGCGAGGCCCCAGCTCGGCGCGGCCACCGCGCACGACGCCTCGACGACCTCGTCGCTCAGCTCGGACGCGGTGTCGGCTCCCGTGTCCGCGACGGTCGCGGGCTCGGCCAGCACATCGGGCAGCGACGGCTCGCCGCGCGCGAGATCCGCGCAACCAGCGAGCAGCAGCGCCACGAGAGCCGCGGCGTTCAGCCCCCGCTCGCACCACCGCGCTGGGGCGCGCACGACCCCGCGCCGCGCGCAGGGCCGTGAGCGTTCCACCGACCCCACAACGCGCTCAGCCCCCCATGGCCTTCGTTTCCACCTTCTTCGCGGCCTTGCCGAGCTTCTCGGCCTGGCCCTCGCTGGCGCCACCGACGAGGCTCTTCGCCTTGGCGGCCACGACCAGAGCCGCTTCCGGCGGCATTTCCTTTTGCTCCGCCTCGGCGACGACCTCCGTCACGGCCTCGTCGGGCGGCGGCGGCGCCTTGAGCGCCTCTTTGGCCGCCACGAGCTGCGCGATCGCATCCCGCACCTCGCACTTGTGCGTGAACGTCTCCTTCGCGTCTTCGAGGGACTTGGCGAGCGCGTGCCCCGCCGTGATGTGCTTGTCGAGATCGGCCTCGTTCTTGATCTTGCCGGCCTCGGCCGCCGCCGCGGCATGCTGCAGATCGCAGATGACCGGCCAGAAATCCGCTTTCTTCTCGGCGGCTTCGGTGGCCTTCTTGGCCGTCTTCTCGGGGGCCTGCGGGGTCTTTTTGTCAGCGTCGGCCTTGGCGGCCTTGGCCTTCGGATCGGGCGCCTTCTCCTTGGCCGCTGCCTTCTGCGGCACCAGCGCCTTCTCCTGCTCCTCGACCGGCGCGCCCGCCTTGACGAGGTCCTTCTTCTTCGAGGCTTCCTTGGTCGCGTCATCGCGGGCGATCTTCGCGGCGTCGGTCTTCTTGTCGTAGACTTGGGGCATGATCGGGCTCCTCGGTATGGGGGCGCCAACTCCGATGAGAAGCGGACGCCAGGCGATTGGGGAGGACGAGACAGTCCGCTGTCGCGTCGTCAGGCGACGGATCTCGGGCTCGACCCACGGGCATTTTACCTTAGGACGCGCCCGCGGTCTTCCCCGATCACAAAGGAACTTCGCCGACTCGGTTCGGGCGCAATAAAATGGCCGTCCGCCGCGCGCATCAGCCCCCACGAAGGACGGCCGGCCCGAGCCTCCTCGCCCCCCTTCGCGATCGGCCGCGCATGACGCGCGCCCACGCTCAGCCGAACTTCTGCGGTCTGAGTCGAATCCCGAAGAGCCTCACGACCACGAAGACGACCACGAGCAGACCCAGCGTGGTGCCCCCGCCGACCAGCAGGGTGTCGCGCGTGTTCGCCGCGATCTTGGCCTCGACGTCCGCCTGCGATCGCCGGACGACCAGCACGGCCCGCGTCCGATTGTCCGGATCCCACGTCTTCTTGGCGTAGAGGTCGTACGGATTCGCGGGGGGATGGGTCGCCGGATTCGTCGCCGCTTTCGCCGCGTAAGTGCCGCCACTCTCGTTGGCACTTCCGTGGCATATCTGGCACGCCGGCCCGTTCGGGATCGGCTTGAAGACGGTCAGGTACGGCACGCCCTCGATCGTCTCGACACGCGTCGCCGGCGCCGGGTCCTGCATGAGCTTCGTCCACAGCGCATCGTCGACGACGAACTGCGGGACGACCCCTTCCTTGGCCGTCCGCAGCGCATCGAGCCGCGCGAAGGCGACCGTCTCGACCATCGCCAGCGTGCGGTCGACGCCCGGCTGTTTCGCCTCGAGCGCGCGGCGCGTGTCCGGATCCAAGATGCGCCGACCGACCGCGTCGCGCGTTCCGAAGTCGGTATATGCCAGCGTCTTGTCGCTGCGCACGACCTCGATCTTTGTCACTTTCGGATCGGTCCGCAGACGATCGACCAGGCTCCGCACGACATCGGCACGCCCCTCGACCATATTCGCCACGATCGCGCGCTCGAGCGTCCCCGCCTGGTCGAGAGCCGCCTGCTCGTCCTGCGCCCACAGCGACTCGCTGGTCCGCGACAGGTTGAACACGAGCACGGTCCCGAAGCCGACCGTCATCAGAACCAGCATCAAGGCCGCGACCAACAGGCCGACGAAGGCCGTGCGGTTGCGGCGGACGAGCTTCCGCGCGCGCTCGAAGCCGCCGATCGGCCGCGCCGAGACCGGGCGGTCCTCGAGGTAGGCCTCGAGATCCTCGGCCAGCGCCAGGGCCGTCGGATAGCGATCGCCCGCGCGCTTCTCCATCGCCTTCTGGATGATGGTCGCCAGGTCCGGCGGCACGTGACGCTTGAGGTTCCGGCGCGCGGCCGCTTGCACCGGCTCGGGATCCTTCTCGAGGACGGCCAAGAGGACCTGCAGCGGCGTCGCTCCTTCGAAGGGCGGCCGCCCGGTCGCCAGGTGATAGAGCGTCGCCCCGAGCGCGTACACATCGGTCGCCGGACCGATCCGGTCGACGACGCGATTGACCTGCTCGGGCGCCATGTACTGGGGCGTCCCGATGATCGCGTCGGGCTTCGTCAGCGACAATTCGCGCCGCACGTTCTTGGCGATCCCGAAGTCTGTGAGGTGCGGCGCGCCGTCGGCGTCGACGAGAATGTTATCGGGTTTCACATCGCGATGGACGATGCCGCGCTGGTGCGCGAAGTCGAGCGCGCGCGCCGCCAGCGCCAAGGCGCGGACCCCCGTCTCGAGCGCGGCATCGGCCCGCTGCAGGTGACTCCGTTCGTCGATCAGATCGCCGAGGCCGCGCCCCTCGACCAGCGCCATCACGAAGTAGAGATTCCCCTCGTGCTCACCGGCGTCGTAGACTGGGACGATGTGCGGGTGCTCGAGGCGCGCCGCGAGCATGGCCTCGTTCTGGAAGCGCACGATGTCGGCTTCCGAAGCGTGCAGGCCGGCCGTCATCATCTTGACGGCGACGTAGCGCCCGAGGCGGCGCGCGTAGGCGCGGTAGACGACACCCATGCCGCCACGCCCGATCTCCTCGAGCACATCGTAGCTGCCGATGCGCATGCGCACGGCGCCCGCGGCATAAGGCAATTCGGCCGTCGCGCGCGCGAGGTCCGCGTCAGCGACGGTCGCCTCGTGCCCGGCGCGCACGGTGTCGTTCGTGCGCAACGTCGGGGCGTCGCGCGCGACGTCGCGTGGGGCGTCGCGGCCGACGGTGAGCGCATTCGGATCGACGCGGCGCGGAGGTCGTTGGGCCATCGCGGCGAGTGTACCGCAGGTGTGCCCAATCGCACGCACCCGTCACGCGGGCCGCCTACGATGCGGAGGTCAGGCCCCCTCCGGCGCCTCGGGGTCGGCCGCGTCGGCGAGCGCGAGCTGCCCGCTCTGGCCGTGGTCGGCGAGGGCCAGCGCACCGCTCAGGTCGGCTGCTGCGCGGTGACGCCCCCGAATCAGGGCGATCGCCTCACGCGCAAGCGCCTTGGTCGCGCCCGCGCGAAAGAGTCCCTCGGTGTACTTCTTGAGCACGGCGACCGTCGACAGCGTCCCGACCTGCCCGAGCGCCACGATGGCCGCCGCCTCGACCTCCGGGTACGGCGAGTCGAGCCCCTCGACCAGGAACGGAGTCCACTCCGCTTGGCCGGTCACGCCGAGCGCGCTCAAGTAGCGCACGCGCTCGGGCACGAAGCGCGGATTGAGATTCGCGTAGAGCTCCGCCAGAAGCGCCCCGCCGAGGTCGGGCTCGGCCGTCACCAGCTCGGGCACGCACGCATGTCCGTGCTGCTGCGCCCGTGGCGACAATGCCTGGAGCGCCGCGGGACCGGGGATTCGCAAGCGCGCGATGCTCTTGAAGGCGGCCCAGTGGACCTCCGGTCGCGGGTCCTCGCAGAGCGCCGCGAGAACATACAGCACCGCGGGATCGCCTGGTCGCGTCGGCAGCTCACAGAGGCGCGTCGCCGCGGATTCCGCCAGGCCCTTTGGAACTCCGCCGAGCTCGACGAGCAGACCGAGCGCACCCTCCGCGTCCCCTGAACTCAGGCCGAGAGCGGCGACGACGCCGAGCGCCGCCCGCTCGGCGAGCTCGGCGGGGAGGTCGGCCAGCGCCCCGCGCAGCAGGCCGGGCGGAAAGATCCTCGGCCAGGACCGGGCGCGCACGCACCTCGCCGTCGATCTCGCGAAGTTCCCGCAGCTCGCCGCGGGCCTCGACCAGGCGCGCGCCGCCCTCGCCGCTGCACCGCGCACGGACGACCTCTACACCGCGTGGCTCGACGCGATCCGCGGGCTCGCGCCGCTGGGCGACGCGGCCACCCTGCCGTCGTTCATGCACACGCCGGCCTATGCGGACCTGCGCATGAACACCGCCATCGCGGCCTTCGCGCAGCTGCGTCACAACCACGTGCTCATCGCCGGCCAGAGCTACGACGAGGGCGGTTGCGTCATCCCCGACGGCTGGGTCGAGCCCGCGCCGGCGACCTACGAGGCGCTCATCCACTATGCCGATCGCGGCGCGGCGGTCATCCCCACCCTCGATCCGGGCGACGTCGGCGGCGCGCGCGGCTACTTCCAGCGCCTGGGCACGGTGCTGCGCGCGCTGAAAGTGATCGGTGATTACGAGCTCGCGGGCGTGCCGCTGCCGGACGCGGCGAAGCGCTTTCTCTCGCAGGTCGTCGAGATGCGGCCGGGCGGCACGGGCGGGCCGCCGACGTACACCGGCTGGTACTTCGATCTCTTCCAGCATCGCGAGGCCGACGGCTTGAAGGAGGCGGACCTCATCGCGGACGTCTACACGTCGTCGAACGCGGGGATCTCCTACCTCGGGGTTGGCGCGCCGCGGCTCGGGGTCTTCGTCGTGGATCGCGGCGGGGCGCCGCGCCTCATGGTGGGACCGGTGGCGCGCGCCTACGAGCACTTGGGTCCGCTCGCGAAGCGCCTCGACGATCAGGCGGCGCGGCGCCTGCCCGCAACCGCCCGCGCGGACCCCTGGGCCGCGAGCTACACGTCGGCGCTCGTGCCGGAGCCGTCGCTGTCACTGAGCTTCGACGCGTATTGGACGCCCGACGACAAGCCCGAGAAGGCGCCGCACGACTGGGTGCGCATCGAGGCCAAGGAGGCGCTGGGGCCGGTCACGGTGACGCTGCTCGACCATCACCGACGGCCGCTGCGCGCGCTCACCAAGAAGGTCGGCTCGGGCGAGACGCGCTTCGCCTTTCCGAAAAAGCGATCGGAGGAAGCGCTCGCGTTCTCGGGGATTGAGGTCCGCGTCGGGAAGTTCCAGACCTGGACCGAGGTCCACAATGTATGCTCGTGCGCGAACCTGCGGACCGGGGAGTCGGCGCAGGGAGATGAGACGCCCGACGAGGAAGGCGGCGACGTCGAGCCGGTTGCGCCCTAGCTCTCGGTCGATTTACCCGGCCTTGACGTGGCGGCGCCCTTGGGGTGCGTTGGGCCCTTGGAGGTATGCGATGTCACGCGCGTTACGGATGGTGTTGGTGTCGGCCTTTCTCGCGCTGGGCGCGGCGTGCCCGGGGCGCGCGGAGCTTCCGCCGAGCGCGCCGCCCGCGGGCGAGACGGGGCCCGAGTCGCGGCAGCTGGTCGGCACGCTGCGTCATACGCCGATCAGTCCGACCAAGAGCGTCGAGGCCTATCTCGGGGTCGAGTTCGTGCTCGAGGCGACGGGCGAGAAGGTCGTCTTGAGCCCGTCGCAAGCGGTCCGCGCCGAGGCGCTCGTCGCGCTCAAGAACCGCGTGGTGGAGGTGACTTGCATCCCGCGCGCGCCGATCGTCCCGAGTCGCGACGAGTCCTATCCGATGGAGCCGGATGGGACGCCGATGAAGCGACCCGCCAAGTGCGAGGTCGTGGCGGCACGCGCGGCGCCGTGAGGTTTGGGACAGCGGGAGCTGGCCTCAGGGGTTGGACGGGGGCGCCGCGCAGCGCTCGAGCGCGCCGAGGGCTTCGGGCGAGAAGGCGAAGGCCTGACCTGAGGCCTTGCCCCAGATCCGCGCGTTGATGTCGCCGTCGCCGAGGCGCTCGAAGGCGCGCTGATAGGCGTCGGGGAGCCAGTCGCAGATGCGGTCGGGATCGGCCGGGTCGCTCCCCAAGACGAGGCCGAAGACGTTCAGCAACGCGAGGGCCCCGTCGGGATAGAAGCGATTGGCGTTCTCGCCGCCCGTCGCTTTCGTGCACGAGGCCTCGTCGATCCCGCCGGCGTTTGCATCGCACGTGAACTCCGTGCGCCAGCCGTTCGCCGCGTTGTCGGCCGAGCTGGCGTCCATCGCCGTGTCGTCCGGAAGCCCGCTGACATCGAGCACCGTGTAGTGCCTGGCGGCGTGGATGCCGAAGTCGCGCACCCACTGCAAGAGGCCCGCGTGGTCCAGGTAGCGCCCGACGCGGACCGCCCAGTCGAGCACGGTCGGCATCATCCACGCTTGCGGCGCGATGCAAGTCCCGAGCGTCTTTGCGTCGCTCGTGCCCGTGCTGGACGTGTCGCAGGCGTGGCCGCCGATGAGCGAGCGCCCGAGCATGAAGTCGACGTCGGCGCGTAGGATCCGGCGCAGGCGATCGGAGACTGCGGGCGTCTGCGCGAACTCGGCGCCGTCGGCGAGGAACTCGAGGCGCTGCTCGGCCAGGCGAAAGACGGACAGCTCGAGGTAGGGCTGAGGGTCGGTCGGGGGCGGGTCGCCGAACGTCGTGGCGACGGCCTCGCCGACCTCCTCGAAGTAATCGACGAAGCGGCGATCGGCGGTCGCGAGGTACGCGAAGCGCAGCGTCTTGTTGTACGAGTAGTCGGCCGGGCAGTTGTCGCGACGATGGTTCAAACCCTCTTGCCAGTCGTCGCTCCAGCCGCGCCCGGAGCCGTAGCAGGGCGCAAGGCCGGTCACCGAGGAGTCGTCCAGGCGATCGTGATCGACGCGGAAGGCGAGCGTCTCGGCGAAGGTCGTCGCCTCGGCGATCGAGACGTCGTGGGCCCAGAAGCCTTGTGCCGTGCGGAAGAAGGCGTCGAGGCCGGGCTTGGACCAATTCCAGTAGTTGTCGTCGCCGCCCTCGAAGTAGGCGCCGAGCACGGTGTCGCACGTGAACTCGGCGTCGCACGAGGCGCGCGGCAAGTCGGGCCAGAGTTGGAGCCCGGTGATGCGGGCGCGCGCGAGGTACTCGTTCGTGCGCGCGTGGAGGTTCGCGAGGCGGTCGAAGAGCGGCGCGTAGCGGGGGATCGTCGCCGTCGCGTATGGGCCGATGGCGTTCGACGCGTTGAGCCATCCAACCTCGGGAGCACCGATGAGGGGAGCTTCGGCGGCGCGCTGGAGGACGTCGCCGCGGAGCGTGGCCGAGGCGCCGGGCGAGGCGAAGTCGACGGTGGCGACCGACCAGATCCCGCGCGCACCGCCGACCTGCATCGGCGCGGACGTAAAGTCGAGGTCGAGCGCGCCGGCGGGGTCCCAGCGCAGGGCTTGCGGGTCGCGCACGGCCATGCGGGCGATGGTCGCGGAGACGGTGGCGCGCGGGGTGGCGACGGAGAGGACCGGGTGCTTCGCGAGCGCGCCGCTCTCGACGACGGCGGTCCCGATAGCGAGCTCGAAGCGAAGGTCGGCGGCGCTCGGGGTGCGCTTGAGCTGTTCGAGGCGAACGCTGCCGCTCGGGGAAGCGTCGTGCACGGTGGTGTCGGCGCGGGCGTGGAGGGCGCTGGCGCCGGTGATGGGGATCCGCAGCCATGCACGCGCGATACGCGTCGCGTTGGCCGCGCCGTCGGCACCCCAGCCCGCGACGGCACCATGGTAGTAGGTATGCTCGATGCGCACGACGCCCGAGCCGCGCACGAAGTGCAGGCGGACGGTGTAGCCGAGATCGCGCGTGCCGACCCCGGGGGCCGCGTAGAACCCGCGCGCGACGACCGTCGCCAGGACAGGCCCCGAGCGTTCCAGCGCGAGTCGCCACGGGGCGAGCGTGCGCGTCGAGGTCACCCCCACGCCCTCGTGCGTGACGAAAAAACCACCGTCCGCACCCGCATCACTCGCGGTCGCGAAGCCGCCGCCGGCGACCGGAACCTCGACCTTGGAGAGTCCTTTGAACGTGACACGATCGATCGTGAAGCGCGCGGCGCCGGTGTCGATGACCCACGCGGACGCGCTCTCGCTGATCCCGAGGTCACCCGTCGCAGGCGCTCCGACAGCGCTCGCGCGGAGGGTCCAGGCCGCGGCCGTGCCTGCGGTGGGGACCGCGCCGACCCAGGCGTACGCCCAGCGGATCGGGCGGCTCGCGTCGTCCGGACGACCATCCCAGCGGCTCAGCACCTCGAGCTGCGTGGGCAGCGGCGTGCCCTCGGCGTCAAACACGCTGAGATCGGCGACCGACGTCAGATCCAGCGCGCGCCCAAAGGGCACCGGGATCCCCACGATGCGCGGGTCGCGTCCGAGCGTCTGGTCGCGCTCGTCGACGCGGAGCGCCACGACGACCTCACCCTCGGGTCCCGAGTCGATGCCCGTGGCCGTGCTCGTGTCGGTCGCCGTCTCCGCGGGTCCGCTGTCCTCCGCGGAGTCGCCGATGCCATCGGGCGCAACCTCCGCAGCGACCTCCCCCGAGCTCGCGTCCGTCGTGCCGGTGTCGCCCGTGTGGGTGCCTTGTCCGCACGCGCTCACGCCGATCCACACGGCCGAGCCGAATCCCACGTAGTTCCAACGGGTGCGTTGCATCATAGGGGCGCCATGGTACCGGTCCCTGGGATTGTGGCAACGCGCCTCCCGCATCACTCCGCGGGCACGTCGATGGTGCGCGTGCCGAGCGCTTGCGGCGGACGACGATTGCCATCGTGGTAAGCCGTCACGGCGTCGATTTGCGCGCGCGAGAACGTGACGAGCGTCTGCATCACGTGCCAGGCGACCCCCTCGGTGCACGGCGGCGTCGTGAGCGAGCCGTCGTAGACCCACATCGCGCGGGCGTCGGCGGGATCGGTCGGCGGCAGCAGGCCGGACGGAGCGAGGGTCGGCGTGGACACGGCGCGGGCGCCCGGCGGCGTGGACGAGAGCGCGCCGGCGAGCCTGGCCATCGCCGCGTTCTCGGCGCCCTCGCTGACCAGCACGCCGAGGACGGCCAGGTGGCCGGCGGCATTCTGGTGGACGAAGTGGATCTCGAGCGGGAAGTGGACGCCGCCGATCGTGTGCTCGCTGGGTGCGTGGAAGTGGAACTGCGCGAGCGGCCAGCTGGTCGCACCAAACGTCGTGGTGCCGCCGGTGGTCGGCGTGACGACGAGCGCATGGCCATTGTCGGTGACGGTAAACGGCCCCTCGAACCACGCGGTCGAGAAGGACGGATCGGGGGCGGCCTGGGTGGCAACCGGGATGTCGATCGGAGACTGCGCGGTGCCCGTACCACAGAGGGCATAGCCTGGATCGAGCGAGCCCCAAAACGACGGTCCGGTGTCCCCTTCATAGGACCAGTGGACGTGCTCGGCCGCGTGGGTCTCCTCGTCGAAGCAGGCCGTGAGCGGCGCTGACGCGACGAGGAGGACGAGGCCGAGCAGGACGGGACGGGAAAAACTTGCAGCTTGGTGCATGGGTTTCGCCTGCTCGGTGCGGGAACGGACCAATACGACTGCGGTGCGCCGGCGAGCGTCAGCGCAGGAGGTGCGGACCGGGGCGCGCGGCCAGCGTTGCGAGCCCGCCGCGCAGGCCCTCGTGGAGGCGGCCGATGTCGGCGGTCGCCCACGCTGCGCGGTCGGCGCGGACGAAGGTCGTCAGATCGGCGCGGTTGTCGAAGACGGCCACCGGCAGGTGATACGCGTGCAGCTGGTAGTGCCCTTCGGCGGCCGCGAGCTTCTCGACGCGCACCGTGTCGGCCACGTCGGAGTGGCTGACGAGGTAGGCCATGTCGTCGGTGCCGTACTCGCCGAGCATGACCTCCATCGGGACCGCGTGGAAGAGAATGGAGCCCTGCCCGTCGGGGCGGCCACGCTCGATGTTCTTCATGCGCGACTGCGCGGGCTCGACCTGTACATAGAGGATGGAGGCGCGCGCGAGAATGGCCTCCGAGAACATCCCCAGCGAGTAGCCGTAGCCGCGCGGCGGCGTGAGCGGGAAGGCAGCACCGTGCGGACCGCCGCGGGCGGCCTCGAGGACGATGGTCTTGCCGGTGCGATCCTGGCGCGTGGTGGCGTTGAGGAGGTCGAGCTCGCGGCGGGCCTCGCTCTCGACGGCGCGGGCGACGGCCTTCCAGTGACGATGCGGGATGCGCTCGAGGGCCCGCGGCAGGCCGACGGCGGCGCGTGCAGCGTCGAGGCGCTCGAGGAGGAGCTCGCCGGCGGACGCGGTCTCGAGGGTCTCGCGCGCGAGCAGGCGCGCGTAGTCTTGGTTGAGGAGCTCGATGAGCGTGCCCCACTCGAGGCCGTCGCGGAACGGGCGCACGGGGCCGAGGTAGAAGACCGACTCGTGGCCGAGCGCGGTGAGGGCGTCGTCGACGACGTGCATGAGGTGCACATAAGGATAGTCGTCGAGCTGGAGCGTGGGGCCGAGGTGCATCTCGGTCCCGCACTGCTCGGGCGAGAGGCTGGCGAGGTAGCGGCGCACCTCGGACTTGCCGGACGCGGGGAGGGCCAGGAGGAGCACGGTATCGAGGATCGCAGTCATCGACTCTGCCTTGACGGGGTGGTGTGGGATCGCGGGCGGCATGTGCCCGCGCGCGGGTCTACCCCTCTACCCCATCAAGCGCCGGTCGGGGAGTGTCTCGTGCGAACGGCCGTCGACCGGGCGCGCCGCGGCACGTCGCGGGCGAAGGCAATGCTGGCCGGGGCGGCCCCGCGCGCGGTCGCGATCGCACGCGAGAGGTTGGCACCGCGGATCCAGGCCCACGCGGGCCCTCACGAACGTCGCGGGGGGCAGGCTCGACCGCATGCGCGTCTCACCTGCGGTCTCGATCCTCGTCGGCGGCGCCGTCGGCGTCGACCCCCGCTCTCGCGAACGTCCCGGTCCGCGCATCGACCGCGAGGAACAGCGCGTCGTTCTGGCCCTGGCTGAAGCTGAACGTCTCGCCCGCCAGATACGCGATGCCGCCATGAAGCGCGATGCCGCCGACGGTGTCGCCCAGGGCTCCGCCCCAGGTGTGGGCGTAGCGCAGGGTCCCATCGGGCGCGTAGCGCAACATCAAGACGTCGTTGCCGCCGGCGCCCTCGCTGTCGGTATGACCGGCCACGACGATCTCCCCGTCGTCGTCGACCGCGAGCGCGCGCGCGCCCTCGCCTTTGGTGCCGCCCCAGAGGCGCTCCCACGCGAGGCCGAGGCTCTTGTCGAACTTGCGCACGAAGATCTGGCCGCCACCCTCGGCGACGATCGTGAGGCCGACGACGTAGAGGCTCGTCCCGTCGCTGGCCATGCCGAGCGCATCATTGAAGACAGCGCTCTCGCCCCAGGTGATCTGGTCGACGACCGCGCCGTCGACCTTGGACAGCTTGGCGAGCATGGACTTGCCGCCGCCGAGGTAGTTGGCCGCACCCCAGCGCCCGCAGACGTAGAGGTTCGTGTCGTCGACGACCATCTGCCCGTCGGCCTGGTCCCAGGTCGGCGAACCCCAGGTCTTCACCCAGTCCAGCGTACCCGCGCGCGTGAGGCGCAAGACGGCGGCGTCGTAACCGGTCGTGGCGCTGGTGGTCCAACCCGAGACCCAGATCGCGTCGCCGTGCGCGACGAGCCCGTCGACCTCTTCGTAGCCGACGCCCTGGCCCCAGGTGAACTCCCAAAGAAGGTGTCCGTCGGTCGGGTCGAGCGCGACGACCGCCATGTCCGCATCCTCGAGCGCAGCGGATTGGTGGCGCAGACCGCCGACCAGCACCGCGTCGCCCGCCCAGGCGACGATGAAGGCCTTTTCCTGGAAAGGCCCGCCCCAGGTCACGCGCCACGTTTCGCTGCCGTCGGGGGCGAACTTGTAGGCAACCAGATCGGTGAACAGCGCGCCGACCGCCTGCTGGTGCGCCGCGAAGTAGATGTTGCCGGTGGGATCGACGGCGACGCCGGTCGCCAGATCCGCTTTGGTATCCCCACGCGTACGCACCCACGTCAGCGGCGGCGCGACGTCCGTCTCGGCAGGCGCGGTGTCGGGCGTGGCGCTGTCGGGCGTGGCGCTGTCGGGCGACGCGTCGGCGTCGGCATCCGGGAATCGAGCGGGGTCGTCTTCGCACGCGGCTCCGACGAGCATGAGCGCAAGCGCCCACGTGCGCCTGTGCGTCGCGCGCACGTGGTCGGGCTGAGCGGCAGCAAGGCGTCGGAGGCCGAGCCTCCGGGAGAGCGTGCGCGGTTCGTGGCGAGGCATAGGTTCATCCCTTTGGGCAGCGTCGCCATTGTCGCCCATCGCGTGGGCGACAGCCACCCGCGTGTGGTTCAGCGGCAGGCCCCGGCCGTCACGCTGTTGCCCGCGAACTCACCCACGCGCAGGACCAGCGGGGTGGGATCGCAGCTCTGACCCGCGCCGCAGCCGCTGGCGCCGACGCACGGCTGGACGCACACCAAGCCGGCGCCGAGGTCGTGGCAGAATCCGCTGTCGCACTGCGAGTCGACCGAGCACGGCTCGCCTTCGGGGTACGCCCCGCTCGCCTCGCAGAACCACTCGACGACGCCGGGGCGATCGGGGCCCCAGGCGATCGGGCGCGGGACGCAGGTTTGCGCGGAGCCGCAGCCGAGCGTGTCGCTGCGACCGGCGCTCGGGCCGCAGGCCGTGGCCGCATGGAAACGGTCCGCGTTGACCATGCAGACCCCGCCGAACACGATGTCGGATTCGTCGGCCGCGCTCGCGTCTCCGAGCAGGATGGTGCCGCAGTGGCGATAGGTGGTCTGACCCTCGATTGAGATAGGAGCGCACTGCGCGCTGCTCTCGCAGTTGCGCGAGCAGCGGCCGAGGTTGCAGGGCCCCACCGCGCAGTCCGCGCTGGTGACGCAGTTCCCGCCCTCCGCCGCACCTGCCGCGCGGCCGTCCTCGCAGCGACCGCGCGCACCGCGCGGGCCGGCCGCTGGCTCACCCGGGGTCTCGTCGAGGTAGAGCGTGCAGCGCTGTCTTTCGGCGCAGGCGTCCGTGCTCAGGCACGCGGCGCCTGGCGCATCGAATTTCAGGCAGCGCGGCTCGAAGAGCGCGGCGTCCTCGGCAACGATCCTGCCGAGCGCGCAAACCGCGTCGGCGCCGCACTGCGCATCGTCGGCGCAGATCTCCGAGCAGTAGCCGTTCACGCAGCCGAACCCCGCGCAGTCCTGGTCGGACGAGCAGGCCTCACCGACGCCCCGGCCCACTTTCTCGAGGAGGCACTCCGTCACGAGCGCCGCGCCGGCGCCGCTTTGGTCGTTCGAGGACCAATCGCAATAGGTGCCGGCCGGGCAGTCTGGCTCGGCGTCGCAGGTGCCAACGCTCGAGCCTTTGGGACGGCACGTCCCCGCGATGCACGTCGCCGAGGCGCAGTCGGCATGTTCCTCGCAGTGGCGGCCGTCCCCACACAAGAGGCAGGGTCCGCCGCAGTCGGCGTCGACCTCGCCCTGGTTCCGGATGGCGTCGGAGCAGCTCGGATCGCGGCACACACCAAACGTACACGTCTCGGAGAGACAGTCGCCGTGGTCGACGCAGGTCTTGCCGGTGGCGCAGGCGGCACAGGGCCCGCCACAGTCGGTGTCGGTCTCGCCCGGGTCCCGCGCGTCGTTCTGGCAGCTCGGCAGCGGCGCCGCGCAGAGCCCGTTCACGCAGCGATTCGACGCGCAGTCGTCGGGGCCGCGGCAGGCATCGGCTTCCCCGCACAGCGGGCAGGTATCGCCACCGCAGTCCTCGTCGCTCTCGTCCTGGTTTCGGATCCCGTCGCCGCAGGTCGCGCCGACGGTCACGCACGCCGAGCACGTGCCGCCGCAGTCGACGCCGGTCTCCGCGCCGTTCTGGATCGCGTCGGTGCAGGTCGCGCCGACGGTCACGCACGCCGGGCACGGGCCGCCGCAATCGATGCCGGTTTCGCCGCCATTACGCACGCCGTCATCGCAGGCCGCCTCGACGCAGAGGCCCCCCTCGCACACGCCACTGGCGCAACTGAAGTCCGCGCCGCAGCTCGCGCCGCCACACTGGCGACACACGCCACCGCAGTCGACCCCCAGCTTGCCAGCGTCTTGGACGCCGTTGGCGCAGGGCGAGCTCGCGCCGCCTTGCGGGGCACACGCCGACAGGGCCACCAACAAACCGGGAATCCACACGATGTCGCGCATTCTCGACTCCACCTCGACGCCCGAGGCGGGTCGTGTTGGATGCGTCATAGACCGCATGAGAGGGCGCGGTAAACGACTAACGCGAGCGCGTCAGCCGGCGAAGCGCTCGAACAGGGCCCTGGACGGCAGGCGCACGAGAAGCTCGCCCGTCTTGGCGTCGAAGCGCACGTCCACGGGACGCGGCAGACCCGCCTTGACCAGGGCCGCGCGCACACCGTCGTGGACGGCGTTCTCGGCATGCTTCTGCTCGCGTCCGCGCAGCGAGCGGGCGCCGCGCTTCTTGAATTCCGCGCGCACGCTGGCCGCCGCCGTCAGGATGTCGCGCTTGGTCGCCTCGGCGATCGGCTTGTCGCCGACCAGCGCTTTCTCGCGCACGAGGAGGCCGGGATCGGTCTTGAGCAGCTTTGCGTAAGGAATGAGCGCGGCGGCGCGCTCGAGGCCGAGCGCCTCGGCATCCTCTTGGAAGTAGAAGGTCGCGACGCGGACGATCTTGTAGGCCTGCGACCGCTCGACATCCAGACGGCCGGCGACGTAGTCGCTGAACGTATCGTACCCCAGCGCCACGAAGAGACGCTCTCGTAGGACCTCGTCGAGCGCGCGCCCGATGCGCCAGAAGCTCTGGGTGACGAGCTTGAGATCGTCGGCGATCGCCCGGGTGAGCTCCTCGGCGCGACGCGCCTCGGAGGACTGGACAGGAACAAGTTGAGCCGTGACGGTGCGCGTGACCTTCTTCATACCGCCCATGGTATCCGGAACGCCTGCGGGGGCAAGTCCGGCGCGCGTGTGCACCCGGGTGGAAAAATCGGAACTTCGGCCATTTTGCAGGCTGCGCAACGGTTGAGAAGCGTTTGCTCGTACACCTTCGGGACGTCACCGGGACGCCGCCGTGGCGCGACCCTCGACCCGTGCCTAGGTCGGCGCTGCGCCGCCGGCCGTCGATTGCTACGGCAGACACCGCGCCGTATTGCCGCAAACGGTCGGCTTGTCCGAGCACCCACTGCCATCAGGGCACCGGCAGGTCCCTGGCCCCAGCTCGCACACGCTGTCGCCCTCGCAGGGCGCGCCGACCGCGACGACCGTGGGTACGACGCAAAGCTCCGCTTGCCCGCAAACCGTCCCGTCGGCGCATACGTTCCGCTCATGACAGCTGTCGCCCGCGCGCTGCTCGGGAATGCAGACCTGCATGTGGCAGCGGAGACCTGACTCGCACGCCGTGGCGCTGAACTCGCAGGCCTCGTCTTCGGCGCGCGGCGCGCGGCACACGTGACTCTCGCAATAGCCGCTCACGCACTCGCGGTCCGAGAACACGTTGCGCACGATGGCAGCACCTCCGGTGGCCGTCGTGCCGCAAGCCTGCCCGTTGGCCGCAACCTCGCTGAACCACGGCTCGCACCAATCGACCAAGGGCGGCACGCCGGCCCAGGCGGCCACCGCAGAACAGTCGGCCGTGGCGAGGCGATCGAGGCACGCCTGCAAAGCGACCTGGTCGACCGAGAAGTTGGCGACGGTCAGGAAGTTCTCCCAGGCCATCGTGCGTGCCTGGCACGTCGCGAGGTCCTCGTTACCGGGGCAGCACTCGGCCTGCCTGGCGCAAATCGCGCCCTGAATCGCACTCGCCGTGAGAGGGGCCTGGGCCGTGCTGTCGGGGGTGCCGTCGGCCGCGGTGCCGTCGCTGGCGCTACCTTCGTCGGAGGGGCATGCAGTGAGGGAGACGATCGCGAACATCGCGAACATCACGCGCAAGAGTTGGCGTTTCATGGTCGTCCCTGTCGTGCATGGGGCTGGCGTGCGAGTGGCCGTCGGTGCGACGTTCTCTCGGGGCGCGCGAATCTACGTAGCAGCGATGCTCGCATCAAGCACGCTCGACGATCGCCAGGCATCCTTCCGGGCTCGCGCATGACTCGCGCGCGCTCAACGGCTTCATCGAGTAGGCGCGAGCGGATGGTCAGTGGCGGCGACCGCGAAGGCGTCGGGCGCGCCATGAGCCGACCGTACGGATAGCGCCGAGCACGAGAAGCCACAGCTACACCGGATTGCCGCCGGCGGCACATCCGCCTCCGCTGCCAGGCTTCGTGCTCGTCGTGTCGGTGCCTTCGTCGGTACGGGTGGCGTCGTCGCCAGCGGTCGGTGCTACGTCCGTCGCGCCGCTGCCATCCGGGGAGCCATCATCGCCCCCGACGGTGTCGCCCTCGCGTTCGTCGGGGTCCGCGACCGTGTCGGTCTCGGCCGTCGGCCCGGTGTCGGACTCGAGCTCGGTCTGGGTTTCGGGCCCGGCCTCGGTATCGGCGTCACCGGGATCCGCTGGGAGCGCGCAGTCACCGTCCGGATCGAAGCAGTGTTTGCCCGCCGCTGTCTCGAGGCACGTCTGCGGCTCGCTGCAATCCCCGTCATCGACGCAGCTGACGAGGCAGCGGCCGCCGGTCGCCAGGGTCAGACATTGCGCGTCGGCACCGCACGCAGCACCGTCCTCGCACGGTGCGCAGTGAACGGACTCGCAACCCGTCCCTGTGACACAGACCTCGCCGGCCTCGCAGGCAATCGGGTCGCCGGCGCAGGCACCAGCAGCGTCGCAGCGGTCGCCACTCGAACATGCATCACCGTCGTCGCACGCTGTCCCGGCGATGGCGTGAACGACGACGCAATCGGCCCCGTTGGGGATCGAAGAGCTCTCGCAGGCCCGAGGCACGCAGGTGAAGGGGGTGCCCGCGCAGCCGCCCTGCCCGTCGCAGGTGTCGTCACGGGTGGCCGAATCGCCATCGTCGCAGGTCGCGCCGTCGGCGGCGTAGCTGACGTCGCAGCTGGCGCCGTTGGGCGTCGAGCTGGTGACGCAACGCCCGGCGCTGCAGGTGAAAGGCGTCTCTGCGCACGTGCCGGAGCCGTCGCAGGCGTCGTTCTTGGTGGTCGCCTGGGTATCATCGCAGGGGCTTCCGCTCGCCCTGAAGGTGACGGCGCAGACGACGCCATCGGGGGTCGACGTCTGTTCGCACTGGGCGGGCGAGCAGGTGTAGCCCGTACCGGCGCACACACCCGCGCCGTTGCACAGGTCGTCCTTGGTCCCGGCTTGCCCGTCGTCGCACGACTCCCCCGTGTCCTTGTAGACCGCGGTGCAGTCGGTGCCGTTGGGTGCCGAGGTCAGCTCGCACTGTGAAGGCGTGCACGTGTACGCGGTGCCGACACACGCGCCGGAGCCGTTGCAGGCGTCCGCGTTCGTTGCGGTTAGGCCGTCGTTGCAGGCGACGCCGGAGCCCTTGTTCGTGATGGTGCAGTCGGTGCCGTTGGGCACCGAGGTCGC
>SXIE01000310.1 GCA_005772945.1 Pseudomonadota bacterium
GGCACGGGCCTGGGGCTCTCGACCTGCTACGGCATCGTCAAGCAGTCGGGCGGCGAGATCACGGCCTACAGCGAGATCGGGCACGGCACCGTGTTCAAGATCTACCTGCCGCGCGCCGACGGCGTGCAGCGCGCTGAGGCGCCCAAGCCCGCGCCCGCGGCGTTGCCGGGCGCCGGCAGGACGGTGCTGCTGGTCGAGGACGAGCCGCTCGTGCGCGCGGCGGCGCGCCGGATCCTGGGCAGCCGGGGCTACCACGTGATGGAGGCCTTCGACGCCGACGACGCGCTCGCGAAGGAGGCGCAGCACGCGGGAGTGATCGACGTCCTCTTGTCGGACGTGGTCATGCCGGGGCTGAACGGGCGCGAGCTCGCCGACCGCCTCGTCGTGCTGCGGCCACACATGAAGGTCGTCTTCATGTCGGGCTACGCGGAGCACGGCGCGGTGAAGCAAGGCCTGCTCGCGGGCGGGGCCAGCTTCATCTCCAAGCCCTACACACCGGACGGGCTCTTGCGAAAGATCGACGAGGCGCTTGGCGACACGGGCGAGAGCACCTGACGTCGACGTCAGAACGCCCAGCCGAACGAGAACTGCAGGTAGGGCAGGACGAGGTGGCCCGCGACCGTGGAGCCGGGGGCGAGGTGGTAGGGGTTGCAGCCATTGCCGCTGCCGCGCGAGTCCGCGCCCGTGTCGGCGCCGTCGCAGAGATGGCGTTGGTTGTCGGCGATGCGCAGCTCGGCGCCAATCATGACGCGCAAGACGCCGCCCCAGCGGAAGCGGCCCTCCCAGCCGAGTTCGGCGTTGAGCCAGGCCGTGAAATAGAGCTTCTCGGGGTCGATAGCGACCTCGTCGCTGTGCTCGATGCGCATGCCGAGCGCCTCGCTGCGGAAGCCGATCGAGGGCCCGAGGCCGAAGATCCAGGCGTGCAGATCCGAGTGCCCCATCGGCAACGCGTAGCGCCCGAGCAGCGCTACCTGGTACCCGGTCATGCCGAGGCCGAAGCCGGTCGCGACCTCCCACGCGTCGGTCACGTGGTAGCCGACCGTCGCGCCGAAGAGTCCCGTCGGCCCACCGAGGCCGCCGTCGAACGTGATGGCGAGCGGGCGCGTGGCGGTCGTGCGCGTGGCGGCAAGCGGCGCCGGGGGCGCGGCGGAGGTTGGGTTGGTCGATAGCAGGGCGAGCGCGAGAAGGGCAACCGCAACGGCGCGGGCGCAGGAAAGAGGGTGCGGAAGCGGGGTGCGCATGGAACCTCCGGGGCGGGGAGACGCGGGGCGCTTTGAGCACCTTGCATGCCACGCGGCGCCGGCCCGGACGTTCCCAACGACGGCCTCGGACGGGTACCGGGGCGGTAGCGGCACCGACCAGCGGCTGCACAGCCGGTCACGAAGTTGGCAGGGGGGGCTGCGGTGCGCTAAGAAGGCGGCTCGCAGCGAATAACGCAATGCGTCATGCTTCTTGGAGGTGCGATCCGGATCGTGCTAGACGCCACACATGCAACCGATCCGCGCACACGCCGTGTTCTGCCGCATCTTCACGGCCGCGGGCGCCGTCCTGTCGGGCTGGGCCGCGTTGGCCGGATGCACCGGCGCCACCGCGCCCGTCCACGAGGAGCCCCTGGCCGGCGAAGAGGAGCTCTCGCTCGCCAAGGCCGACGGCGCCGAGGGCGCGCTCTGGACCTACTACGTCATCACGCGCCGCGACACGCGCCGCTGCGCTGCGCCTGCATGCGGCGGCCTCTGGATGCGGCGCGTGAACCAACCCGACACCAAGTGCGCCGACGGCAGCTGGCGCACCGAGTGCTACGTCGCCACCATCGACTGGTCGCGCGCGGGCTTCTCGGACTCTGACGCCGCGGGGGCCGACGCGGCCGCTCAGGCGCTGCGCGCCGTCGTGCGCGGCAAGCTGCTTCTGCGCGACGTCGACGGCACCTCGGCCGCCGTCTTCCAGGCAACCGAGAGCTGGGAGAGCCCGACCCCGAACACCGCCGGCATCGCCCCCGGGAGCGCCGACGCCGCCGTCTTCCGCACCCGCGCCGCGACGGCGTGCCCGAGCGGCGCCTGCGCCGACGTCCGCGGCACGCGCCTGAACCAGGGTGGTCAGTCGACGGCGACGTACGCGACGCTGGGCGGGACCCTCACGGGCGTGCGCCCCGCGCTCGCCTCCGACGACGGGATCCTCGTGTGGGCGGACCTCACGGCGACGAGCGACCGCAAGGCGCTCACGGCCCGCCAGAGCTGGCAGCGTCGCATCCACAGCGAAGGCGAGAGCGAGCGGTCCGCCGGGCCGACGTGCAGCGCCAGCGTGCTCGCGACCTTCCCGAAGGACGAGCTGCGCGTCCACATCATCGACGTGGGGCAAGGCGACGCCATCTGGGTGCAGACACCATGGAAGAGCGCGCGCAGCGAGAGCCTCGACGTGCTCGTCGACACGGGCGCGTCGGGGGCCATGCCGGGCTCCTCGCCGGGCGGCGACCTCGTCGTGTCGTACCTGCTCGGCGCCGGGCTCGAGGAAGGCGACGTGCTCGACGCCCTCGTCGTCACGCACGCGCACGACGACCACTTCGGCGGCGTCGAGCGCATCGCCGAGTCCTTCGGCATCGCCCGCTACACGGACCCCGGCTTCAGCGCCGGCTCGGCCGCGTTCCTCGCGGCGCGCGCCGCCGCGCGTGACCTGGTCGATTACCAGGACGGGCACATGCACGTGCCGGCCGCCACCGAGCTGGTCCCGCGCGTCTTCGCCGACTCCGATCTCTTCGGACCGCGGGTCGACACGACCTTGCTCTGGGCGGCCGTCAAGCCTCTCGGCGGCAACGCCGCCAACCCGACGGGACCCGACGTCAACAACACGTCAATCGCGCTCGGACTGCGCTACGGTGGACGCCAGGTGTTATTGATGGGCGACGTCGAGACGCCGGTCGAAGCGGCCCTCATCGAGGCCCACGACGCAGGCGAGATCGACTTGGGCGCGTCGGTCTTGAAGGTGGCGCATCACGGCTCGTCGCGCGCCTCGGGCACCGAGTTTCTCGCGCGCGTCTTCCCGAGTCCGCGCGCCGATCACTGGGCGATCATCTCGTCGGGGCGGCGCACGTTCACGGGCTCGTACATCCCGACCGACGCGACGTTCGAGCGTCTTCACGCCGCCGTGCCGGACCAGCACGTCCTCTCGACCGAGAACCGGGACGAGCACAAGATCGTCGGGACCGAGCATGGCGACGACTCGGTGCTCGTGCGCGTCAAGGCGAGCGGCCAGGTCTCGGCGTGCTACGTGCCCTGACGCGGGGCGCGCACGAAAGTCACCGCGGCGATTTCGCGCCGCTCGTGAGGGTCTCAGTACTGCGCTTCGAAGACCTGGAAGCGCCGCTCGAGCTCCCACTGAAGGCGAGCCTTGAGGCTCCGATCGAGCAGGGTCTGACAGGCGGCCGGCGCCGGGACCGCGCCCAGGTACGCATCATCGCCCGGCGCACAGGCCGCGACGGGCGTGGCGTCCGCGAGCGACTGCCAGATCCCGTCGCCGGGCGCGAAGCTGTGCTCGAGGCTCGCGCGCGCCATCTGCTTGAGCGGCCGGTAGCCGAGACCCTGGTCCGAGACCGCGCGCCGGACCTCGACGGCGATGCTCGAGCGCGAGACGCCCTGGTCGTCGGTCGCCAGCGCCAGGGGAACGCCCGCGTCGAGGTAGGCCCCGATCGGGTGGTCGTCGCCGGAGAGCTCGAGGATCAGAATGTTGCTACTCAAACAAATCTCGACGAGCACGTCGCGGGTATCCAGATCCGCGAGGAGCCCCGTCGGGTTCGCTTCGAGGAGGACATCCACGCCGTGGCCGATGCGATCGGCGCGCGCGATCTCGACGGCCGTGCGGATGTGGTTGACCTCGTCGAGCTGCGTCGTGGCCGGCGTGTACTCGGGCGTGAGCTCGCCCGCGTGGAGGGCGAGGCGCACGGGGCTCTTGCCGGTGACGCGATACGTCTCGTGAAGGAAGCCGAGCATCTCCATCTGGAGGTCGTAGCGACTCAGCGCGGTCGCGCCGTCCTCGGGCCCGACGAGGTTCAGGCCGACGACGCGACTGTCGCGGATCCCCGCTTCGTAGGCGGCCACCATCTGCGCGAAGACGCCGGGCTGGCTGCCGCTGCGCGAGATGTAGACCTGGTAGAGACTGGTCACGTCGCAGCCGGCGCGCGCGCTGGGCGTGCCGCAGCCGAGCACGGCGTCGGCCTCGCTCTCGCTCTCCGAGACATCGTCGGTAATGCGCCGGACCGCGGCGTCGAGCCCGGGCGCGGCCATGAGCGTCGCGTAGAACCCGGGCAGATCGGCCTTGGAAAGAACGCCCGACCAGCTGTCCTCGCCGAGCCCCTGCGCCGCCGAATTCGAGGTCAACATGAGCTCGAGGTAGTGCTCGTTCTCGCCGGCCGCGCGCGTCCGGACGTCGGCCAGCATGAGCCCGTGATGCGTCCCCGAGATGGCGCCGAACTTGCCGAACGTCGCGAAGAAGTGGTCGTGCCCACTCTCGGGGCCGTCGGGGTCGAAGCCCTCCATCGACCAGGCCGCCACGATGTCGGCGTAGAGCGGCTCGTCGTCGCCAGGGATCTCGACCTTGCCGGAACCGCTGCAGCTGGATGCAAGGGACAAGGTCGCCGTGGTGATGCAGTAGCCGCCCTCGGTGCTCGCCCAATCGAGGTAGGTCTCGGCATAGACCCCGCCCGACAGGTGGTGATGCAGGTCGCCGCCTTTGGGCATCTCGCGGGCAAAGGCCCAGAGCAACGGGTCGTCCTGGGCGATCGCCGCGAGGTGCGCCACGGTGCGCTCCTCGGCCGCCAACGCGCACGCCCTGGGGCTACCGCAGGCGCTGGTCTCGGTCTCGCTGGCCGCGTCCGTCTCGCCGGTTGAATCGCCGCTCGCATCGTCGCCTGAATCATTGGGCCCCGTCTCGCCGGCGTCGGGGCTCGACCCCGAATCGCTCGCGCTGCCGTCGCCGGGTGGCTCGGCCGTCACGTCGCTGCCGGGGGTGACCTCGCCGGCCCCGCCCGCCGGGTCGCGCGAACACCCCAGCCCGATCGCAAGACCCGCCACGGCGACGTACGACACAGACGGAAGGGTGATTGGCACGTGCGGATCCTCCGCCGCGCACCGTGCCACGCCGCGCCTGGGGCGGGCAAGCTCCGCCGGCCGACAACCGTCGCGGCGACCGGCACCAAAGAAGGGGTGGAGGACTGGAATCTTCCCTCGAACTCGGTACACTCCGCGGTTAGGGGTCCGTCCGTCCTCGCCCGATTCCCTTCGGGCGTCTCCGGACCTCGTGTGTCGACTTCGCCCCCTCGGGGTCGCAGTCCCAAGCAGTGCGAGGCCAAGTTGTCGGCACAGCACGCGAGCACCGCGCGAGCGGCAGGAGCGAAATGGGTGGCCCTCACCACCGCATCGCTCGCCATCGCCACGTCAGGAACCGGCCACGCCGCCGATCCCATGGTCGTCACCGGCACGACGAACCCCACGACGATGGCGACCGCGCTCATCGCCAAGGGGGTCCGCGTCGTGAGCGCGCAGTACGAGGCCGGCGCGCCCGGCTGGTACTCGCTCTTTCCGTTTTCCAAGCGCGCGACCGAGAGCTACACCGGCATCACCGTGTCGGGCACTTACACGGCCGGGCCGCTCGGGATCGCCAACGGTCTCATCATGACCAGCGGCGAAGCCACCCTCGCCGTTCCGCCCAACCGCTCGCTGCCGTTCACGGTCAACGCGCAGGGCAATCCGATCAAGGAAGGCGCCACCGGCGTCCTCAACCCCGATATCGGGCCCCCGGCCGGCCGCAATGGCGAGCAGGAGCCTTTCTGCGCCTCGCTTATCGGCGGCGCGACTCGAATCGACGCCAACGGCGTACCAGGCCCCATCAACCCGCACGACGTGGTCAAGCTGACGATCGACTTCACGCTCGACCCGGGCTTCGACGGCATCCAGCTCGACTACGTCTTCGGCTCCGAGGAGTACCCCGAGTCTGTGGGCGGAGATTACCCTGACGCGTTCGGGTTCTGGGTGCGCCCCTTCGGCGACACCCAGTTCACGAACTTCGCGCTCGACCCCAGCGGCGCCAACATCAACATCAACGGCCCCTTCTTCGCCAGCGACGAGGTGCTCAAGACCTACGGCGAAGGCGCCCCCCAGCTCTCCGAGTACAACGGCCTCACCCCGCGCCTGCGCAGCTCCTTCCCCCTCCCCAGCGGCACCGACAAGGTCCATCGCATGGTCGTCGTCATCTGCGACGCCGGCGACCAGTACCTCGACTCGGGCGTCTGGCTCTCGGCGCTCGCAGGCTGCGCCGGCAACTGCAGCGCGACGACCTGGTGCGGCAACGGCCGCGCCGAGTCGGGCGAGGAATGCGACGACGACAACAACGTCGAGGGCGACGGCTGCTCGACGGGCTGCCGCATCGAGCCCGGCTACGCCTGCCTCAACCAGGCCACCGCCCCCAGCGTGTGCGTGCTCGGCTGCGGTAACGGCATTACCGCCACGCCGCACGAGCAATGCGACGACCTGAACCAGTCCAACCGCGACGACTGCACGAACGGCTGCCGCGTCGCGACCTGCACGGACGGCTACCTTCACGACGCGGGCACGGGCAACGAAACCGGCGTCGACTGCGGCGGCAGCTGCACGCCGTGCCAGAACGGCAACGGCTGCAAGATCCCCGCGGACTGCGCCTCGGGCTACTGCGATCAGGCGCTCTTCACCTGCACGAGCCCGCCCGCCCCCAACGCGATCGACGACAACTGGAACGTCGTCGCCGGAACCTCCACGTCGCTCGCCGCCACCGTCCTCCAGACCAACGATCAGTTCGTCAGCGCGCAGACCTTCTCGCTGCTCGCGACCCAGACGACCGCGGCCGGCATCATCAGCTACAGCACCGCCTCGGGCCTCCTGACCTACGTCCCGCCCGCCGGTTTCGGCGGCCAGGACAGCTTCATCTACAGCATCTGCAGCCCGTACAGCGCGGCCGTTTGCGACACTGCGACGGTCCGCATCAAGGTCAACCGCCCGCCGGCCGTCGCCGACAAGACCCAGTGGATCGCCGTCGGGACGCCGTCGGTGACGCTCGCCGCCAGCGCCGTCTACAACGACCCGGACAACGACGCGATCAACAACACGCGCACGCTCGCCGCCATCGCGGGGGGCGCCAACGCGGCCGTTCAAGCCGATGGCAGCATCATGCTCGTGCCACAGAACCCGACGGTCGGCGCGACCTGGGTCGTGACGGTGACGATGTGCGACAGCGGCGATCCCTTCGCCTGCGACACCGGCACCTGGACCGTCATCTATAATGATCCCCCGCTGCTCTCGGACCAAGTCGTCAAGCTCGCGGGCGGCGAGTCCACGACGCTGCCGCGCTCGCTCTACCTGACGAACTTCGGGGCCATCCGCGGCGACGACCCGCTCGACGGCGACGTCGACGGCGTGACGAACACCTACGTCGCGACGACGGTCAACGGCTCCTACGGTACCGCGAAGTCGCTCGGCATCGCGACCTGCTCGGTCGACGCGATCACCGGCGCCGTGACGCTGGTCGCCGTCCAGGGCCTGAGCGGCTCGGCGACGTGCTTCGTGAAGGTCTGCGAGGAGCTCCCGGCCAACGACGGCCGCGTGTGCTCGGTCGCGACGATCAACGTCGCCGTCGTCCAGTGTACCGGCGACGCGAGCTGCCCCGGTGGGGTCTGCGATCAGCTCGCGAACCAGTGCTCGCCGTGTCTCAACACCGAGGTCGGCGCCACGCCCGACGTCGGCTGCCCGCTCGCGACGCCGTACTGCGAGGTCGTCGAGGGCGCGCTCGGCTGCGTGCCGTGCAACGCCAACGAGGACGCGGGCGCCATCGACAACGGCTGCAACGCCTCGCTCCCGGTCTGTTTCCTGGGCGGCACGCCGCGCGTGTGCGTGCAGTGCATCAACAACGCCGACTGCGACGGCGGCGAGGTCTGCGATCTGACTCAGCACCTGTGCGTTGCTTGTCTCAACACGCAAGCGTCCGGCGCGATCGACGCCGGCTGCACCGCGGATCGCCCGGCCTGCTCGGTCGCCGGTAGCGGCAATATCTGCGTCAAGTGCCTCGCCGATCCGGACTGCGGCGCCGGCACCGTCTGCAGCCCTGGGCTGCGCATGTGCGTCGCCTGTCGCGACACGGCGCCCGCGGGCGGCATCGACAACGGCTGTCGCGCCGGCGTCCCGGTGTGCAAGGGCTCGGGCGACGCCGCGACGTGCGTGACCTGCATCGACGACCACGGCTCGGGCGTCGACTCGGGCTGCTCGACGAACTTGCCGAGCTGCGACCCGAGCGGAGCGAGCGGGGCCGTCTGCCTCGGCTGCGTCGTCTCGGACGACTGCGCCAACGGCCTGGTCTGCGACGAGGACCGCAACCTGTGCGTGACCTGCCAGGACACCGATATCGACGGCGGGCGCGACGAGGGCTGTCCCGCGGCCAAGCCGATCTGCGGCGCCGAACTCCAGCCCATCCAATGCATCGCCTGCCGCGACGATAGGCCCGTGGGCGAGACCGACTCCGGCTGCTCGGACGTGGCGCCGGCCTGCGACCCGACCGCCATCGGCGGCCCGCGCTGCATCGGCTGCGACACGAGCGCGCCGTGCCCCAACGATGGCGTCTGCGATCCGCTCACCGGCGGCTGCGTCGCCTGCCGCGACGACGTGGCCGGCGGCGGGCGCGACGAGGGCTGCACGACGCAGCGCCCGATCTGCGACACCGTCGCCGAGCCCGATCTGTGCGTGCCGTGCATCGACAGCCTGCCCGAGGGCGGGGTGGACTTCGGCTGCGACACGTTCGCACCGTCCTGCCGCAAGGACGTCGCGGGCGGACCGCGCTGCGTGCCGTGCTCGGGCAACGAGGACTGCGGCCCCGACGAGGTGTGCGCGGCCGGGATCAACGAGTGCGTCCCGGTCGACGAGGCGACGGCGGTCGACGACTCGTACCAGACCAACCAGGACACGGTGCTGGTCGTGCCGCAGATCTTCGGCGTCATCGCCAACGACGTCGCGCCGCAAGGCCTCGCGGCATGGGCCGAGCTGCTCGAGACGACGCGCCCGCCGAGCGAGCAGGGCACGCTCGAGTTCAGCACCTCGGGCGCATTCTCGTTTACGCCGGCGGCCGGCTACCACGGCGTGGTCAGCTTCGGTTACGACCTCAAGGCGACCGGCAAAGCACCGAGCCGGGGTAATGTCACGCTGCGCGTCAACGGCCGCCCGATGCCCCTGCCCGACCGCGCCGCGACGACCGTCGGCAACACCGCGACCATCGCCGTGATCGAGAACGACACGGACCCCGAGGGCGACGCGCTGCACGTCCAGCAGCTCGGGCAGACCGTCTACGCGGACTTCACGAGCATCGACCCGCAGAACCGCGTCATCTACCAGCCGCGTTCGGACTTCCGCGGGGTCGAGTCGTTCGACTACACCGTGTGCGACGTCTACGGCGCCTGCGCCACCTCGAACATCACCGTCACCGTCGGCGAGCTCTCCGGCGCGACGGCGCTCGGCGACGCGGCCTCGACCGTCGAGGACACGACGGTGCGCATCGTGGTCACCGTCAACGACGACCCGCGCCTGGTCCTCCAGGGCGTCGAGACGCAGCCGCGCCACGGCCTCGCCACGCGCGAGACCGACGGCACCATCAGCTACCGGCCGGCCGAAAATTGGAACGGCATCGACTTTTTCCAGTACGAGACCTGCCTCGCCGGGGGCGGCTGCTCCACCCCGTGGGTGCGCGTCAACGTCGCCCCTGACAACGACGGACCGCGGGCCGGCGACGACGCGGTGACGACCCAGCGCGACGCGTTCGTGGACATCGCCGTCATGACCAACGACTACGACATCGACGGCGAGGTGCTCGGGCTTCCGACCATCACCGACCCGCCGCAAAACGGGACGGCCGTCCGGCAGAACGACGGCCGCGTTCGCTTCACGCCCTTTGCGGGCTTCGAGGGTATCGACCTCTTCTCCTACACGGTCTGCGACCCGAACGCCCTGTGCGCGACGGCCTCGGTCGTCGTCAAGGTCGGCGGGTCCACCGGCGCCAATCGCGTCCCGCTGCCGGTCGACGACGCGACCAGCACCCCCGAGGGGACCACCGTGGCTATCGCCGTGCTGGTCAACGACGTCGAGCTCGACGGCCAGGACCAGCTCGTCCTGAGCGGCACCTGCACGCCCGCTCACGGCGCGGCGTCGCCCGGGCCCGGCGGGGCGGTCCTCTACACGCCGACCCCCTATTACGTCGGCACCGACCGCTTCTGTTACACGGTGTGCGACACGGCCGGCAGCTGCGCCTCGGCCATGGTCGTCGTCACCGTCACCGCCGGCCTCAACGAGCCGCCGATCGGCATCGACGACTTCGCCGCCACCCCCGTCGGGATCCCGTTCGATATCCGCCCGCTCGAAAACGACATCGATCCGAACGGCGACGCGCTCGCCATCCTCGAGGTCTCCGACCCGGGCCACGGCTCCGCCTCGCTCCACGCCGACGGCTCGATCACCTACTCGCCCAGCCTGGGCTTTGTCGGGGACGACGCCTTCGACGTGAAGATCAGCGACGGCCGCGGCGGCACCGATCTCGAGCGCGTCGTCGTCCGCGTGTCGCCCGCCTTCAATCGGCCGCCGGACGCGGTCGACGACGACTACGTCGTCTCCTCGATCCAGTCGACCGCCCTCGCTGTGCAGCAAAACGACAGCGATCTCGACGGCGACGCGAGGTTCATCGCGAGCTTCACGGAGCCCTCGGACGGTCTGGTCTCGCTGCTGCCCGACGGCGACCTCACGTACAAGCCGCGCGCGCTCTTGCCGGGCGGTGGCACTGGGCCCGCGGTCGCGCTTGGGGCCGTCCTCGGGATGCGTTACGAGATCGTCGACGCGCGCGGCGCTCGCGATGTCGCGCTGGTGACGCTGCGTCTGTCGGACCGCGACCAGGACGGAATCGCGGACGACATCGAGGAGGAGATCGGGACCGATCCCGACGATCCCGACACCGATCACGACCGCATCAAGGACGGCGTCGAGGTCGCGGGCGGCGCCGATCCCGTCCGCCGTGACCCCGAGGTCGACACGAACCCGCTCGATGCCGACACCGACGACGACGGCGTCAGCGACGGCGACGAAGTGATCACGTTTCAAACCGATCCGTTCGTCTGCGACACCGACCTCGACGGCCTCTGCGACGGCCTCGAGCTCGGCGTCACCAAGCCGGTGCTGCCGGGCGTCAGCGTCGCGGGCGTCGCCTACGTCGGCACCGACTACGCGCGCTGGGAGCCGGACCTCGACTCCGAGTCCACGACCGATCCGCTCGACGACGACAGCGACGACGACAGCATCACCGACGGTCACGAGGACGCCAACGCCAACGGACGCGTCGACAACAGCCTTGGCGCCACGAACACGACGGGCACCGGCGAGACCGATCCCAACGCGCTCGACACCGACGGCGACGGCCTGCAGGACGGAACCGAGAAGGGCAACATCGCGGCGGAAGGGACCGACACCGATCCCCTCACGTTCATCGCGGACCGCAATCCGCTGACCGTGACGAGCCCGCTCGACGTGGACACCGACGACGGCTCGGTCTCGGACGGCGCCGAGGACACCAACAAGAACGGCCGCGTCGACGCGGACGAGCGCGACCCGAACGACGCCTCGGACGACGTGAAGGGCCACAAGGGGCCCTCGACGTTCATGGTCGAAGGCGGCGGCTGCAGCGCCGGACCCGATTGGACCATCGTCGGGCTGGGCGCCTTCGGCGCGTACTTCGCGTACCTTGCTCTCTCGCGGCGTCGCCGCGCCCGCCCTAGCGGCGGCCGCTGAGCGCACTCGCCAAGCAGCGCGGCTTGCTGTAAGGGGCATCGTCTGACGCGGAGGCGACATGCCGCTTTGGTACGACGAGGTCCACGAGGACAAGCTGCGCTTCGGGCTGCGTTGCGAACGCACGCTCTTCATGGGCGAGAGCGCGTTCCAGAAGATCGCGGTCATCGAGACGACGGCCTTCGGACGGGCCCTCCTGCTCGATGAGATGTGGATGACGTCGGAGGCCGACGAGTACATCTACCACGAGCTCATCGCTCACACGGCGCTCGCGGTCGCCCCGTCGATCCAGCGCGTGCTCATCATCGGCGGCGGCGACGGCGGGACCGCGCGCGAGGTCCTGAGCCACCCCGAGGTCGCCCGCGTCGACCTCGTCGAGATCGACGCGATGGTCGTCGCGGCGTCCCGCGAGCACCTGCCGACGATCGGCAGCGCCTGGGACGACCCGCGCCTTCACGTCACGATCGGCGACGGCATCGCCTATGTGCGCGAGGCGGCGGCCCCACCCTACGATGTCGTCATCGTGGACGGGTCCGATCCGGTCGGCCCGGCGGTCGGCCTCTTCGATGCGTCGTTCTACGCCGGCTGCAAGCGCCTGCTCGGCCCGCGCGGCGTCTTCATCACCCAGTCCGAGTCGCCGATCGTGAACAAGAACGTGCACTTGGCGATGATCCGGACGATCGCCGCGACCTTCGGCGAGGCGCATCCTTTGTATGCGACGGTGCCGCTGTATCCCTCGGGGTCGTGGTCGTGGACCTGGGCGTCGAACGGGGGCTCGGTCGATCGCTTCGCGGTCGTCGCCGAGCGCGCGGCGCGCATCGAGGCGCGCTCGAAGTACTGGACGCGGGAGATGCAGCGGGCGACGTTTGCGCTCCCAAATCACATCAAAATGGCACTGGGACGCTAGACCGCTGAAGGGCTGACGATGACATTCCGAACGACGCACTATTTCGCACCGGGCCTCGTGGCCGAAGTCCGCGTGCCGGCCAAGGGCAAGGGGATCTACACGACGCGCCCGTTCGCGGCGGGTGAGCTCCTCTGTTGCTGGGGCGGCGACGTCTTGAATCGCGAGCAGCTCGCGCAGTGCACCGAGACGCAGCAGATCCACACCGTGCAGGTCGAAGAGGGTCTGTATCTGGTGCCGCATCGCGACCCCGAGCCGGCGGACTACGCGAATCACTCGTGCGAGCCCAACGCGGGGATCAAAGGACAGATCGCGCTGATGGCGATGCGCGACCTCGCGGTGGGCGAGGAGATCTGCTTCGACTACGCCACGACCGACTCGTCGGATTACGACGAGTTCCAGTGCGCCTGCGGCACGTCCAGCTGCCGCGGCAAGGTGACGGGCCGCGACTGGCTGCGCCCGGACGTGCAGGCCAAGTACGTCGGGTGGTTCTCGCCGTACCTGCAGCGACGGATCGACAAGCTCGCGGCCGGCTGAGCGCGCGGGTCGTCAGCTCACGCAGTCGATGTAGGCGCTGCTCACCGTGCGGGCGAAGATGAGAAAGCCCGTGTGGCCGATGATCTTCTGCTCGGGTCGCACGCTCTCCTTGGTCACGAACCAGGGGCGCTCGATCGTCTCGATGGCCTCGGCCCGCAGGAATCGCCGTGTCTCTTGCAGCGCCAGCACGAGCCGCTGCATCTGCACGACGGTCGGCACGTACGCCGCGAAGATCCCGCCCGGCAGCAGCGCCTCGGCGGCGTGCGCGGCCATCGTCCACGGCTCGGGCACGTCGACGACCACGCGGTCGACCCCCTGCTCGCCGATCCCCTCGTAGATATCCGCGAGCTTGACCTCGTGGTCGTACGCCGCGTCGCCGAGCAGCACGCGCACGTTCTTGTCGGCGCGGTTCTTCGCCTCGGTGCGCAGCTCGTAGGTCACGAGGCGCCCACCGAGCGTGCGCGGCCCGATAGCCCTGAGCAGCGCCAGCGACAAGGCGCCCGAGCCATAGCCGCCCTCGATGACGCGCGCGCCCGGAAAGATGTCGGCGTACGCCACGAGCAGCGCCAGATCCTTCGGATAGATGATCTGCGCATGACGCTTCATGTAGCGCACGTACTGGGCGAGGGTCGCGCGCACGACGCGGAACTCGACCGCGTGACTGCCGCGCACGCGCAGGCCCTCGGGGCTGCCGAACAAGCGGTCGTGCGGGATGCGGTTGCCGCGCAAGTCCTCGACGGCGCCGGCCACGAGGATCGCGTAGTGCTCGCGCCCCTCGCGGTCGACAAACACAACCGGGTCCCCGGGACCAAGCGCAGGGCCACTGCCGGCGGGCGGACGTGGGTTCGATGGATCCGAGATCGACATGCCCCCCGCCTAGCAGGTCCACCCCCGCACGACAATCCATCCCCGACTGGAGAACACCGTTTCTCGCGCCGACGCGCCGACGTCGTTGACCGCATCCTTCGTGTGGCTCTTTCCGGGGGCACTCACGCGGGAGGTCTCATGTCACTGTCACTCTTCACAACGTCTTGGACCGCAGGCGCGCTCATTCTCACGACGGCGGCCTGGGCCGCCTGTGGTGCGTCTGACGAGGACGTCGCCAAGTATCGCGCGCAGCTCACGCAGTTCGCGCCGACCGTCGCCGCCCTCGAGGCCATGAGCGCGCAGCTCCCGGCACCGGGCAGCGAACGCGCGGCCGCCTGCGCCGGAACCATCCCGACGGCTGGCCTCGAGACCTTGAGCGAGGCCCAGCTGAAGTATCTCCTCGACCAGAACGACGGTGTCGAGGGCGCCGAACGCCTGCGCCTCACCTCGGGTCCGTTCGCGATGATGGACTCGACCAAGGACGCCGAGGCGCGGACCACCTCCGATTCGCTTCGTGGCGAGATCATCAACGATCTCGGCGCACTCCAGACGCTCGGCCGAACCAAGCGCGTCGGCATCTTCCGGCCCGGCCATGTCGAAATCGGCAGCGTTGGGGTCAAATCCGACAGCGGCGACTACATCATCGAGAAGCCGGCTTTGTGGTCCGGGTGGGTCTTCGTGTTCAGCCTCGGCGAGAAGCCGGTGCTCGAGACCGCCTTCGCAGTGACCGAGACCAATGCTGCGTCGATCAGCTTCATGAAGAAGCAGGGCTACCGCCCGCCCGCCAACGTCCTCATCGACGACGCGCTCGGACGCGTACGCAAGCGCGCCCTCCAGCAGCTCGGCTTGCCTGACTGTCAGTCCGCGCTCGCCAAGAACACCGCCCAATGCGAGGCGAACGACGCCGTCTCGTGCTTCGAGGTCGGCGGCGCCTACCACCGTGGCGGCGTCGAGGCTGCCCAGGATCATGACGCCGCCGCCAAGTGGTACGATCGCGGCTGCGCCCTCGGCAACGGCGACGCCTGCTTCCACTTGGGTCAGCTGCTGAGCGACGGCCTTCACCTGGTGAAGGACCTCCCGCGCGCCGCCTCGGTCTTTCGCGTGGGCTGCGACGGCGGCCAGGCCAAGGCCTGCCACGCCCTCGGCGGACTCCTCTCGAAAGGCGACGGTGTGCAGCGCGACGAGGCCGCCGCGGCCGCGGCCCTTGCCAAGGGGTGCGACGGCAGACTTGCAGCGGCGTGCAACGATCTCGCGATCGTCTACGGGGCCGGGCGCGGGGTCGCCAAGGACGAAGCCGCCGCCGCCAAGCTCTTCCAGGTCGCCTGCGACGCCAAGGTGATGGTCGCCTGCGCGAACCTCGGCGATCTCCATAATGATGGGCGCGGGGTCGCCAAGAGCTTCGTCGACGCCACGCGCCTCTACCAGGAGGCGTGCCTGGGCGGCCACAAGAAGGCCTGCCAGAAGCGCGCGACGCTCTAGCCTGATCTCGTCGCAGGCGTGCGCGCGGTGCGCTCCGCGCGATCGATTTTCTTGCTGGCTCGGACCGCCGGGCTACGCTCGGGCCCTCGACCCCCGGAGGACACCCGATGACGATCGATCTCGCGAAGCTGCCCGCGCTCAAGAACCTGACCGAGGACGTGCGGCAGAAGGCGCTCGAGTACGCGGACCAGCTCGGCGCACGGGGGCCGCGGCCGACGACGGTGCTCGGCACGGCGGTCACGCTCGCGACCGAGTGGAAGTCGGGGCGGCTCCCGGCCAGGGGCGCCGGGAACGCGGCGTGGCTCGTGCAACCGCGGCAGAGCAAATGGATTCTGCGCCGCGCCAACGACGCCGATCCGAAATACACGTTCAACAACCGCGAGGACGCCGTCCGGCGCGCACAGGCGCTCGCCAAGGACGACGGCGTCGCGTGCCTCGTCTTCGGACCAGGCGGCACGCTGACCGAGCGCTACGAGGCGCCCAAGGTCGAGATCCCGCGCCCCGCGCCGCGCCCGATTTCCGAGGCGGCCGCCGTGATCCGGAGCTTCGTGCCGTCGGCGGTGGCCGTGGCGGCGCCCGCGCCGGTGGCCGTGATCGAAGCTGCGCCTGTGGTCGAGGCCGCGCCCGAGTGCGTGTCCGAGTGCGAGCCCGAGTGCGTGGCCGTGCCCGAGTGCGTGGCCGCGCCCGTGGCCGAGTCCGAGTGCGTGCCCGAGACCGAGTGCGCGCCCGCGTCCGAGTGCGTGCCCGTGGCCGAGTGCGTGCCCGCGTCCGAGTACGCGCCGGTGGCCGCGGCCGCGCCCGCTCTCGACAACGTCCCCCTCGCCCTCCCCCCCGCGCCGATCACCGACCTCACCGACAGCCCGGTCCGCGTGAAACGCCTCGGCGCCAAGTGGGCCGTCCTCGGGACCGGCCTCGCGCTCGAGACCTTCCCGACCAAGTCCAAGGCCCAGCGCCGCGCCAAGGAGCTCGCCGCTGAGACGGGCCGCACCGTCGTCGTCGCCTGATCCCGACCCCGCATGCTAGCCTCGGCGGCGCGTGAGCCCCGAGCCCCCCATCCAGATCGGCCACACTTGCATCGCCCTGCAAGGCTTCAGCGCCGAGGCTCTCGCCGCGCGCGTCCCGGGCATGCTCCCGCGCGAGGCCCGCAAGGTCGTGAGCGCCGTCGATCGCGGCTGGGATCCAAGCGCCCCGCTCGCCCAACTGCGCCGCCCGATCCACGACGCCCTCCGCGCCGGCGCCCACGTGCCGACGCTGCGCTGCCTCGCGCGCGAAGAGAGCAGCGTCGATCCCTTTGCGAAGTTCCTCTTCGAGACGCACGACGGCCAGCGCATCGAGACCGTGCGGATCCCGCTCGAGCGCCCCGGCCGCGTCAGCGTCTGCGTCAGCTCCCAGGTCGGCTGCGCCCTGGCGTGCGCCTTCTGCGCGACCGGGCGCCTCGGCCTGCGCCGTAACCTCGAGGCCTGGGAGATCGTCGAGCAGGTCCGCCAGGTCCGCGACACCCTCCCCGCCGAGCCCGGCCGCCGCCCCCGCGTTCACGGCCTGGTCTTTCAGGGCATGGGCGAGCCGCTCGCGAACCTCGACCGCGTCCTCGCCGCCATCGAGGCGCTCCGCGACCCCTCCGGCCTCGCGATCGATCAGCGCGCCATGACCGTGTGCACCGCGGGACTCCCGGCGGGGATCCGCCGCCTCGCCAGCGACGCCCCCAAGGTGCGCCTCGGGATCTCGATCGCCTCCGCCCGCCCCGAGACCCGCCGCGCGCTCATGCCGATCGCCCGCGCCCACCCGCTCGCGGAGACGCTCGAGGCCGCCGCCGACCACGTCCACGCGACCGGCCTCGCGCCGCTCTGGGCCGTGACGCTTCTCGCCGGCGTCAACGATCACGACGACGACGCGCGCGCCCTCGCCGCGCTCGCCCGCGACTTTGCGACCCGGACCGGCAAGGCGCCGCGCATCACGCTCATCGCCTACAACCCGATCGGCGCGAACCCGACACTCGCCCCCGAAGCCCGCGAGTCTTCGAGCCCCGAGCGCGACCCCTTCACCCGCAGCGACCTCGCGCGCGAGCTCGCCTTTCGCGCCGTCCTCTTCGCCGAAGGCATCGCCGCCCATCGTCGCTACAGCGGCGGCGGCGACGTCCGCGCCGCCTGTGGGCAACTCGCGGCACGTGCCTCGTAGCCCCGCAACCGCAAGACAGATCGCCCCATCTGTGCTAGCCCGTGGCGATGAATCGCTCCTTCCTCGCGGCGACGCTCGTCCTCGCGTGCTGCGCCCAGGGCGCCACGCAAGACTCGCCGCGCGCCGTCGCCGAGGCGGTCGTGCGCGCGTGGAATGACGGCAAGACGGATCTCCTGGTCGGCCTCCTGCCGCCCGCCGAGGCGCTTCGAAAACACTTTGTGTGCAAACCATCCGGGCGCCTGTTGGACCAGCGGGCGCGGGCGCGCGACGAGGTGGACACCGAGTTCGCCGCCTTTCGCGCGGCGCGGATGCAGGTCCGCATCGTGTCATTCGAGGGCGCGCCGCGCGCGTACGCGCCGGGCGACAGCTACAGCGGGTGCGAGGTCGCGGCCCCCCTCACGATCCTGAAGGCCCACGTCACGCTCACCTACCGAAAGGGGGCGCGCAACGACGAGGAGACCGAGACCTGGCCCCTGTTTCGGTTCGAGGACGGCGGCCCCTGGTACTACGCCAAGCTGTGAGCGCGGCCGGAGTCGGATCGGCGCCGTGCATATGGACCGCGTGCGGCCCGCGGTTCCCGGTCGCCGCCGCGATCGCATAACATCCCGTAACTAAAGCGCTTGATCGAAGATGGCCGACTTCGGCCTGGACTTCTGGCTGAAAGGGTGTTCAGCTTACGGCGTTCTCTCTCTGAACGAGACACCGTCCGGTCGAGTGGTTTGGGGTGTCCCCGACCCTCGAGCCGGACGTATTTTCTTTCACGGTCGCGGCCGTCGGCGTGCCGGTGTTGCGCATCCTCCACACCTCGGACTGGCACCTCGGGGCGAGCTTCCACCTCGCGTCGCGGGCCCGCGAGCACGCACGCTTCCTGAGCTGGCTGCGGGGGACGCTGCGGGCGGAGGCGGTGGACGCGCTCGTGGTGGCCGGCGATGTCTTCGACAGCTCGCTCCCCTCGGCCGAGGCGCAGTCGGCTTATTATGGATTTCTGGCGGGTGTCGCCGCCGACGCGCAGGCGGATGGGGTTCATCGGCAGGTGGTCGTAGTGGGTGGCAACCATGACTCGCCGGCGAGGCTGGACGCGCCCCGGGAGGTCCTGCAGGCGCTGCGGGTGCACGTGGTCGGGGGCTACGAGCAGGCCCGGGAGGCCGAGGTCGTCTGGCCGCTGACAGGCACCTCCGGCCAGCCCGAGGCGGTGGTCGTGGCGCTGCCCTATGTGCACGAACATCGGCTGGGCCTGAACACCTGGTCCGACCCCATCGAGGTCCGGCGCGACCTGGCGGGCCGCTTCCGCAGCCTGTACGCGCGCCTGGCCGACCGCGCGCGGGCCGCGTGGCCGGGTTTGCCGCTCCTGGCCACCGGGCACCTGGCGTGTGGGACCCACGGCGAGCTGCGAGGGGACGCGCCGCGCCCGACACATCTCTTCGACGCCCTGGGGGCGCTGCCGGTGGACGTGTTCGACCCGGGCTTCGCTTATGTGGCCCTGGGCCACATCCACCGGAGCTACCGCCTGGGGGAGAGCGCCGCGTGGTACGCTGGCACACCCGTGGCCTTGCGGGTGGAGGAGGCCGAGACGCCTCGCCGGATTTGGCAGGTGGACCTGTCATCGACAGGCTCGACGGAGGTCGCCGAGGTCCGGGTGCCAGCCGCTCGGTCCATCCTTCGGGTGGAGGGGAGCATGGACGAGGTGCGCGACCGACTCCGAGGCCTGCGCTGGCCGACGGAGGAGCTGCCGCCGCTCCTGGATGTGCGCCTGACCTCGCCGGTGGCGATCCCTGACCGATGGGCGGCCGTGCAGGCGGCCTGGGAGGGTCGCGCGGAGGCCGACCGGCCGGAGCTCGCCGAGGTTCGGGTGGTGGCACCGACGCCGGAGCCGGGCGCCGAGGCGCCTCGCCCGGCGCTGAACCAGCAGACGCCCCTCGAGCTCTTCCGACGCCTGTACCGATACAAACGAGGCGGTGAGGTCCCTGCCGAGCTCGAGAAGGCCTTTCTCGAGCTCGAGGGGGAGAACCACCCGTGAGGTTTCAGCGCATCGAGGTGGAAAACCTGGGATCGATCTACGGGACCGCCGAGGTCGACCTGGAGA